>JAADYW010000264.1 GCA_010092845.1 Chloroflexota bacterium
GTTCTGATCAGCGATCTGAGCAACATACTCCATGCGCTGCCAGGCCAGCAGGTAGTTCATCAGGGGTTCCAGAACGTCGAGTACCTGTTCGTGCTCTGTGCCCAAAAGGCTACCGCTAAAGGTCAACAAGTCAATTAGTAGCCGCAAGTCTTCGAGGAATGTCTCCATGGTTTCGATGGTCAGCAGCACAGAGAGGTCAGCATTCCAGCCCGCCAGATTGATGCGATCCATGACCTGCCGCAGTTCGCCTAGATAGGCCCAGGCGCGTTCAGCAATCTGGCTGGAAAACGTCAGCGTGTCCTGGGGATCGGGTTGAACCTCGGCCTGGACGCTGTCAATCCAGCGGCTAAAGCGGCGACTTTCCAGAGCTTGTCGGAGGCTCGAAAACGCCTGAGAAGCCATTTGCTGATAGAAGTCGCTCATCACGTTCAGGTCGTGAACGGCTTGCGGATCGTCATGATTGGGATCCGTCTCACTGAGCAATGCCCCACTGCGGTCGGCCAGTGCTTCCTGCAATAACGCTTGCTGGATCAGCTCGGCGAGCCAGGCAGTGTCCTCCGCAAACACCCGGCGCGGCTTTGATCCGGGGACTAACCACTCCCAGATGCCCACCAGTCGATTAAACTCGCGCGAGAGCGCTACGAGAACGCCGTTATCATGGTGCCGCACCCGGTCCACAAGATAGCTCAGTCGAGCGGCGTAGTGCCTGCGCAACTTGTTGCTGACCTCGACAGCCAGATCCAGGGGGGCCAGCTCAGGCCAGCGTGGCGGAGCTTCTGCAAACCGCTCGGTGTCGGGCGCTCGTTCACCCGCTACCACAAAGCGGATTCTGGCATCTGCGTAGCAATGGTTCCACAAATCGCTTCGCTGCTGCGCCTGCTGGATGTCGGTGGTTACATCGTCTCCATCCAGTACGACCACGATTTCTCCAGGCGCTTGAAACCATTCCAGGACCTCAACCGATTGTGTTTGGCTTGCATCCAGGCCAACCGCCATCCTGAACAATCCTGCTAGTGTCTCCGCAACGGACTTGTCAGCATCTGGCAGCGCCGTATAAGATGGCTCTTGATGTACTAGCGCCGTCTCCCGTTGCGCCGCCGTCATGACGGCAATGATCTGCCGTTCGTCAGACGTGACATCCTTCAAGGTATATTCCAGGATCAGGTCCCGCCCGAGCACATGATAGTGACCGGGATCAAGATGATAGGCAATGCGATGTAGTAAGGCCGCGGCATGCAATAAGTCACGATAGTGGGCAGAAAGGCGATGTACATTTGCCGTAGCATCGAACAGTTGGCGGGCCAATACACTGATATAGCGCGCGTGCGCCATATCAACGTCGAAGGCTGCGGCAAGTGCGCCAATGCTGATTGGTTGCTCAGGGTCAGGTCTTTCCTGGATCTCCTCGATCACTACGGGTTCGGCAATCTCTTCTGACTGCGGACGCGCTCTGGAAACGTCACTTTCGATGACAACTTTGCGCGGGGACATAGCTGCCGCTAGATCCTCAGAGTCAACCTCATCAAGCAGGGCTTCTAGACCCTCGGCGACCGCATCATCCACGCTGAACTGGCTGTTGGCGAAATTCTTATCATCTTCGCCGAAACCGTGATCTGCCTGGCGGTCACTGGACTGGTCTGCATCACGAGCTTCTTTATTGCGGTGTCGGGTCCGGCGTCGCGAACTCCGGCTCTGTGCAGGCCGATCATCACCCATTTCGCGCGGTTCATCATCTTCATCGTCCGCTTCGGCTTTGGCTACCGCCTCATCAATTCCTGAAGGAGCAAGTTGTGTACCATTGGGGTCAGCTTGCTCAGCCTGGTCGCTGACCAATGCATCGCCAAAAATCGAAATGCCTTCGGCCTCAAAGTGTTGTTGAATCTTCAACACCTCGTTGACGGGCACGCGTACGGCAATAGCGATCTGTTGGGCAGACTGGCCAGATGCCAGGGCCAGCACTATCCGGGCAGACTGGCTGTACTCCGTATCAGTTTCCGCCAGACGTACCAGGGATTTTCGGGTCTCACGATCTAGGGGCATTGTCATAGTATACTGATTTCGAAAGGAAGTGATCTCGGTAAAATCTCAGAAGTAGTTTAACATGCAACAGTCCTGTTCGCACTGCACTCCGCAGCGAAACCCTTAGAGAGAGAAGTATGACCCACAAGATTAATCACCTGGCAATTGTTGTTCCCAACCTGGATCAAGCCTTACACTTCTGGCGAGATGCGCTGGGGCTCCCCCTGGCCCGGACTGAAGAAAACCCCGAAGAACATGTCAATATCGCCTTTATGGAAGTTGGCACCAGCCACATCGAATTACTTGAACCCACCGAACCCGAAAGCGGCATTGGCAAGTATCTGGATAAGCGTGGCCCAGGGATGCATCATGTCTGCATTGAGGTTGATGACATTGCCGCGATGATGAATCGGCTGCTGGAGCATGGCATTGAACTTATCAATGACAGCCCCAAGACGAGAAAAAATGACGGTATCCAGTATTGCTTCATCCATCCGCGAAGCACCTCTGGCGTTCTGGTGGAACTGTATGAGTTGCCTTCATAGATATGGCTGGATGAGCCTGTGCGCGGCTTGAAAGGGAGCGCGAGCAAGCGGGCAACCCTCCATTGGACACTGGTTGTCGCCGCGCTCAGCAGTGTGCTGTTTATCCTGACAGGGGCGCTCATCCTATCTTTGGGGGCCGCCGATCCGCCGCGGGCACGCAACCTTATCTTGGAAGATAGCCAACTGACGTGGGCCGGTGGGGTATCTTCCCTCAACCTGGCGCCAAAGCAGGTTGTTACTGCGAGCAGCCCCCACCCTATTGACGCCGTCAACTTCTCGCTTGAGGGGCAAGCTCGGCTGTCGCACTCCTCAGATCCACTGGCGAGCTGGGGGCTCTGGCTAGAGATGGATAATGGTCAGTGGCTTGTTGTTGGCGTCAATGGTAGCCAATATGTCACTGTTCGCTACTGTCCTGCCGCGCTAGAATACAATGTCACTGACTGTCCCCCTGCGCATGAACCCGTCCAGCAGATCAGCACCTTTTGGAAGGTCTTTCACCATATCAGACCGAGGGGGGCGGACAATCATTTGCACCTGGTCTATGTGCCTGAGCGGCAACCCGCTTACATAACGCTCTATCTCAATGGCGAGCGCATGTGGGACATTGCTTTCGAAGCGCAAGGAATCATGCCACGGCAGTGGGGATTATGGGGTCAAGGCGGCCCGGCCCGTATGTCTCAGGTCACATGGCAATCGGTACGGCTTTTCCAGGAATAATGAGGCCGCTAGCGCAATGTTGACCATCTACGTACAATTGACAAGAAAAGGTCACAAGCTAAGTTGCTAGCGATGCAAGATCAGGTTGAATTCAAGGGTATCCGTGAGGGCATTCTCATCACCATTGATCCCGAGGCGGAGTGGGGGGATGTGCTTTCCGATCTAACCGCGCGGATTGATAATCAAGCTGCCTTCTTTCGGGGTGCAACTATTGTGCTGCAGCTTGGAAAGCGAGCCGTTCAACGTCCGGAGTTAGCGCGCCTGCTCAACCGCTTGCGGGAGCGCGATGTCAACCTGGCCAGTGTGCTGAGTACCAGTGCTACCACCCAGGGCGCAACACGACAACTAGGGCTAGCCTTGGACTTGTCGGAAATCGGTCCCGCTGAGGGCGTGCGGCAGGCTACTCCGCAAATCGAACGCCCACCAGAATACCCCGAGAAGATGTTTGATGATGAGATTGTCGGCAGCGAGGGGATCCTTATACGTCGGACCCTGCGGGGTGGCCGGGTGATACGCACACCTGGCCATGTTGTCGTCGTTGGCGACGTGAACCCTGGGGCCGAGATCATTGCTGGGGGCGACATCGTGGTATGGGGCCGGTTGCGGGGTGTGGTGCACGCCGGAGCCATGGGCGATGAGTCCTGCGTGATCTGTGCCCTGGACCTACAACCGACCCAGTTACGGATCAGTTCGCTCATTAGCGTCTCGCCTCCCACCAATAAACGCCGTAAACCCCGTCCGGAGCGCGCCTATATTCAGGATGGGCAGATAAAAGCAGAGGATTGGAACCACTGAATGAGCGGTAGGGTCATCACAGTCACTTCCGGTAAAGGTGGTGTTGGCAAAACCACGACAACGGCAAATCTGGCTATGGCGCTGGCAAGCCTTGAGAAGCGCATTATCGCTATTGATGCTGATATTGGCTTGCGTAATCTGGACCTGGTGATGGGTCTGGAGAACCGGATCGTCTATGACCTGGTCGATGTCGTTGAGGGGCGTTGTACCCTTCGCCAGGCGATGGTCAAGCACAAGGGCTATCCATACCTGTATCTGATTCCGGCTTCGCAAACCCGTGACAAGACAGCCATCACCCCCCAGAATATGCGTGCTGTGGCGATGGAGCTGAAGGACTCATACGACTTCATACTGGTGGATAGCCCGGCTGGTATTGAATGGGGGTTCAAGAACGCCATCGCGCCGGCGGATGAGGTGCTGATTGTCACGAACCCGGATGTGTCGGCTGTTCGCGATGCGGACCGCATTATTGGCTTGATCGAAACTCATGATGTCCCTATTCCTGTTCGTCTGGTTATCAACCGCCTGAAGTCAGGTATGGTGCGTAAGGGCGAGATGCTCTCGGTTGATGATATTATTGGCCTATTATCTATCCGTTTGGTGGGCGTCATCCCAGAGGACGAGAACGTCCTACGCAGCAGTAACCAGGGCGTTGCTGTTGCCGGGCCAGCCGGCCAGGCATTCTTGAATCTGGCACGCCGGCTTGATGGTGAACAGGTACCATTCCAATCATTGGAAATCACCAGTTTGATGGATCGCTTCCGTCGCCTCTTCAATAATCGCTAGAAGTTCTTGCACACTCGTTTTATGCGGTCTAGTCGGATTTCGTTATCACGGCTGACGTTCGGAGACCAATCATGCTCAGTTTTTTCACACGGCTTCTTGGCCGTAACAAGTCTGTTCGCAGGAGTGCTTCTACGGCTCGAGAGCGCCTACAATTTGTCCTGGTAACCGACCGCAGCCAGCTCTCGCCGGAGCAGATTCGCCAGATGCAGGCCGAGATCCTGGAGGTTATCCGAAAGTACTGCCGCATCAACGAAGCCGAAGTTGAAATGAAGTTAGAACTCCGCGAACGGGTCAATTATCTGGTCGCCGACATCCCCTTGGCTCATAAAGACGGCTCTGACGAGGAGCCGGGGCGTATTGGCTTTAGCTTGCAAACCGTTTCTGATCCCAGTGATTCTGGTGACAGCTAGGCGCAGCATCTCCTCCCAAACGCCCACCTGACAGTGTCATTTCTGGCTTGACGCTCCCCAAAAAGCACGCTAGTCTACAAACCGCATGTTTTCAGTGGAGTAATTCTTGGTATATGGCTGTTACCGGATCTGGTCTGTAATCTGCTTCCGTCAACAAGGCGGCACATGGTACCTTGTGGCGTCA
>JAADYW010000265.1 GCA_010092845.1 Chloroflexota bacterium
GCCGGGTAATGCGGAAATTGGTCCACCAGGTTGTCGACGAGTGGGCATCACGTATACCGGACTATATTCCTGAGAGTGTTCTGGCCCGTACCGAAATGGTCGACCTGGGATGGGCCTTGCGGCAATTGCACAAACCTGAAAACTGGGATTACCTATCCTACGCCCGCGAACGACTGGCGTTTGATGAACTGCTCACCCTCCAGCTTGGGGTTCTCGCCCGCCGTCGGGAATGGCAATCGGTTCCCGGGATTCAATTGGACGTTGATGATACCTGGCTGAACGATTTCGCTGCGTCCCTACCATACGAGTTGACAGCAGCCCAGGTACGTGTGGTCGAGTCAATTCGCGAAGATGTAAGCCGAGACATTCCGATGAACCGTCTCCTGCAAGGAGATGTGGGGTCTGGCAAGACCGTCGTTGCGGCAATGGCACTTGGCATGGCGGTCAAGAACAATCACCAAGCAGCTATTATGGCGCCGACGAGCATTCTCGCCGAGCAGCACTACCACAGTATCCAACAGATCTTGTCTCAAGTGCCCGGGTTTGAGAATATCGCGATCCGGTTGCTTACGGGCAGCACCAACGAGAATGATCGCGAAGCGATCTACACGGCGCTTGAAGCTGGCGAGATTGACATTCTGGTCGGGACGCATGCGTTGATTCAGCAACGCGTCAATTTTGCCGACCTGGCATTGGCAGTCATTGACGAACAACATCGCTTTGGTGTTGATCAACGTGGGGCATTGCGCGGCAAAGGCACCAATCCGCATGTATTGGTAATGACCGCTACCCCCATTCCGCGTACCCTGGCGCTGACCATGTTCGCTGATCTCGATCTTTCAGTCCTCGATGAAATGCCTCCGGGGCGTACCCCGATCAAAACACGGCTTCTGTTTGTGGCCGAACGCAATCGGGCGCATCACTTTATTGCACGCCAGCTAGAACAGGGTCGACAGGCTTTTGTGGTCTATCCACTGATTGAAAGCTCAGACCAAACCGAATCGATGGCAGCGATCGACGCCTATGAAGACCTCCAAACAAGCGTCTTTATGGACTTCACGGTGGGCCTACTACATGGCCGGCTGCCCGCTTCTGAGAAAGAAGCGGTGATGAAAGCATTTGCTGAGGGTGAACTTGATGTCCTGATCTCGACGTCAGTTATCGAGGTGGGGATCAATGTTCCTAACGCCAGCGTAATGCTCATCGAAGGCGCTAACCGGTTTGGATTAGCTCAGCTCCACCAGTTGCGCGGACGGGTTGGCCGGGGCGAGCATGAATCTTATTGCCTCCTTCTGGCCGACACAGATAATCCAACCGCGGTTAAGCGCCTGGAAGCTGTTGAAGAAAACACGGATGGATTTGCCCTGGCCGAACTAGACTGGCAGTTACGCGGCGCCGGAGATCTTCTGGGTACGCGGCAGGCCGGGTTGCCACCAATCCGTATGGAGTCAGCGATGGAGCCACGCCTTGTCGAGCTAGCCCAACAAGAAAGCCGGGCGATATTTGCCGAAGACCCGGGTTTTGATTTGCCTGAATATGCCTTGCTGGCCAAACGAATAGAACAATTGCAACAGCAAAACACTGATATCAGTTAACTGCTAAGGAGTTGCCGATGCCTCTTCGGCGCGCTGTATTCCCTGGTTCGTTCAACCCCATTCATTTGGGACATGTTGACCTTGTGCGACGCGCATCCCGCGTTTTTGATAAAGTGATTGTCGCTGTCTATGAAGAGCCGCAGGGCAAGCCTATGTTGTTCAGTGTTGAAGAACGCAGGGCGCTGGTCGCAGAGGCAATTCGTGAATTTGGTAATGTCGAAGTTGCATCATACCGTGGATTGACTGTAGACTATTTGAAAGCTGTTGATGCGTTTATACTGATCCGTGGATTACGTGTTTTCTCGGATTTCGAATTCGAGTTCCGTATGGCGCTGGCTAACCAGCGTCTAGCGCCGGACATCGAGGTGGTTAACTTCATAACTGGCGAGCGCTATATCCACATTAGTTCATCAACCGTTCGGGAGATCGCAATGCTGGGTGGAGACGTCTCATCGATGGTGCCTCCACATGTTGAACGCGCACTGAGGAAACATTATCCCACTTAAGCGTTGCGTTGGCTGCGATGCCAGGAAAGGACAAACGGGATGGATATTCAACACTTGGTGGACCGCCTCGAAGACCTCATTGATGAGGGCCGCCACGTACCCATGAGTCGCTATACCCTCATCGACGAGGAGCGCGCGCTGGAGATCATAGACCAGATGCGGATCTCGATCCCTGAGCAAATTGAGAAAGCTACCCGGGTCGTCAACCAGCGTGACCGTCTGCTCGCTCAGGCCAATGAAGAAGCCACCCGCATGATTGAGCTGGCCCGTCAAAAGAACGAAGATATGATCAGCCGCGACGCCATTGTTCAGACGGCCCAGCACCGGGCGGACAATCTCGTCAGGCAGGCCCAGCTCGAAGCCGAGAAAGTACGCGACGAAGCTGATAGTTATGTGATGGAAGTTCTTAAAGACCTGGAAAGCCACTTATTGCGTACACTAACCATTGTGCGGAATGGCATCACCAAATTAGTGCAGGATCGTGAAATCCGCGCCCAGTCGATGATCCAGATGCAGCGCGAAATCAAGCAGGCACAGCAGGAAGAACCAAAGCTACCAGCAGACGACCCATCCCCACTGGCGCCCCCCCAAGCACAACCGCAAGAGGAGCGCGTCCAGGTTGAGCAAGAAGAGCTTGTTGACGCCGAATAAGCAGCTCGCTCTACCCTGAATACCCTTGTCTTTGGCATCGAACCGTGATAAGATGCCGTTCGCTCATTGCTGCAAATTCTATACCATCAAGATTGATACTCTCTGCTGGTAACGCTCATCCCGATTGCCAGCAGTAGACCTGAAAGAGAAGGATGAAATTATGGGGCCTTTACCCAAACGTAAGATCTCGCGCCGGCACAAGCGCAATCGCCGAGCACACCATGCATTGTCACAGGCGCACCTGGTACGCTGTGAGGAATGCGATGAGTATAAACCAGCTCATCGTGTTTGCCCTCACTGCGGGACGTATCGGGGGCGCATGGTGATTGAGATTGAAGAAGATTAACTTACCAGGGTTTTCCCTATCAGCACTCTGTCAGTGATATAGACTGTTTCCTCACGATTGGAGCAGTCTTTTGTGTTTTATCCAATTATGCTGACCGCAGAATTTCGCCACCTCATCCCGGCTGATTTTCACCCGCTCCACGCCGGCTGCTGGCCGGAAAGACCAGCCCATGATGTTGAAGAACTCCTCGCGCGTGCACTCAAACGCCAAAACCAGGGGCGTGTCTATGCTTGCGTCGGTATAGTAGATAAGGGGCTGTGTGCTTTTGGCATGTTAACATTCTGGCGCACAGCACGTGCAGAGATCAGTGACCTGATCGTACAGCGCGAGCGGCGCGGCCAGGGCATCGGTTCAGCCATGATCGCACATCTGACCACTATTGCATATCAACACCATGTCCGCACCCTTGAGATCGGTGCCTTCTCAGCGAACCCACGCGCACTGGCCCTATATCGGCGCCTGGGCTTTCGGCCCTATAACACTCTCAAGGTCCGGACAGCATCACAACCACAGTATATTGTCTATTTGCGCAAAATGCTGGAAAGGCTTGAAGCTTCATGACCACGGATTACCGACAGCAGGTTCTCAACCGCCTTGCCGATAAGACCGCCACCATTGGTGTGATCGGTCTGGGGTATGTAGGCTTACCACTGGCAGTCGCCTTTGCCGAAGCAGGCTATCACGTTATTGGTGTGGATACCGATGAAACAAAGGTAAAACACCTTAATCAGGGGCAGAGCTACGTTATTGATATTCCCAGCGAGCAGATCGCCCCGCTAGTCGATAATGGTAGTTTCAGGGCAACAACCGATTACGAGGCCTTGCGAAAAGCAGATGCGGTGAGTATTTGCGTCCCGACACCACTGCGCAAGACCAAAGACCCGGATATGTCCTTTATCCTGCAGGCGATTGAGGGCTTGAGCACGGTTAGCCATGCGGGGATGTTGGTGAGCCTGGAAAGCACAACTTATCCTGGCACAACTGAGGAGATCATTGCCGAGCAGTTGTCAGAGCAAGGTCTGGTCATTGGGCAGGATGCGTTTGTCACCTTTTCTCCGGAGCGCATCGATCCGGCCAACAAGATCTACACCGTGCGCAATATCCCGCGGGTAGTTGGTGGGGTAACCCCCGCATGCCTTGAGGTGGGTGTTGCTTATTACAGCATCGT
Organism: Chloroflexota bacterium; assembly: GCA_010092845.1. GTDB lineage: Bacteria > Chloroflexota > Anaerolineae > Aggregatilineales > J027 > J027. The sequence continues at coordinate 4,267 of JAADYW010000265.1, forward strand.
GGTTGAAGAAGTTGTGCCGGTCAACTCACCGACAACCGCCGAAATGGTCAAACTCCTTGAAAACACCTTCCGGGCGGTCAATATCGCCCTGGCCAATGAGATCGCCATGATGTGCGACCGGCTAGGCATCGATGTCTGGGAGGTTATCCAGGCGGCGGCAACCAAACCTTTCGGCTTCATGCCGCACTACCCAGGCCCTGGCCTGGGCGGGCATTGCATCCCCCTAGACCCCCACTACCTCAGCTGGAAGCTCAAGACCCTGAACTACACCGCACGCTTCATTGAGCTCGCCAGCGAGATCAACACCAATATGCCCTTTTATGTCCTGGACAAGATCGTGGGGGCTCTCAATGAGATCGGCAAGCCGGTGCGCCAGTCACGGATCGGGATCCTGGGCGTAGCGTATAAACGGGACGTGGATGATGTCCGGGAGAGCCCCGCTCTCGATATCATTCATATCCTGGCAGAGAAGGGTGCCGTAGTCGAGTGGGCTGATCCCCATGTCAAGCAGGTGCGTCTAATCGATGGTACGCTTTCCCATCCAGCGGCGCTAACGGCCGATTGGCTCCAGCAACAGGATTGCATTGTGGTGATTACCGATCATTCGACGTTCGACTGGGACCTTATTGTCAGCAATGCCGGGCTGATCGTTGATACCCGCAACGCAACCCGCATGGCAAACGCCACCGTGAAAGCCCAGATTGTCGGGCTTTCACCGACCGCGAACGTGGCAGGTCATTAGGCCCAGCGGCTTCCGTAGCAACTGGACACGATGAAATGGCGGCCAGGTTGCATCCCCGGTTCGTTCTGGGACCAGGGTTTTCAACCTGACCGCTCCTGTGGCGCTAGAAAAGGGAGAGTTGTTCTGGCTTGGGCGGGGGGTCATCTTCAGGTGGGGTATCATCCGGGATATTGGCATCAAACTCATCGACAAGTTGTTTCATCTTGCGAAAATCCTGCTCCATCACTGGTTTCAGTGATGGATTCCGTAACACCGCCGCCGGATGAAACAATGGATAGTAGATACGCCCCCCGATACGCTTGGACTTGCCATGAATCTTGGAGATCTTCTCTCCGGGAAAGAAACGTTCCATGCTGTAGCGCCCTAATGTTGCGACCAACTTTGGTTGGATGACATCAAGCTGGCGCTCTAGATAGCCAGTGCAGGCTTCGATCTCGGGGCGCAACGGGTCGCGATTCTGGGGCGGACGACAACGCACGATATTTGTGATGAAGACCTGTTGTCGGGTTAGCCCAATCATCTTCAATAACTCATCAAGATAGCGTCCGGAAGCCCCCACAAAAGGGAGCCCTTGCTTATCTTCATAGAAACCAGGGGCTTCACCCACAAACATGATATCGGCGTTGGGATGACCATCCCCGGGCACCGCCTGCGTGCGACCGCGGTGCAAACTACACGCAGTACAGGCATGGACCTCGTGAGCAATCGTGGCTAATGCTGCCTGCTGTTCCTCCTGGTTCATCGAATTTTCGGCGCCCAAGGCCACCTTTGCTTATGATCAAGGTGGCAAATACGCCCTTCTCCTTTCTCTCGAAATCAGTCACTCCATACTGTGCAGTAGCAACAAATCGCTATCTCCACCGGATCATTGTTTTCCGAATATTGAACATCTCCAGAGCTGTTAGGCTAACCCGCCGGCTAGATGCTCTCCTTCTGGCAGACGCATTGGCTCTCAGCCAGAATGCACAGCGAGTATATCACGATTCAGCGTCGGGATTGAATGTGTTGATCTCAAGCCCGGTGAAAGAATCACTAAATGCCAGCCTACCCCGTAGCGTGTCGAGATTCTCTTGCAGGCGCGCACGATAAGCAGTGTCGATGGGCGACACCGTCATAATATAGGCATCTTCGTGATTGTCCCGGTAGTAATTTGCGATGCGATTGGTAATCTCAAAGCCGTATTTTCGGTAGAGGCGCTGCGCAACCGTATTGCTTACCCGCACCTCCAGCACCAGCCGGTCCGCTTCGAGCGCAAGCCCTTTAAACACCAGACCCTGTAACATCAACTCACCCAGTTGTCGCCCTCGATAGTCGGGATGCGAGGCAATCGTACTGACGTGCGCTTCCCCATCGCGGAACCACATCCCGCCATAGGCGACCAGCGTATGATTGATGGGTGCGCTCTTTGTTAAAGGGCGAAACAGCACCTGAAGGCGCTCAAACGGGCGATAGCCAGTCTGTGGTGGAGGTTGATTCGGTAGTTCTAGAACCCCCATGTGGGCATGATGGTTCTGGCGGATTTCATAGACGTACGTCAGGGCAGACCATGGCATGGTGAAGGACTGGCGCTCGATCTCATTGACCTGCTCAATATCCGACACCTTCATCGGCCGGAGAATGTATGGCGGGGTCAAAACAACTAATCTCCTGATGGTTGCTTCAGGTAGATGGGCACCACGTGTGCGGGGTTGGTTTCCGTACTGCGAGATAAACGCTCGCGTGCACAGTGCGCCAGAAAGCCAGCGCGGCGCAGGCGCAAGCCCAACGATGCCATATGCAATGGCTGCTGGCTGGCGGCAATGAATGAAACCCCCGTCTCGTCAATTTCGCCGTTGATCAATGTCGCGGCCTCGATGTGCTCGAGCAAATCCGGCCAGGTGGTAAGCCACGGTGATCCGGCCGGGACCCAATGCCCATGCTGCCATCCATAGCGCCCAGCAATGATGCGGCCGCGCCCGGCCTGGATGACGGCGGTAAGGTCATCCTCAACATGGGGACTTGCCGCCGCGATGATGTCCAGGGTGGGCACGCCAACCAAGGGGATCTGTAGCGCCTGGGCCAAACCCTTGGCCACTCCCATGCCAATGCGGATACCAGTGAACGAGCCTGGTCCCTGGGCCACTGCAATCGCGGTCAGGTCTGCTGGTATGGCCCCAGCCTGCTGGATCGCACGCTGTACGGCTGCTGCTAAAGCTACGCTATGTTGGTTGTGTGTATACCACGAGTGTTCGGCAATGATCGCAGCATCGTCCGCTAGTGCTATGCTCAGCAACCGGGTCGCCGTGTCAATCGCGAGTAGCACGTTAGCATACCCTTTCGACTTGGATGCGTAGCGCCGCTAGCAGGGCCTGATGATAGGTGTCAGAGCTGTGAAGCTGAAACAACCGCTGATCTGGGCCGACATCGTGATATTGGATGTCAATCCACAGGTGCTCAGCCGGCAACTCTGAGCGGATACGGTCAGCCCACTCGATGACGACGGACCCTCTACCCGCCAGGAGATCATCTAGCCCCACGGACCAGATCGCCTGCGGCGTTTCCAGACGATAGGTATCCAGATGATATAGCACGGCATCATCCGCAGCTCGCTGGTAGACATTTACCAGCGTGAAGGTTGGGCTGGTGATTCGATCAACGCTGCCCCACCCCTCGCCGATACCACGCACCAGGGTCGTCTTGCCGGTCCCCAGATCGCCACTCAGGCAGACGATATGGTCGGGCCTGAGAAGGCGTCCCAGGATAGCGCCAAATTGGTGAGTGTGTTCGGCGTTGTTACTCGTGAATGTCCACATGTGGCCTACACTCAATCGTACAGCCCTCTCGTCTCCAAACCACTACATTGAAAGGGGTTACGCCGGAGGCAAAGTTGACAGATAGCCATTCGCCTTTGCATTATAGCCCAACGGAGCGAGCCAGCTAGATCAAAATCAAGGTTAGGAACAATACACTGGGATTGGACCAGCCAGATGACCCACTAGTGGGAGGTGCCATTTGCATCTGATTTCAAGTTGCGAATATACCAGGCTGCTGCTTCAGTACGATTGGTGACATCGAGCTTCTCGAAGATGTTCTTGAGATGGAAACGCACGGTATTCTCACTGACATTCAAAGCAAGCGCAACAGCAGGATTCGTCAGTCCCTCAGCTACGAGCTCCAGAACTTCACGCTCACGTGGGGACAGCCTATCACCAAAGGGCGTGATGCCATGCCGCTGCGAGGTTAACCAGCGTTGTGCTGCTCGGGGGAATACCAGGCGGCCCTGGGCAACTTGCCGGACGGCCTCAATCGTCTGCGTTGGCGACTCGGTTTTGATGGCGAAGCCCTCCGCATCCAGCTCAAGCGCGGCCTGGATGCTTTCCCCATCACCAAAAGCCGTTAGCACCAGGACATGCACCGGGATCCCACGTTTACGAATCTCGGCCAGGGCCTTAAGCCCATGATAGGGCATCTGAAGGTCCATCACCACGACGTCGATATCGGTGTAGCGTTCCAACAGAGCGAGCAGTTGGTCCCCGTCATGCGCTACAGCCACCACCTCGATATCGTCCTGTTGTTCTAGCAGCCCACGCAGCCCCTCAAGGACCAGTGCATGATCGTCAGCTAGAATAGCCCGGATTGATTTAGACATCAGCGGGCACCTTTACCGTAATTCGGGTTCCCTTACCCGGCTGGCTGAAGAGCTCAAACGTGCCATCCAGAAGCGTAACACGGTCGCGCATCCCCCTTAATCCGATATGTTCTTCGCGCTCAGTGGCTTCCGGGCCATCAAGGGGCGGCGGTGTAAACCCTCGACCATAGTCAAAGACCTGCAAGCAGATCATACCGTCCTCAGCCCACAGCTTAACCCAGATTCTCTCAACTCCTGCATGGCGATAGGTATTCGACAGAGCCTCCTGGACGATGCGGTAGAGCGCGATTTTGATCGGGAGCAAGACATCCTCAGGGAGATTGTGGATGCTTAGCTCAACGGTTTGGCTGGTTAACTCCTCGTGTTGCAGGACCAGGCTCTCAATGACTGCCTCCAGCGAGCGGCGCTGAAATTCCGGCGAGCGAAAGGTACCCAGAAATGATTTGATTTCACCCAAAGAGGCTTCAATAAGCTGCGATACTTTCTTGAGCTTGGGTAAGACATCTCGGCCTTCAGGGATTTTCTTCTCAATTTCATACTCAACACCTGTCAACAACGATAGTGCTGCAAACAGATGCTGAACTGGCCCATCATGCACATCGAGAACAATCCGGTTCAACTCCTCTTGAGTGACCGAGAGGATGCGATGAGAGCGAGGGTCGCGTGGTGACATAGTTGTTCGTACGCCCGGAGAATCAAACAAGCATTCAATTGCTAAAGATAACCCACCCGTCCGGTTGGGTCAACAGCGACCTACTCGACCGGGTAGGTTTGCCTACCCTATTATCGTTGCCAGAACTATGCAAAGGACTGTTGGAAAGCCTTTGTCGGTTTCGTACAATTTATCACAAAGCATCCGAAAGCAGACGTCACCATTAACTTATCAAGTTTTAATCTTTGCCGCACCACATCGTAATAAAGTTTTGCCGTCTATATCTTCCTACGGATGCAACCGGACCTAAAACCGAGGAGCCTCCCGAATGCCTGAATATGTTGATAATGTTGAAGTCACTGAGACTTTGCCTCCAGAATATGCTGAAATTCTTTCGCCTGACGCGATGGCATTTGTTGTTGGACTACATCATGAATTTAACTCCCGTCGTGAAGCGTTACTCGCACAACGCGCCACACGCCAGGAAGCAATCGAAGCCGGTCAACTGCCAGATTTCCTGCCCGAAACTGCTGACATCCGCCAACAGGACTGGCAGGTAGCCACCACACCTGATGATCTACAGGACCGTCGCGTTGAAATCACCGGGCCAGTTGACCGCAAGATGATGATTAATGCTCTGAACTCAGGCGCCAAGGTATTTATGGCAGATTTTGAGGACGCCTGCTCACCGACGTGGGACAATATCATGCAAGGGCAGATCAACCTCAAAGAGTCTGTTCGTGAAAATATCCGTCTGGAAACGGAAAGTAAAGTCTACGAGCTTAATGATGAGATCGCCACGCTGATGGTTCGGCCCCGTGGTTGGCACCTGGTCGAAAAGCATGTCCTTGTCGATGGCCAACCGATATCGGCCAGTCTGTTCGATTTCGGCCTCTATTTCTTCCACAACGTTCACGCCCGGCTGGAACGCAATACTGCGCCCTATTTCTATCTACCCAAGCTCGAAAGCCACCTGGAAGCCCGTCTCTGGAACGATGTCTTCAACTATGCTCAGGACGCACTCGGTATTCCACGCGGGACCATCCGTGCCACCGTATTGATTGAGACCATCCTCGCCGCCTTCGAGATGGATGAAATCCTCTACGAACTGCGCGAACACTCGGCCGGTCTGAATGCTGGACGCTGGGATTACATTTTCAGCGTGATCAAGAAATTCGCCAAGCGCGCGGACCTGGTATTGCCTGATCGCGCCCAGATTACCATGACTGTGCCGTTTATGCGTGCTTACACTGAATTACTGGTGCGCACCTGCCATCGCCGCGGCGCCCACGCGATTGGCGGTATGGCGGCCTTCATCCCCAACCGTCGCGAACCGGAGGTCACCGAGCGCGCGCTGGAAAAGGTCCGCCAGGACAAAGAGCGCGAATCCAACGACGGCTTTGATGGCACCTGGGTCGCGCATCCTGACCTGGTCCCTGTCGCCATGGCTGAGTTCGACAAACACCTGGGCGACAATCCGCACCAGAAAGATCGTCGCCGCGAAGATGTGAACATCGCCGCCAGTGACCTTCTGGAGATCCGGGTTCCCGACGGAACGATCAGCGAGACAGGCTTCCGCAACAACGTTTCAGTCGCCATCCAATATCTGGGCGCCTGGTTGGCCGGCAATGGTGCCGCGGCCATCTACAACCTAATGGAAGACACCGCCACCGCTGAGATCTCTCGGGCCCAACTCTGGCAGTGGCTGCACCACAATGCCGAACTTGCAGATGGGCGCCCCATCACGCGCGACTTCTACCAACAGGTCCGGGACGAGGAACTGGGCAAGCTGGACAGCCTCGACGTTTATCAGGAAGCAGCCGGAATCCTGGACGAACTCGTACTCACAGATAAATACATCGAATTCCTGACATTTATCGCTTACAACCACCTGAGCTAGCCAAAACCTTTAACTAGATGGAGATTCAAACCATGTCACATACAGACGACTTCAGCAAACTGAACGGAAAAGCAGCCGAAGCCAAGGCCATGCAGGAGCGCTGGGATAACGATGCGCGCTGGGCCGGAATCCAGCGTGACTACAGCGTCGTTGACGTCATGCAGCTGCGCAATAGCCTGCACATCGAACACTCGTTGGCCAGACACGGCGCCGAACGGCTCTGGGAGCTGTTGCAAGCCGAGCCTTATGTTAACTCTCTCGGAGCTGTAACCGGCAACCAGGCTGTGCAAATGGTACGCGCGGGTTTGAAGTCCATCTATGTCAGTGGATGGCAGGTCGCGGGTGATGCCAACCTGGCCGGCCAGACCTATCCTGACCAGAGCCTCTACCCTTCAAACAGTGTCCCGGCCTTGATCCGGCGCATCAACAATGCACTGATGCGTGCCGATCAGGTCAGTCGCCTTGACGGCAACCTCGACACGAACTGGTTCGCGCCCATCGTCGCAGATGCCGAGGCGGGCTTCGGTGGCCCTCTCCATGCCTTCGAACTGATGAAATCCATGATTGAAGCGGGCGTCGCGGGCGTTCACTTTGAAGACCAACTTGCGGCCGAGAAGAAGTGCGGCCACCTGGGTGGTAAGGTACTGGTTCCGACCTCAGCCTTCATCCGGACACTGACTGCTGCGCGCCTCGCCGCGGACGTTCTGGACGTCCCCACGCTCATCATCGCCCGTACCGATGCTGAAAGCGCCACATTGCTCACCAGTGATGTCGACGAGCGTGACCAGCCATTCTTGACTGGCGAGCGCACCGCTGAAGGTTACTATGGAGTCACACCGGGCCTGGAGGCGTCGGTGGCGCGCGGGCTGGCCTATGCGCCGTATGCCGACATCATCTGGTTTGAGACGAAAACCCCGGACCTCGACGAAGCACGTGAATTCGCTGAGCGCATCCATGCCGAATTCCCTGGTAAGCTATTGGCCTATAACTGCTCGCCGTCATTCAACTGGAAGCGTTACCTGGATGACGACACTATCGCCACCTTTCAGCAAGAATTGGGCGCGCTGGGCTACAAGTACCAGTTCATCACACTGGCCGGCTGGCACACGATCAATTACTACACCTGGGATCTGGCCAAGGGTTATGCCGACCAGGGCATGAGTGCCTATGTCAAACTCCAACAGCAAGAGTTCGCATCCGTAGAGCGCGGTTATACGGCAGTTAAGCACCAGCACGAAGTTGGTGCCGCGTACTTTGACAAGCTGCTGCTGACGATTACCCATGGTGAGGGGTCGACTGTCGCCCTGGCAGGCTCGACCGAAAGCGAGCAGTTTGGCTAGATGATTTCTCGGTAGCTCCGGCGCCGACGTTTAGCAGAATCTAACCACCTGGATGGGGCGATCATCGGTCGCTCCATCTTCATTTCTTAAGCCCGGTCATCTCATCGCGCCGTATCCGTTCTAAGCAAGATAACCGCGAAATTGGCAACATCATCTTGGCGATTGACATTGGCCGAAAATGGATCCAGAATAACAATAAGTTTAAACATGTTGACATAACTCATGGCTCAGCATCATATTGATCAACAACAGACCACACGCTTCTTGACCGCCATTGGAGACCCGCGACGGCTGCAGATTTTGTTTGCGCTCGGCTCGAGACGGATGAATGTGGGGGAGATTACCACACAGCTTGCAATTAGTCGTCCCGCGGTGTCACATCACCTCAAAATTCTACGCGAGGCCGATGTGCTCTTAAGCGTGAAGATCGGGCAAGAGGTCTTCTACTGGATTAACACCGATCATATCGTCACCACACTACGCTCATTGGCAGATGAGGTCGCGAAAATGTCAGGCACTGAGGCCGACTGAGTCTAACTTGGGGCTAGAGGCCACAGTTTAAGGCGCAAACAGGGACCATGCAGCGTGTTGCAAGGTGTACAAGATTTCGCCTCCGGCCCGGTTTGCTGACCGAATAACATCAGAATATGCCAAAAGCATTGAAGATCCAGGTGATTACGAGGAAAGGCGACAATCATGCTTCTGATTTACGGGGCAACTGGTTACACCGGTGGTCTTATCGCGCGGATAGCCATTGAACAAGGGTTGCGACCGGTGCTGGCTGGGCGCAATGAGCAAAAACTGCGATCGTTAGCCGCCCAGTGGAATGTGGACTATCGGGCTTTTCCGCTGGATGCACCCCAGCTGGATGGCATCACCGTCCTGCTAAATTGTGCCGGTCCTTTCCAGATGAGCAGCAGGCTTCTAGTAGAAGCCTGCCTCGTGAATGGCGTGCATTATACAGATATCACTGGTGAAGTAGATGAGATCGAGATCGTCCGCGCGTACGATGCCGATGCACAGGCCGCAGGGCTGATGCTGATGCCAGGAGTTGGCTTCGGTATCGTACCAACCGACTGTCTGGCACGCCATGTGGCAACGCAGGTGCCAGACGCCACCCACCTCGTTTTGGGCTTTGAGACTGTCGGTGGAGTCTCTCAGGGTACACTGGGCACTCTGGTCAGTAACCTGCACACAGACGGTTACCTCCGACAGAGTGGCAGATTAGTGAACGCCAAGCCTGGACAGAAGAAGCGCCGCATTGACTTCGGAGACGGGGAAAAAGCAGCAATCCTTAATCCCTGGCGTGGGGACCTGGTAACAGCCTACTACAGTACAGGTATCGAAAACATCGAGACCTATGCTGCCTTCCCCGGTGCGCTGCAATTTTTGATGCGGGCGCGTTGGTTACACGGTCTATGGGGGTCAGCGCCATTCCAGCGAATCTTGCGCTGGCTATTTAAGCGCCTCCCTGCCGGTCCCTCAGCCAAGGAGCTGTCTGAAGGACATACCCACATCTGGGCCCAGGCTTCCAATGACCAAACGCGGATCGCTGCTCGCCTGCATGGGCCAGAGGCCTATCGCTTCACTGGCTTGACAGCAAGTGCCGTCGCTACCCGGATACTTGCTGGTCAATTCGAGTCAGGTTTTCAGACACCGGCTCGTGTCTATGATGCAGATTTAGTCCTCTCACTGCCGGGAGTGCGTCGGGAGCCAGCCTAGCCAAAGGTTGCCATCCTACGGGTCCTTTTGAAATGAATATCACGTTTGCCGCCAGATACATGCCAGATTTTGCCATAAGCACGTTGCGGCTCCAACGAGATTTGATGCAGCATCGGTATGCAGTTCCAGATTTTCGGATTGACAATATCAATCCTGAACCAACCTCTAGCCCAAGGTGTATTTCCTGTCTCTTATACACATCT
>JAADYW010000266.1 GCA_010092845.1 Chloroflexota bacterium
AAATGCCGTTGCTCCCAGAATGAGCATTACCGCCACGCCTAGCACTCCCAGTTCAATTGCCAGGGAGCGCCAGACGCGCCGGTAAGGATAGATTTCTTCGGGTTCGGCCTGTGGTGTGAGTAACTGGTAGCTCAGCGCCTATCACTCTCATTGATTATTTTAACGATACTGGCGTCATCATATCGCCGGGTGTAGGCTCTGACAAGTCGGACTTTTTCGGAAGGAGTCTTAGTCGCTGGCCGCGACCGGATTCGTCGCTCGTTCGGCCACTACACCTTCCAAAGGACGGGCATAGGCCATCGTGTACAGGTCGCGGTACGAGCCACCCTGGGCCAGCAGTTCCTCGTGTGTCCCCTGTTCGATGATCTCTCCGTGATCCATGACTACGATCAGGTCAGCCGAGGTGATGGTGCTCAGGCGGTGGGCGATGACGAAACTGGTGCGTCCTTTCAGTAACCGGGCCAGTCCGGTCTGGATAATCTTCTCTGTCTGAGTGTCGATGCTGCTGGTGGCTTCGTCCAGAATCAGGATGCGCGGGTCGGCGAGCAAGGCGCGGGCAAAAGCCAATAACTGCCGCTGCCCGGATGACAGCAACGAACCGCCTTCGCGCACTTCGGTGTGATAGCCATCTTCGAGCCGCGAAATGAAGCCATGGGCGCCGACCGTCCTGGCAGCCTCGATGACGTCTTCTTCGGTTGCATCAAGCCGACCATAGCGGATGTTGTCCAATACCGTGCCTGAGAACAGGTGGTTTTCCTGCAATACGACGCCCATCTGGCTGCGCAGACTCTCCTGGCTGACCTGCCTGATGTCATGTCCGTCGATGGTCAGGCTGCCGCCGGTCAGATCGTAAAAGCGCATGACCAGCCGGACAATGGTGCTCTTGCCTGCTCCGGTGTGGCCCACTAGGGCCACTGTTGAGCCAGCCGAAACGTCAAGGTTGATGTTCTTCAGCACCAGTTCGCCGGAGCCGTAAGCAAAGTCGACGTTCTCGAACTTGACATCGCCTTTGATCGGCGGCAACTCGCCGGCATTCTCGACGTCTTCGACCTCAATCGGTGTGTCCAGCAAGGTAAAGATTTTGTCGCCCGCAGCCATCACGGCCTGGAAGATGTTATAGCGTTGCGCCAGCATCCGAACCGGGAAGAAGAACTCCTCAATATACAGCACAAATGTCACCAGCGTGAAAACACTGAGTCTCTCATCCAATACCAGCATGCCGCCGGCGTAGATGATGGCCCCGGTGGCAAGCCCGCCAACCAGCTCAATGCTGGGAAAGAAGACCCCGGCGACCAACGCAGCGCGGACGTTCGCTTCACGATTGTCGTGGTTGATCTTGTCGATGAAACGCTGGTAGTTGTAGGACTCACGCGCAAAAGCCTCGGTGACCCGCACCCCGGTGAACGCTTCGGAAAGCTCGGCGTTTACAATTGCATTGGTCTCGCGAACCCGAATATATGCCTTGCGAGCGAAGACGCGCCAGACGTTGGCAATCATTATCAGCACCACAACTACGACGAGCGAGATGCCGGTCAGGGGCAGATTGATAAAGGCCATCGTAATGAGAATCCCGATCAACACGAGCAAATCGCGGAAGGTTCCTACGACGGCGAACGTGATGGCTTCGCGCAGGACATTCACGTCGCTGATGACACGCGCAATCAGACGCCCGGTCTCATATCTGGAGAAGAACGAGATGGAGAGATACTGGATTTTCCTGAACAACTCGTCGCGCAGTTCCTGAATGACCCGTTGCCCGGCCAGCGCCATATTGTTGATTTGAACGCGGAAGCCCAGCAACCCGATCCCCTGAATGACCAGGTAGGCTGCGACACCGATTCCCACGGTTGACATATTGCCTTTGCGGATGCCCTGATCGACGGCGTAGCCGATTAGGGGCGGGCCTGCGACGGTGGAGGCGACCAGAAAAAACATCCCGACAAATGAGAACATGATGTTTCTCTTGTAAGGGTTCAGATAGCTGACGAGTCGTTTGGTGACTTCCCAGTCAAATCCATGTCCTTCTTCGCCTGCTGCGCCTCGTATACCCATTTCAATTATCCTTTTTGCAGGTTTTGCAGTTACTTGAAGCTAGAGAAGTGGCTTGTTCCACATCTGTTTTTCGTAGCGGATTAATCTCCAGAAAAGCCCTGGCGCATGGATACTTCAATTTCCTGGGTCGAACGCTTGGGCTTTTCGTACAGTCCGCCGAGCGACATCATCTCGTGCCGCAGACGTTCCTGGTCTTCAAGCTGGAGCCGATAGATTTCTGCGTAGAGACCATCCAGGTCGAGCAGCTTCTGGTGTGTGCCGCGTTCGGCTATCTCGCCCCGATCCAGCACCACAATCTGGTCGGCGTTCTGTACGGTCGTCAGACGCTGAGCGATCACAAAGGTGGTGCGCCCTTCCATCAGGCGATTCAGCGCTTCCTGAATGAGAAACTCGGTGCGCGTGTCTACACTGCTGGTCGAGTCATCCAGAATCAAGATGCGCGGATCAATCAACAGCGCGCGGGCGATAGCGACTCGTTGCCGCTGGCCGCCGGAAAGGGTAACGCCCCGCTCCCCGATTTCCGTCTCATAGCCGTCGGGAAATTCCATGATGAAGTCATGAGCATTGGCTGCTTTGGCTGCCTCTATGACCTCTTCCCGCGTGGCGTCGGGACGCCCATAGGCGATGTTGTCGTGAATACTGGCCGAGAAGAGCGTCGATTCCTGGAGCACAACCCCAATTTGGCGACGCAGACTCTGCAATTGCGCATCTCGAATATCAATGCTATCTATGGTGACGCGGCCTTCGGTGACATCGTAGAACCGGGGAATTAAATTTATCAAGGTGCTCTTACCGGAGCCGGTCTGACCAAGAAGAGCCGTAATCTGCCCCGGTTTGGCCTCCAGGTTGATATTCCGCAAGACCATGTTTTCCGGTTCGTCATCATAAGCAAAGCAGACATCTTCAAGGCAGACAGTACCCTCAATTTTGGGCATCGGCCTGGCGTCTGGTTTGTCGTCAATCGTTACCGGGGTGTCCAG
>JAADYW010000044.1 GCA_010092845.1 Chloroflexota bacterium
AGATGTGTATAAGAGACAGCTTCAGTTTGATTTTCCTGGCCGGGCGGCGGAACGCTACGCTGACGCGATTGAAGCGGTTGGTCAGCAGACGAACTGGAACGTGATGGTGGCGCCCGAGGTCAACCAGCAGGCGTTGGGGACAGTCATCTTTGAGCTGTTGCCCGAGGGGGCGCAGATTACCAAAGGGCCTTCATTTTTCTTGAGTCAGGGCGTTGTCAAGGTTGACATCGAGGGCCTTGACGCTCATCAGGAGCTAGTAACCGCGTACAAGGATCTGACAGGCATGGCATTGGTAGTGAATGATTCTGGCGGTGCAGCCGAGGGGCCTGTTACCGCTGCCGCCGCTTCTGAAGAGCAGTTGGAGATCAACGCTGCCTATGCCTTGATTCGTGAGGCGCTTGGTGCGTATGGGCTCTATAAGACAAGCCTCAAGCAGGGGCAGATCATCCTGTCCTTTATCTCGCCGGAGGTTGGCACGCGTCATTATGATACGATCCAGGCATTGGCGCGCCAGACGGGATATCCGATCGCGATCCACCCTCATCCTAATCAGAACGCGATCCTCCAGGAGGCTCGTACACTGATCAGTGCCACCGGCGCTCAGATTGTCAGAGGCCCGAGTATCTACACGGACCGAGGTGCAGTACTTGTAAAGGTCGATACGCTCCCCGACGGTGCCTCACAGCTGGGCAAGCGCTTTGAGGATGCGACCGGCTATCGTCTCGAAATTCAACTTTAATGGCGCGCCGACATGATCTGTTCTACAATCTTGTTGGGTTGATCCAGTAACAAGGCAAACCGTCAATGCCACTAGCCGAAACAGCCGCCGGAAGCATTTACTACGTTGAACAGCGTGACCCCGAATCGGGGCTCCCGCCGGTGATCCTTATTCACGGTGCCGGTTCAGATCATCTTGTCTGGCCTCCGGCCTTGCGCCGCCTAGGAGGTGCCCGGGTGATCGCGCCGGATCTGCCAGGCCATGGGCGGTCGGGGACGCCGGGTATGACGACCGTCATCGCGTATGCTGAGGCGGTGCGTCACTTGATGCGAGCCCTCGATATCGCGCGCGCTATCGTAGTTGGCCACAGCATGGGGGGAGCCATTGCCTTAACGATGGGTGCCCATATGCGTGACGATGTAGCGGGTCTGGTACTTGTAGGAACAGGGGCTCGGCTCAAGGTTAATCCGAAAATCCTCAATACGGTGCGAGATGATCACGAGGCCGTTGTTGACATGATTACCCGATGGGCCTGGGGACCTGATGCACCCGAGGACCTCAAGGCCCGTGGCAAGGACCAGATGCTCACGATTGATCCGCATACCACGTTCGGTGATTACCTGGCGTGCGATAGCTTTGATATCACCGACCAGCTTTCCTGGATCGAGGCACCGACACTGGTTATTGGTGGAACGGCCGACAAGATGGCCCCGCTTCGGTTGAGTCAGGAGCTGGTAGAGTATGTTTCCAACGCTACGCTTGTTAGCCTTGAGGATGCGGGTCACATGTTGCCTCTGGAGCGTCCAGACACCATCGCCAATCATATAACCCAATGGCTGGAACAGACCTATGACTGACTTGCCGACAGGCCCGGAGCTTGAAACACCGCTTTCGAAGTTGCGTTTTCAACGCCACCTGCGCGTGTTTCCCGTTTTCAACCAGACAACCACGGTGTATGTACGCGGTAGTAATTGCCGGGTTGCAGTACTCTACCATGAGCTAAATCAAGTGGAGCTTTATGCCAGCTTCTATGCAGCCTTTGGCCTGAAGCTTATTGTGGATCAGGATGAGGCGGGTATCTACATTGTGGCGCAGCGCCGTCGCTTGCTGGGCCTGTTCTCCCGTAGTGAAGTGACAATTCGGGTGCCATTCTACTGTCATCTGGTCTTTAGCTTAACGCCAGGGACAGTCCGCGTCGAGGAGCTAAATGGCCATCTTGAAATCCCACCCATCAACCAGGAAGCAGTATCCGTCGTGGAAACGCCGTTCAAAAAGGTGGCTGGTCAGGACTTCCAGCGTATCTCGTCGGGTGAACAACCCAACTATTTTCGCTAGGTTCCTGTAAACTTGAGTTGGCGTCCTATTTTCGAGAATCGGATAATCTTCGTATAATAGGGATTCTGAAGAATGAATGCGGCACGCCGTCGTGGACGGTGGCTGTGGGGCCGTCATGTTAAGAGGGGTATATGGATACAAGTACCACCGAATATCGTAGCGAACAACTCGAGAAGACGTTGCGTGTGCTGCATGCAGCCGTGCCAGGAATCAAAGCTTCCGTTGTGGTGAACCTCGATGGGCTACTGGTTTCAGCCTATCCATCCGATGACACCGACGAGGGCTCCCATAACAATCCAACTGGCAGCCCGCAGGTGGCTGCGATGTCGGCCACTCTGGTTGGTTTGGCCATCCGGGTACTGAAGCGTCTTGAACAGGGCGAATTGAAACGTCTACTCATGGAGGCCGAAGAGGGCCAGATGGTCGTGTATCCCGCTGGTGAATCGCTGTTGGCGGTGCTGGTCGAAAAGGATACCAAGCTCGGCAAAGTGATCTACGCAGCTTCAAGAGCAACGGCTGATATTACGGAGATTCTCGGGTTCGCGAAAGATAACGACAAGAAATCATAGCTCTTCGGGGTGCGGGCCCGCTGAAACACGGGTCAATGGTGGCCGAATTCGGTGGCAACGGCTGCCAGCAACAATATCAGTTGCCATATGCCCTCAGTAACCAGCTGGGTATCAATAAACTCATCCGTCCGATGAGCGTTGCCTCCCTGGGAGATACCGACAACCACAGCCGGGATGCTCGCCGCTAACAAGACATTCGCATCCGTACTCCCGGTTTCAAGCATTCCCGTTCTCCCGATTGCACCCAATACTGCCTGGGCGATCCGGACGAGCTTGTGGTTGGCCGGTATCATGCCCGCTGGACGATTGCCGACGATTTCCACGTGGACGGGAACCAACGTTTGATGGCGCTCCAGGAGAGAATGAACCTGCTTCTCTAGCTCTGCCAACGACGCCGCTGTGGTGGATCGCAGATCGAGATACAACGATGCCTCAGCCGCGATCGAGTTGACCGATTGTCCGCCTTCGATCATGCCGATGTTGTAGGTGGTCTTCGGTGTGGTGGGTACCGTCAGTTGGGTGATATCGGCCGCGAGACGCACAATTTGGTGAATTGCACTCGGTCTGCCGAAGTTGAACCAACTGTGTCCCCCCTCAGCCTGCGTAGTAATCTTGAGCCTCTTAACCGCGATGCCAGCATGATAAACCCGCCCCAGGGCGATCCCCTCCAGAACGACGGCAGCGATGATTCTTTGCGGCGTTAGGGTGTCGCGTACGGCACGGATCCCATCCAGGTTGCCCAACCCTTCCTCGCGGGTGTTGGCGACGAAACATATCGTCGTATTTGGCGGTTGTATCTGTTTGCAGAAGATCTCAGCCAGAATGAGCAGGCCTGCGACACCAAGACTGTTGTCACCCAACCCCGGGCCGTATACCCGATGCCCATCCTGCCGGATGTCCAGCCGCGTCTCGATAGGAAACACGGTGTCGAGATGTGCGGACACAAGGATCACTTGCCGGCTGTCTGGGCTTCCCAGCCAGCCGTAGACGTTGTTCATCTCGTCACGCTGAACGTGGCCTAGACCGATCTCGCCAAAACGGTGCTCCACATACTTGGCACGATTCTCTTCGGAAAAGGTTGGGGCAGGTATTTGTTGTATGGCAATGGCTTGCTGCAGAATACGCTCTTGATCGAGTTGGCTATAGATCCCTTGCCAGCGTTGGGCCAGATCGTTAAGCAGGGCCCCATACCGGTTATGATTGCTCATTGTGGTTTTCTTTGACTGTGTGCTGGGCCACGGTTTTCTCGGTCAACTCATGATTGCCGAGGGCCAGAATAAGCTCGAGTGGTAGCGCAACATGATCCGCGCCGGTTTCGAGGCAGGCCAGTACCTGGCTCAGATCGCTAATATCAGTTGCCAGCAACTCTGTCGGGTAGCCCTGCAAAATCTTAGCAATCTGCTGGACGAGGCTTGCGCTGTCACCAAGCTCGGCCTCTATATGGCTAACATAGGGGATCACGAACTGGGCGCCCGCCTCGGCAGCGGCATAGGCCTGCAGTGGACTGTAAATCGTAGTGATAGCCACCTCGATTTCTGGAACATGCTTGAGGAAACCCAGATTCTCGGTGCTGGCGGGCAGTTTGATGACGACACGGTCTGGCCGCAGGTCATAGGCTTGCCAGGCTTCATCAATCCGCGCTTCTAGCGTTTGGCCAGTAGGTTGGTACAATACATGACCATCAAATATCTTCACCAGATCTTCCAGAATCTCCAAGCCTGGACGCCCGACCTCGCGCATGCGGTGCGGATTGGTTATGATTCCTGAAACGAATCCTAGCTCCTGAGCACGTGCCGCCTGTTGGGGCCTGGCTGAGTCCAAGAAAATTGCCATTGAGGGATTCCTTTATTCTACGCTTGGCAAGGTAGCCAGCTTCGCTATAATGATTCTACTTCGCCCACACAGATGTTGCGAATTGTTCTCTCTCTCGTAAGAAGGTGGTGTTTTTCGTGGACAATGCGGCGATCGTTCTGTTGATTGAAGGCAAACGCGCCAGCAAGAAACACTCGTTTGCCGAGCCACTAGGTCGTCGTTATAGCCTTCTCAAGGTAACGACTGGTCAGAAAGCGCTCGATATATTGGATATGACACCACCGGATGTGATTGTCCTCAATGCGGCTTCAATGCGTACCTCCGGCAATCGCATCTGTAATGCGCTACGACGCGAAGCTAAGGAGTTGCCGATTATCCACATTCTACCCCCCCGCTCCGGCGACAAGGCCCGCAACAAAGTGTTCAGCGAAGCCGATGTTGTACTGCATCTGCCATTTACTGCACGCAAGCTCTACAACCGGATTCAGCGGTTTGTTGCCGCTCGAGGCGGTGAAATCCTGACCGCGGGTCCCTTTCAGATCAACCTTGAGAGCCGGGTTCTCACGGTGCATGATGGGGAGGAAGTACGGCTGACTCCTAAGCTGGCACTACTGCTAGAGTTGTTTCTACGTCATCCCAATGAGGTATTGCCGCGGAGCTATCTTATGGAGAAAGTATGGCAAACCGATTATCTCGGGGATACCCGCACGCTCGATGTTCATATCCGATGGTTACGGGAGGCTCTTGAGGAGAAACCGAGCCGTCCAACCCATCTTCAGACCGTCCGCGGCAAGGGGTATATCCTGGCGCTTAAGGCCTAGCCCTCATATGGTAGCCGAAATCACCAGGTGAACGCTTGTGTTTTGGCATTTTGGGCAGCGCCCAGGCGGCTTGTGATCCTCATCCTGCTTGCGTTTGAGCAACAGCCCTAATTCGTGCTCGGCAACGGCGATTGCCTCCTCAAGTTGCTCTTGCCATTCCTCCAGATGATCCGGTGTGCTTTCTAAGATGCCGGCGCGATGCCCGGTGCTGCCGAGTTGTTTGCTCAGCGATCTATAGAAGGTATTGAGCGATTGAGTCTCGGCAACGAGGGTCACGAGCGCCACGGCTACTGTCTGTTCGCCGTGGGCGATCGCGTGACGTTCGGAAGCGACAGCCCGCTGCAACTGGTACAGTTTATCGCGCAGCCAGCGTTGCAGCTCGATACGCGGTGCGAGGAGGAAGGGTAAGTCATTCAGCATCTGGCCACCTACCATCGCCTGGTGGCAGATAGGACACCGTGGCACTGGCGTGGTGCTGCCCTGCCCAGTGAGATACTGTACTAAGGCTTCCTCGAGATCAAGAGTGGGGAGGACAATACGAAAGGTGCGGCGTGTAATGGTGAAATGCTGGGGACAGATGTAGTCTTCCCAGAAGCCGCCAATGCGGTCACCCGGGCGTGCTTCTGCTTGTTCATAAGCATCGTAGGGTATCACAGCACGCAAAGTGGCTTGCCAATCGCAGAGTGCGCAGCGGACTTCCCAGCGTAAGTCTGTGCTACTCGGTAGGTGCATCACACTTCTTGCAGTGGCCAAAGAACTCGAGCATATGGCCTTCGATTGTGAAGTTGAAACGCTCCTCGAGCGTCTGTTTCAACTCATCCAGAGGGCAGTCATCGAAATGAATAACGGCGCCACAGTTCTGACAGATGATATGGTGATGGTGGCCCCCAATAACCACAGCGTAGCGCGCCTGGGGCGTTTCCTGGTAGACGGGTCGGATGATCCCCAGACGGGTGAAAAGGTCAAGTGTGCGATAGACGCTCATCCGGCCAACTGAGGTATCAATAGCCGCCACGCGTTCCACGATTTCTGGGGCCGTCAGATGGCGTTCGCTGTTGAAAACAACATCTGCTACCTGGCGCCGAGGTTTGGTGAACTTATAACCTGCTTGGTGCAGTATCCGGGAGATCCGTTGTTCGATTTGTGCGGGCTGCATTCACTGCGCCTTTTGATTGGGTGGCAAATCTAACGTGTAGTTTGCCAGGCAAAATGCACTTTGGTCAAGGTTTGCTCCGGCCACATGGCAAAGCACCGACTTCGGCGATGTGAAGCCCCAAACGGAACCTCCCGGCAACGTCCACAGCGTAGGCAAGTTTTGACGTGCCATTGTCGTCTAGGATTCAGGGAGATATTTGCTCACTGAAGCGCTGCTACACCCACCCTTCAAATCTGCGTTATACTCAGTTCACCACATGAACATTGCCAAGGAGTATGCAAATTTGACCCTCGATACTCGCGCAATCAACACAATTCGCTTTCTTGCAGTTGACGCTGTGCAAAGAGCTAACTCAGGTCACCCGGGGCTTCCGATGGGAGCCGCGCCAATGGCTTATGTGCTCTGGACCCAGTTTCTGAAACACAATCCGAAGAATCCTCATTGGCCCGACCGTGACCGTTTTGTCCTCTCAGCCGGCCACGGTTCGATGCTCATCTATGCCCTGTTACACCTCACCGGCTATGAATTACCGCTAGATGAACTCAAGAATTTCCGTCAATGGGGTAGCCGTACACCCGGCCATCCAGAGTATCACCTCACCCCTGGAATTGAGACCACTACTGGTCCTCTGGGGCAGGGGTTTGGCAACGCAGTTGGTTTCGCGATGGCCGAGGCATTCCTGGCAGCCCATTTTAATCGCGAAGGGCACTCGCTTATCGATCACCACACCTATGCGCTGGTAAGCGATGGCGACTTGATGGAAGGTGTTGCTGCCGAGGCGGCCTCATTGGCCGGGCACCTGAAGCTGGGCAAGTTGATTATGCTCTACGACGACAACCGGATCTCATTGGCGGCCCCGACAAGCGTCACCTTCAGCGAAAACGTCGCCCAGCGTTTTGAGGCCTATGGATGGCATACGCAGACAGTGGAAGATGGCAACAACCTGGATGCGATTGCAGCCGCGATCACCCAGGCCCGGGCCGTCACCGACCGGCCTTCCATCATCAATGTGCGGACGATTATTGGCTATGGTAGCCCGAACAAGGCCGATTCCCCGGCGGCACATGGTTCCCCGCTAGGGGAAGAAGAGGTCCGTTTGGCCAAGCAGAACCTCGGCTGGCCGCTCGAACCCGAATTCCTTATTCCGGATGAGGTCTTGACTCATTTCCGGGCGGCCATCAAGTCGGGTGCCCAGCAAGAGGCTGATTGGAATGCACGCTTTGCGGCCTATGAGCAGGCTTATCCTGAGCTCGCCGCTGCCTTCAAACAGGCGTTTGCTGGCCAGTTGCCAGACGATTGGGCGGCTAGAGTACCCACCTTTGCGCCTGATGAGAAGGGAACGGCAACGCGCAATACCTCCGGGAAGGTGCTGAACGCCATTGCAGGGCAAGTGCCAACCTTCCTGGGAGGCGATGCTGATCTGGCTGGGAGCACCAAGACGCTGATTGACAGTGATGGGGACTTCAGCCCTGAAGACTATGGGCAACGCAATCTTCGCTTTGGGGTACGCGAGCATGCGATGGGATCAATTGCGAATGCGCTGGCCTTGCATGGTGGCATCATCAAACCCTACACCGCAACTTTCCTGACGTTCTCTGACTACATGCGCCCCGCCATCCGCCTCGCAGCATTGATGGGCGTCGAGCCGGTATTCATCTTCACCCATGACAGTATTGGCCTGGGCGAAGATGGCCCGACGCACCAGCCCATCGAGCATGTGGCAGCCCTCGAGGCCATCCCTAACTTGATCGTGTTCCGGCCAGCAGATGCCAACGAAACGGTTGAAGCCTGGAAAGCCGCAATGGAACATCACGGTGGTCCCGTCGCGCTGATCTTCACGCGCCAGAACGTGCCGACTCTCGACCCTGCGGCGCTGCGGGAAGGAGTTGCCAAGGGTGGGTACATTCTCTCAGACTCTGAGGGCGCCCCGGATGTGCTCCTGCTGAGCCGCGGATCTGAGGTTCATCTCGCATTGGCCGCTCAGGCGCGACTCACTTCGGAAGATGTGAAGGCTCGCGTGGTCAGTATTCCGAGTATGACACGTTTCTTGCAACAGGATCAGGTGTATATTGACACCGTATTGCCCCCTGATGTCCGTGCACGGGTGGCTGTCGAGGCAGGAATCCGCATGCCCTGGGATGCTGTGCTGCAGGGAGGGGCTTTTATTGGCCTGGATCGTTTTGGCGAATCGGCGCCGTACACGACAATCTATGAGAAACTGGGCATTACGGTTGAGGCCGTTGTGAATGCTGCGATGAAGGAACTTAAGGGAGTATCAGCCTGATGGGTAGTCCGTTGATCGCTGTGCAAGACTATGGTCAAAGCATCTGGTATGACAACATCAGCCGCAAACTGATCCGGAATGGCGAAATCCAGAAGCTCATTCAAGCTGGTGTGATGGGGATCACGTCCAATCCGACGATTTTCGAGAAAGCCATCGCCGAATCGGCTGTCTATGACAATGCGATTATGAACATGCTCGACGCCGATGCGAATACAATCTATGAGGCCCTTGCTGTTGAGGATATCCAGGCTGCGGCGGATCTGCTGCGGCCCATCTATGACCGTACTGATGGGCAGGATGGTTACATCAGCCTTGAGGTTTCGCCGCTGATTGCAGATGATACTCAGACGACTATCGCTGAGGCTGAGCGGCTCAACGGATTGGTGGGCCGTCCGAATGTGATGATTAAGATACCCGCGACTGAGCCGGGCATCCCGGCAATCGAGGAGACCATCGCACGTGGCATCAACGTCAACGTGACGCTGATCTTCTCAGTTAGTGTCTATGCCGAGGTTGTGGAAGCCTATCTACGCGGCCTGGAACGTCGCCTGGAGCAGGGACAGGATGTCAGCCGGATCGCTTCGGTGGCGAGCTTCTTCCTGAGCCGCATTGATTCTATGGTGGACCAGCAGTTGAACAGCAACATCCTGGCCGCTCAAGGGCGTGACCTGGATCGGGTCTCAGCCAACCGGAAACTCCTGGGCACAGCCGCGATTGCCAGTGCGAAGCTGGCGTATCAGCATTTCAAGCGCATATTCGAAGGCGACCGATTTGCCAGCCTGCGAGATGCCAATGCTCGTGTTCAACGACCCCTCTGGGCCAGCACCAGCACGAAGAATCCTGCTTATCCGGACACCATGTATGTGGATGCGTTGATCGGTGCTCATACCGTGAACACGTTGCCGCCCGCGACCCTCCACGCCTTCGCCGATCATGGCAAGGTCAGTGCTTCCCTGGAGCATGATCTTGATCAGGCGGAGGACACGCTGGATATGCTGGCCGAAGTTGGGGTGGATATGGACCTGGTAACCCAATCGCTCCAGGCCGATGGTGTCGATAAATTCGCCAGCTCATTTCACAATTTGATGGCAGCTATTGATGGCAAGCGCCAGATGCTCAAGGCGGGTGTCATGGAGCGCCAGGAGGAGGTGCTTGGCGCGTTCACACTGGGTGTCAATGACACCATTGCCAACCTGGCTGACGCGCCGCAGCATATCTGGGGCCGCAATGTCGAATGGTGGAAACGGGAACGGCAGCACAAGGATATCATCCGTGAGCGGCTGGGCTGGTTGGAAGTCTTCGATGAAGACCGAATTGACCGCCAGCGTCTGAAGTTTCTTCAGGGCCTTGTACAAGCTGAAGAATTCAAGCATGTCGTCCTCCTGGGTATGGGCGGCAGCAGCATTGCCGCGGAGATGCTGGCGCGCACCTTCGGACCGCAGGAGGGCTTTCCGGAACTGCTCGTTCTAGATAGTACAGTTCCCGCGGCAATCCTCAAGGTTGAAGCTAGCATCAACCTGCGCGAGACACTTTTCATTGTTGCGAGCAAGACGGGCACGACAACGGAAACGATGGCACTGTTCGACTACTTCTACCAGAAAGTTGTTGATACCGTCGATATCGAGTCCGCTGGCGATCATTTCATTGCGATCACTGACCCCGGCACGCAGTTCGTCGCGCTGAGCCATGTGCGCCAGCTTCGCGAGATCTTCGAGAACCCGCCCGATATCGGTGGCCGTTACGCTGCGCTGAGCTATTTTGGCATGGTGCCAGCCGCAGCAATGGGTCTGGATCTCGACCGCTTGTTTGCAAGCGCAGAACACATGCTGCGGGCGATTGATGAGGTTGTGCCTGCCAACTGCAATCCGGCGCTCCGCTTGGGCGTGATAATGGGGTATCTTGCCCGCGCGGGCCTCGACAAGGTGTCAATCCTATCATCTGAGACGATTGCACCTTTCGGCGATTGGTTGGAGCAACTTCTGGCCGAGAGCACTGGCAAAGAGGGTACCGGCTTGGTGCCTGTGGTGGGCGCGACCATTGGTCTGCCACATGATTATGATGACGACCGCCTGATCGTTTACCTTCGCCTGGATAGTGACACTGTCGAAACGGATCAGCAACTCCAGCAGTTATGTGAGGCTGGACATCCAATGGTGACGATTCGGCTCCGCGACCGCTATGATCTCGCCGGTGAGTTCTTGCGGTGGGAGTTCGCCACGGCGGTTGCTGGCCATCTACTGAAGGTCAATCCGTTCGACGAACCAAACGTCAGGCTGGCAAAAGAGCATACCAAAACCCTTCTGGAAGGCTACATCGATTCGGGTGTGCTACCCTCGGATGCGCCGTTCTTCACGGAAAACAACGGTCTGAGTTTGTATACCAGCCCGCGTCTGGGCAACACGTTGCAAGACATCTGTCGGCATCGCAATTTCCCAATGGATCGGCTTGAAGGCCTGCTCGCGGCCCACATCAGTCTGGCGCGCTCTGGTCGCTATATTGCCATACTGGCCTACTTGACGCCCCATGATGTCTATCACCAGCCGCTAGAGGATATTCGGCGCCATCTGCGCCATACGACGCGCCGTGCTGTAACACTCGGTTATGGGCCGCGCTATCTTCACTCGACGGGCCAGCTTCATAAGGGCGGCCCGAACAGCGGCGTCTTCATCGTCATCACTGCAGATGATGACCAGGAATTGCCAATTCCCAGCCGCCTCTATAGCTTCAATATCCTCAAGCTGGCCCAGGCTCAGGGGGATGTCGCATCGCTGCTGGATCTGGGGCGCCGGGTGGTGCAGCTGCACATCTCCGGTGATATCCAGGCTGGGTTACAGAAGTTCAGCCAGGCGATCGAAGCCGCGGAGGCGAAGATCATCTAATCTGGAACCGCGCGTCGAGTTCATCCGCATTATTCGCAAGCCCTCCTAATACGGCCAGAGAGGGCTTGTTGCATTTTCACGTATCGCGTGCTGGCCAAAAATCGCTATGCTAGTAGCGAGGCTATTTCCAATGCTGGCGGAGGATACTGACCCTAATGGCGGAATCACTCGTTGACACGACTCTGAACGGCTATCTGCTGCTCGAGGAGCTTGGTCGGGGTGGCATGGCCACCGTCTACAAAGCCCGCCGCGACGCGGATGAGGAAATCGTAGCAGTCAAGGTGTTGTCGGCGGCGTTAATGACGGCGCCGGACTTCATCCGGCGATTTGAGCGCGAAGCATCCTTGATGCGGCAGTTCGACCATCCCCATATCCTACCAGTCTATGACTCAGGACAGGTGGATGATCTTGTTTATCTGGTCATGAAGCTCGTCTCTGGCGGCAATCTAGGCAGCTACGTTCGGGAGAATAGGCCACCGCTTGATGAATTACTACTGTTTGTCGCTCAGATTGCTGACGCACTAGACTACGCGCATACTCGGGGCGTTGTGCATCGTGATCTCAAGCCGGCCAACGTGCTTATGGATGCAGCCGGCCATACCTATCTGAGCGACTTTGGTATTGCCAAGTTCAGAGAGGAGAGCATTGGCCTGACTGCAACCGGGACACTGGTTGGAACGCCGGGCTATATGGCGCCCGAGCAATGGCGCTCTGAGCCGGTTGATGCGCGGACGGATGTATATGCCTTTGCAATTATGGCCTTCGAGTTGTTTTCTGGACGTATGCCATTTGATGCAGAGACGCCGTTTAGCTTGATGTATCGCCATCTGGATGAGCCGCCGCCAGCGATCAGCCAGGTGCGCCGCGATCTGCCCCCAGGCCTGGATCGCGTGCTGCGTCGGGCTATGTCCAAAATCCCGGAACGCCGCTATCCCTCGGTTGGGGCGTTTGTGGGCGCTATTCAGGACGTTATGCGTGAGGCCGAATCACTGGCCACCAGATCGCCTCACGAGTCCGATGTCGACCATCAAGTCACTCTGGCGATGCATGATGTTGAGACCCCGGTGACCTGGGATGATCGCACGGCGGCGTTGCTGGATCAACGGACCCCGGCCAGTATCGAAGGGCGAACCGTCACCCTGTCAGATGAAGGCGAACCGGACGAAACCTTCGTTGAAGGCGCTGGCGAATACAATGCGGTTGATGTTGGCGCGCGGTCGTTGCTCGAGCGGGCGCGCGAAGCGTCGCGGGAACTTGACGGCGAGGCTGCGGTGATTGCCCGTGCCGTGGTTGACTACATACAGGAGCTTCGCGAGGCAGCGAAGACGCGCCCAGAGGAAGATCAGGGACCGTACCGTGCGCTGGAAGCTTACCACATCGGCGATAACCGATTGTTCTTCGGACGCGAGACAGCGATTGATGCCATGCTGGCACGCACCCCCGAGGCACGTTTCGCTGTCTTGCATGCTGAAAGCGGCGCTGGCAAGACCTCGTTGCTCCAGGCTGGCCTGATGCCGCGGCTCCTGGCAGGGGGTTACCTGCCCCTCTACGTCACGGTCCGGCGCCGGACTCCCCAGGATGCGATCAAGCGTGTGATGATGCCTACTTTTGAGGGTGCCTCTAGCTTGGCAGATGCATCCTTGCACGCCTATCTGAAGCTGGTTGCACAGACGGTTGGTTCCAATCGGGATATTTTCATCTTCATCGATCAATTTGAGACACTGTTTACGGATGTGTTTACCGAAGCCGACCGTATGGCGTTTGCGAGCGAATTGGCCGAATGCCTTGACGATCCACTGTTGCGTATTCATGTTACCGTAGCCATGCGGACCGAGTACTTTGGTCTGCTGGCCAGCTTCCAACCCCAGATCCCACAGCCATTTGCGCACGAATTCTTGCTTAGATCTCTGACGCCCCGCGAAGCCCAGCGTGCTCTGGTATTGCCAGCCCGGGCGCAGGGCTATACCTACGAGGCAGATGTTGCCGACAAGATTCTGGCGGACCTCGCGAACACGAGTAGGGAGGTGGCGCCCCCGCAGTTGCAGCTTGTGGGTGGTGCTATGATCGAAGCCTTGCCGTCTGACCGCCGGACGATCACCATGTCGGACTATGTCAGCGCGGGATGTGCTGAGGGCGTTCTGCGGGGCTATCTTGAGCGTCTTCTCGCCCGTTTCCCTGCCGAGGACCGGCGCCTGGCCCGCCTGGTAATCGAGGCCCTGGTTCGCGCTGACCAGACGCGCGATGTCCGGACCCGCGACAGTCTCAAGGGTGAGTTGTCGGCGCTGGGTGCTCCTATCGGGCAGCTCGACGATATCTTGCGCACCCTGCGCGAGAACCGGGTGCTGGGTGTGGTCGAGCTGGAAGAGGGGCTTGGCTATGAATTGGTGCATGACTACCTGGCTCTGCAGGTGCAGCTTGACCCAGAAACAACCACCCGCAAGGCCGCCCAGGAGCTGCTCGACCGCCGCGCCGGTGACTACGAACGCTATGGCTCGTTGTTGACAACTCAGGAACTACAGGTGATCCAGGCCCAGGCGAATCGTCTCCGGATAGACGCCGTTGCGCGGCAGTTGATCGACGAGACTGAGCAGGCGCACCGGCGCCAGCGTCGTCGCAATCGGGCCTTGCTCGTTGCCGCCATTGTCGGCCTGATTGGCGCTCTTGGCATTGGGCTGTTTGCCGCGGTACGTGAAAATGAGAATCGCCAGGATCGGCTGGAGGCTGCCCAGACCTCGGAAGCACGCATTGCCGCGCAGCGCGATCGGGCCAATCTGGAAGCTCAGATTGCCGAGTCGGGGCGTCTGGCGCTGTTAAGCCTGGCGGCCTTTGATGAATCCCGGTTTGATGAGGGTCTGCTTATTGCTGTCGAAGCCCATCGCACGCATGATACGCCCGCGGCGCGTAGCAGCCTTTTGACTCTGCTCCAAAACTCCCAACAGATGGACGGTTTCCTGCATGGCCATGATACCTGGGTACGGGATATTGCCTATAGCCGGGATGGAAGCCTTTTCGCCACGGCTGATGCCGGGGGGAAGATCATCCTCTGGGATGGGCAGGCCCGGACACCGCTTGCCACGCTTCAAGGCCAGCAGACCGGTGGCATCTGGGCTCTCGAATTTAGCGCGGATGGGGCCCTACTATTCGCAGCAGGGGAAGACGGCACTATTGTGCGCTGGGATGTCGTCGCACGTCGGCCGCTGAGTCCAACCTGGCAGGTTGATGAATCGCCAGCATATCGTCTGGCGCTGAGTGTGGATGGCACGGTATTGGCTTCTGCCCATGAAGACGGCGCGATCTGGTTATGGGGTATTGGGAGTGGTACGCCGCAGCAACGTCTATCAGGGCACACGGGCGAGGTTTTTGCCTTGAGTTTTAGTCCCGATGGGCGCTGGCTGGCCAGCGGTGGGGCGGACAATCAGATTCGCCTATGGGATGTTGCGGCTTTGCCGGGCGAGGTTCCTGTAGACCCAGTCCGGGCGATCGCCGGGCACGAGAACTGGGTGCTGGACGTGGCGTTTCACCCTGATGGCCAGCGTCTGGCATCCGGTAGCGCCGACGGTTCCTTACGACTTTGGGAGGTAAGTACCGGTCAACCCGCGACAGCCCCTATCAGTGACCATGGGGACTGGGTACGCCGGGTGGCCTTTAGCCCCGATGGCCAGCTTCTCCTAACGGGCAGCCGCGATCGGACGATCATCGTCCGCGCAGCGGCGAGTGGCGAGCGCCTTCCGGGTATCCCCCCCTTGCGAGGGCACGATGACGAAGTACACGCGATGGCCTTTGCACCAGATGGCGCGCATCTGGTGTCGGGCGGCGAAGCCGGTGATGTTGTCATATGGCAGCCAGCCCGCACCACGGCGCTCAGCGAGACGGTCGGTGCTCATGATGGCTGGGTCTACCAGGTGGCCTTTAGCCCGGATGGGGCCCATATATTATCGGGCAGCACCGATGGCACTGCACGTTGGTGGGATCTAACAGAAGGTAGCCGTGCAGATGAGGTGCAGGCGGCGGATGGTGAAGTGCTGGCTGTCGCGGTCGGGCCCGAGGGTGCCCATTTCGCTTACGGTGACCAAAGCGGGAAGGTCTGGTTGTCAGAGATGGCATCTACGGCCCCCTACACAGTCATCCAGGCCCATGAGGTTGATACGCCGGTTCGGGCGCTCGCGTTCAGCCCTGACGGTACGCTGCTGGCCACCGCTGGTGATGATCGCCTGGTCAAGCTCTGGGATGTAGCGAGTGGTGATCCGGTTGGCAATCCCCTGGCTGGCCATGAGGATTGGGTATTTGCGCTGGCCTTCAGTCCAGACGGGGGAATGCTGGCTTCCGGTAGCCTCGATGGCATGATTCTCATGTGGGATCCTGCCGAGGGTGTGTTGAAGTCCTCACTGGCAGGCCATAGCGATGGCGTAATGGATCTGGCCTTCAATCCGCGCGGCGATCTACTGGCGTCAGCTAGCCGGGACAACACCATCATCATCTGGGATGTTGTATCTGGTGAGGTCGCGCGGGCGCCCCTTGTTGCGCACCAACAGTGGGTCCTTGGGATTGATTTCAACTCGACAGGCGACCTATTGGCCTCGGCGAGCCGTGATGATACGGTGATCTTGTGGGATGTTGCAACCGGCCAACCTATTGGCCAGCCACTGGCGGGCCACGATGGCTGGGTGTGGGATGTCCAGTTCAGTCCGACAGGCGATCGCTTGGCATCAGCTGGTCGGGATGGAGTAATTTTGCTCTGGCCCGTTGATCCACAGCTATGGGTGGCGCGGGCCTGCCAGCTAGCCAATCGGACCCTGACGCTGGAGGAATGGCAGCGTAATCTCGCTGAGCGTGACTATCTGCCCGGTTGCGAGTAGCACGCACCGTGCGAGGTCTTTCCTTTGGACAAAACCAAAGCCCTGAGCGTTTGCCCAGGGCCTTGCCGGTATTTGCAGCAACCGGTACTGACTAAGGCGCTTTACTCAACGTCGTCACCGGGATCGTGGTCCTCAGTGTCATCGGCGGGCTGATCATCAGCGGGCTGCTCGTCCTCGGGCTGGTCATCAGCCGGGGTGTCATCACCGGGATCGTGGTCCTCGGTGTCGTCGGCGGGTTGATCATCAGCGGGCTGCTCGTCTTCAGGCTGATCATCGGCCGGGGTATCGTCACCGGGATCCTCGGCAGGCTCATCGTTCGGCAGCTCGTGATCGCACAGCAGGCCATCGTAGTTGTTGGTTACGGCAACGATCAAGCGGTCACCGTAGATGTCGCCGAAGCGGCCATACAAACCGGTGTAGAAGCCTGGCAGCACGATTGGTGCTTTCTGGAGTTCCACCAGACGCTCTTCGCCATCGTACCCATTGTAGGCGTTGAGATGGATTGCATCGAAGGCCAGGTCAACCTGGGTCGCGCAGAGGACATCTGAGTCGGGCAGGGTCGGACCGTTCACCGAAAGGGTGACGGTTTCGCCCGGGCCAACAACGACGCCAGTAGCGCTGTTGGGATCACCCAGGCCTTCGATGGACGGCTGGCTGCTGAACAACTGCTGTTCGGCCAGGTCACCGCTGCCGTACTTGCCATAGGCGGCCAGGGCAACCTCATAGCTGCAGTCGGCGGACGTGTTGGTAACCGTACCAACCCAGATCCCGGCTTCGGCACCCGGCTCAATGCTGCCTTGCAGGTCTGCACGGGCGTCCGGCTCGCAGACAACCTCGGGGGGTTCCTGCTGGTTGATCACAACGTGATCGCAGGCCTCGGCATCACACGTGAAGCCTTCACCGATGCCCTGGATGGGCTGCCAGCCCTCAATCGGGGTCTCGCTGACGCTGTAGGGTTGGCCTTGCTCAACCTGGAGGCTGCAGGGCTCGCCAGCGGCGCAGACGACGGTCTCGAGATCGCTGGTGGCGGTGATGGAGAAGTTGCTCAGGTCAGCGGGCGGATCAGTGGGGGTGCCCTCAGCATCAACCCATTCCTTGGTGATCGTGATGGTACTGATGATGGGCTCATCGTCCGGCTCATCGGGCTGGCTGATCTTCTGGTTGATCACGACATGATCGCAGGCCGGGCTGTCGCAGGAGAAGCCTCCGCCGATGCCCTGGATGGGCTGCCAGCCCTCAATCGGGGTCTCGCTGACGCTGTAGGGTTGGCCTTGCTCAACCTGGAGGCTGCAGGGCTCGCCGGCGGCGCAGACGACGGTCTCGAGATCGCTGGTGGCGGTGATGGAGAAGTTGCTTAGGTCAGCCGGCGGATCGGTGGGGGTACCCTCAGCATCAACCCATTCCTTGGTGATCGTAACCGTGCTCACCAGCTGGAAGGGTTGGCAGAAGTTGTCACCGCCGATATTGCGCGAGTCCAGACGGCGACGGTCATAGCGCTGGCCATCCAGTGAGAATAGGACCTCGCCATAGAAGACGTCGATCTGGGTGGCGCAGTCCGGCAACGCAACGGTCAGCTCGATGGTCTCGCCCGGAGCAATCGTCGGCTGGATACCGGTGGTCGCGTCAGTCCAGTCGAAAAGTTCCTGATTGTCGATGATGTCGTCGAACTTCTTGTAGGAGGCGAAGCCAACCTGGTAGGTACACGCCGTCGAGCGGTTGGTGATCTCGGCGCGGGCAGTACCGTTGTAATCCAGCGACCAGTCATAGTCTAGGACAACGCCACGCAGATCGCGCCGCGGACGGAACTCGCAGACCTCGACCCCGCTCGGCGGGATAAGCACGCCGTCAATCACGTGAATGACGCCATTGCGCGCCACGATGTCGGTGACGATGATCTTGATCGTGTCATTGAGGAAGACGCCCTCATTGGTAACGGTGACTTTGATCTCCTCACCTTGCAGGGTCACTACAGTCTCAAACTGGATAACCTTAGCCGCCAGGTTCTTGCCCGGAATCACGTGGTAGAGCAAGATGTCGGTCAGGTCCTCAGTTGCCAAGAGCTCTTCCGGCGTGATACCCAACGCACTGATCAGGTTGCCGAAGGCTTCGTCGGTCGGCGCAAACACCGTCAGGTCAGCTTCCGGATCGGACAGAGCGTCAAGAACCAGCGGATCAGCGGCCTGGACTGCGGCCAGCAGTGTGGTGAACTCCGGATCATCAGCGGTGGCGTTTTCGACTACGATGTCTGCGATGGTGCGCTCTTCAGGCACCAGGACAGCATCGATGACGTGGATGATCCCGTTGCTGGTGATGATATCAGTGGTGACGACCTTGGAGTCGTTGATGAAGACCTCACCGTCCTTGAGCTGGACGGCAACATCGTAAGTCGCGTACAGCGTCTCGATGAATTCACCGTTGCGGGCCACGACTTCATTGGCGATCAGCGATTCGCCCAGTACGTGGTACAGCAGGATGCTGGTCAACGCTTCCTGGTCGGCTACAAGGGCATTGAAGGCATCTTCGCCCAACTCAGCCTTAAGGGCTTCGAAGGCAGCATCGGTGGGCGCGAAGACCGTCAGGTCCTGATCGGGGTCAGACAGCGTATCCAGTACAAGCGGATTAGCTGCTTGAACCGCGAACAGAAGGGTCACGAACTCAGGATCGTCCGCGCTGGCGTTCTCGATCACGACGTCGGCGATAGTCTGATCAACCGGCTGCAGGACGGTGTCAATCACGTGGATGATCCCGTTGCTGGTGATGATGTCGGTGGTGATGACCTTGGAATCGTTGATAAAGACCTCACCATCGATAACACGGATGACGACATCGAAGCCAGTGTACAGCGTCTCGACGAATTCGCCGTCCTGGCCAACGACCTCGCTGGCAGTCAGGGCTTCACCGATCACATGATACAGCAGGATATTGGTGAGGGCGGGCTGGTCCGCGAGCAGGTCGTTGAACGCCGTTTCG
>JAADYW010000045.1 GCA_010092845.1 Chloroflexota bacterium
ACGCGCTAAGGTCACCGATTTTGGCATCGCCCATGCCCTCGCCATGACCCAACCCGAAGAACGGCAAAAAATCGTCTGGGGCAGTCCCCATTACTTTGCACCAGAGCAGGCCCAGGGCGAGTATCCCACCCCAGCCTCGGATGTTTATGCCATCGGGATCGTGATGTTTGAGATGTTGACGGGGCGCTTGCCATTTGTGGGCAATGACCAACAAGAGTTGGCGCTGGCTCATATTCGCGATACCCCGCCCCGTATCTCAGAGCTCAATCCCCAGGTGCCTACTGCACTGGATCGCATCGTGCAGCGCGCGCTGTCGAAGGACCCCGTCAGCCGGTTTCGCGCTGCGGACCAGCTGGGGCGTATCTTGATCGCCTATAAAGAGGAAGGCCAGGAAGCGACATCCGGCCTGCAACCAGTTAACAACATTCTTGCCAGCATTAGTAGTACACCAGCGCCCCCCGGTGTGGATACCCCATCCGGAGCTGCGCCTGGCTACAATCCTGGGACTGAACCCACGCTGCCGCCCAAGGCTTCCCAACCTGTATATATGGATGATAGCCGGCGCAACTACCCGATGCCGCCCGAGCCAGCGATCATGCACAGTCGAGGGTACCGTGCGCCGGAGCCAGAGGCCGTCGATGTTGTCACCCTGCTGCTGGCGATCATTGCGTTGGTGGCGGTGCTGGGTGTTGTCATTCTATGGATATTCGTCTGGCAAGCGTACAGCGGATAGTTAAGATTAGTGTTAGAAACATGGTGTAACGGTGGTGATTTTATTTTGGATCACGTATAATCTAGCCAAGTAACACCGTCTACACCTCAACAATTGCCAGGTACGACATTTGGCGCTGTGCTGTGTATGTACCCTAGATAGACAGGCACCCGATTACGCTAGTTGACATGCCATTTCAAACCCGTCACCAGATCGTTACCTGGAATACAGGTCAAACACACACACACGATCGACCATAGAATCTAACCCTCAGGCTTGGTGAGAAAGTTTAGAGGTTTTGGGAAAGGAGGAGGCCCGCCTTACTGACGGTATATACCGCAAAGTAAACGGGCTAGGTATTCAGTGAAAAACCCACGTTACCGTAACTATCTGATATGGTTCCTGATCTTGGGAATCATCTTGGTGGTTATCTTTGGCGTAAACAGCCAGAGTAACACCGAGGAGGTAACCCTCTCCGAGGTCGTTGAAAAGATCAACAATGGTGAAGTCAGCGCCATTGAACGCGATGACACGGAGCTAAAGATCACGTTGGAAGGTGCGGAAGAACCAGAGCTTGAATCGCAGGTCGATGAGAATGTCGAAGACTTGCCCGCCCTTCTCGAAAGCCATGGCGCCAACGCGCAGAACGTCAAAGGGATCAACTATGAGTACTCTGGCGGCGGGGGGATTGGCCCCTGGCTGGGTGTTCTCACTGGTCTGCTGCCCCTCATCCTCATCGCTGGCTTCCTGTTCCTGATGGTCCGTCAGGCCCAGGGTAGCAATAATCAGGCGATGCAGTTCGGCCGTAGCCGGGCACGAATGTTCTCTGGCGACCAGTCGAATGTCACCTTTGATGATGTCGCCGGCGTAGATGAAGCCAAGGAAGAGCTTCAGGAGGTTGTTGAATTCCTCAAGGAACCAGAGAAGTTCATCCAGCTTGGTGCGCGTATTCCAAAGGGTGTACTCCTTGTTGGCCGGCCAGGTACGGGTAAAACCCTGATGGCTAAAGCGGTCGCCGGTGAGGCGGGTGTGCCATTCTTTGGTATCTCGGGCTCAGAGTTTGTCGAGATGTTCGTTGGTGTCGGGGCAAGTCGTGTGCGCGATCTGTTTGATCAGGCTAAGCGCCACAGTCCCTGCATTATCTTTATTGACGAGATTGATGCTGTTGGACGCCAGCGTGGTGCGGGCCTGGGTGGTAGCCATGACGAGCGCGAGCAAACACTGAACCAGATCCTGGTCGAAATGGACGGCTTCGATACGGATACGAACATCATCATTATCGCCGCCACCAATCGCCCGGATATTCTGGACCCAGCCTTGATGCGGCCGGGCCGTTTCGATCGCCGTGTGGTCATCGATCGTCCCGATTTCCGTGGCCGCGAGGCAATCCTCAAGGTCCATACCCGCGGCAAGCCGCTGGGTGGTGATGTTGACGTTAGCACCATCGCGAAGTCGATCCCCGGCTTTGTAGGCGCTGATATCGCCAACCTGGTTAATGAGGCCGCGATTGTGGCCGCGCGCAAGAACAAGAAGTCGATTGCTATGCGGGACTTCGAAGAAGCAACGGAGCGCGTAATTCTAGGCCCAGAGCGTAAGAGCCGCATTATCTCGGCTGAGGAGCGCCGGATTATCGCTTACCACGAGGCCGGGCACGCCCTGGTTTTCCACTTCATGGAGAAAACCGATCCCGTGCGCAAGATCACTATCGTCTCGCGTGGAATGGCGGGCGGTGTGACCTGGACGATGCCTGAAGATGATTCGAACCTGGGTACCAAGACCGAGTATTTGCAGAATATCGCTGCGATCCTGGGTGGGCGTGCCGCTGAGGATCTCGTCTTTGGCGAGATTACTAATGGTGCCTCCAGCGACCTGGAGAAGGTTACCCAGCTCGCACGGACGATGATTACCCGTTGGGGGATGAGTGATAAGCTAGGGCCGCGTGTGTTCGGTCAGCGCGAGGAGCTCGTGTTCCTCGGGCGCGAGATTAGCGAACAGCGTGACTATGGTGAGAACGTCGCTCAGACGATTGATGAAGAGGTCCACCAGATCGTCACCGAGCAGTATCAAGTTGCCCTCAGTACACTGCGCGAGCACCAAGAGCAACTCGATATCATCGCCGAACGGCTGCTCGAGGTCGAGACCATCAGCCGCGAGGAGTTCCTCGAAATCTTGGGCGAGGTGCCTTCAGGGGAATCCCAACCAAGTGAGCCACCGCCATCGAATCTGAAGCCGAAGCGCTCCTATCCACAGGAGGAAGAAGAGGATCGCGGTGACCTGCCAAACATCGGGACGGCGCCGTCGCCTGCCTGATCTGGTACGAACCCACTGAGAAACCTCACGACACCCCGTTGCCTCGTCGCAGCGGGGTGTTTCGATTCCGAGTGGAAGTGCTGAGTGTGCTCTTGGTGACATGGTATAATCCGTCTCATGCACTTGGATGTGCCTCTCATCATTTCGGATAGGTCCGCATCTTCTGCTTTGGCTGTGTATATTGGTTAATAAGGCAAACAGGAGGCATCAGACAGTGTCAACTAATCCCTCGTCCAACGAGGTCGCACGCGTGAACGGTGTTGACCAGGCCGTTCTGGACGAATATGGGCAGCAATACTTTGAACGCTACAACTACGCCGATCGCGAATTGGGGCGGTTCAGCATGTACTGGTTTGCCCGCCGCTTCTATGCTGCGCTCATCAGGCGTTATGCGCCCGCCAAGGGGACCAGACTTCTGGAGATGGGATGTGGGTTAGGGCATTTGTTGGGGCTGTTGCAGGACGACTTCGAATGCACCGGCATTGACATCGCTGAATACAGCATTGCCCAAACGCGGCGCAACGCACCGCGGGCATCAGCTATGGCGATGAGCGCCGATGCGCTGGATTCTTTCGAAGATGGTGCTTTCTCCGTTGTGGTAGCCTTGCACCTGGTGGAACACCTACCCGATCCAGCCTATACATTGCGTGAGGTCAATCGCATCCTGCAACCAGGCGGGCTATGGCTATTCGCCACCCCGAACCCTGATTATGGTCTACGCCGCTTCAAGGATCGGGAAACCGACGCGATTGGCAAGGATCCGACACACATCAACGTGCACCCACCTGCGCAATGGGCCGCTTGGGCGGAAGCCAGTGGTTTCAAGATGCTCCGGCATTTCGGTGATGGGCTATGGGATGTTCCCTATTTCCCAGTAATCCCGAAGTCGTTACAATTTGCCGTATTAGGTGTACCGGCCTTGTTTCAGGTGATGACACGGACTACCTGGACGCCGTTGGCCTTTGGTGTCAACCAGATCGGTATTGCCCGCAAAGAGAACACATTGCGAGGACAAAGAGCGGTATGAAGATTCTGGAACGCGCTTTCTGGATAGGGCTCCTGACAGGCATGGTTTATTGGTTCTGGCGCTATATTTCGCCGCGCCATTCGACCTTGGTTCTCGAAAACCGTGTGGTCGTGGTGACGGGCGCTTCGTCTGGCTTGGGGCAAGCCCTGGCGGTGGCCTTTGCCCGTCGTGGTGCCAGGGTTGTACTGGTTGGGCGCCAGCCGGAGCGCCTGGAGGTGGTGCATCGCGAAATTGAGCCTTATGCAACGGCTGTCCTGACAATCGTAGCCGATATCACCCGTTATGAGGAACGCCAACGAGTCATCGATGAGACTTTGTCTGCCTTTAGTGGGATTGATGTGTTGGTCAATGGGGCGGGGATCGCCGTTGGAGGACTGTTGCCGGATCATTCGCCTGAACAAATCCAGGATATCATCGATACCAACCTGACGTCGGCGATAGTGCTCACGCGTGATGTGCTGTCCCTGGCAATGTTACCCCAAAACCACGGGTCGATTGTCAATATCGGGTCCGGGATGGGGCGCACCGGGGTACCAGCCTTCAGTCCTTATGTCGCCAGCAAATATGGCTTGAGCGGATTTTCGGATAGCTTGCGCCGCGAGTTGGCCGGAACAGGTATTCAGGTGATGCTGGTCTTACCCGGCTGGGTGCGGAGTGGAATTGTCACCTTTGATGTTGAACAAGCGATCCGCTTCTTCCGCACTTACGCTGTTGATACAGCGGAGACTGTTGCCGAGGAGATCGTCGAAGGCCTGGTACAGGGCCGTAATGAGTTGGTGTTAGGGGGGTGGTTCGAGCGGTTGGGGCTCAAAATAGAGCGCTACGCACCCTGGTTGGCGACACGCTACTGGGTCTGGATGAAGAATAACACGCCGTGGGTGAGCATGGCGCGCAAGATTGACTAAGACGCGGCTTGCTATTCCTCGGCTAGCCAGTGATAGATTGCTTTTGTAGTGCTGGCAAACGCGATTTCCGGAAGATTGTCGTGGGTGAACCAATCCACGTCATCGACATCATCCTGAGCACATAGCTTTCCCCCAATAACGCGTGCTTCGTAGATGATGGCGATTGTAGCTCCGAGGAAAAGGTAGCCTGGGCGTGGGGGATTGAATACGACATCACGCAGACCCACGATTTCAACCTTCAAACCTGTTTCTTCCTCAGTCTCGCGGATGGCCGCCTGTGCAGGATCTTCGCCTGCATTGACGTAGCCAGCAGGCAAGGCCCATTTGCCCTGTTCGGGCGGAAGTGATCGCTTCACCAGCAGAACGTGATCATCTTCACGGATGAAGATCACGGCCGCTACTTTGGGATCACGGAAGTGGATGTAGCCACAGCTAGGACAAACGCGACGCACCTGACCGAAGACAAATTGATCTTTCATCTTATTGCCACATTGCAGGCAATAGTTGATCTCTTGATCCAAGGCTTAACCTGTCCGCTAATGGCTATATGTCTGTAACTGCTCAACAAGGCGCCGTACTGCATCCAGGATCTGCTGCAGGACCGTTTCCAGATCCCGGCGGCTGCCGCTGGTGTCCGATTCTGCGGCGGCGGCGTCCA
Source organism: Chloroflexota bacterium (assembly GCA_010092845.1). Taxonomy (GTDB): domain Bacteria; phylum Chloroflexota; class Anaerolineae; order Aggregatilineales; family J027; genus J027. The sequence continues at coordinate 5,613 of JAADYW010000045.1, forward strand.
GCGCTGGCGCAGCTTCATCAGCCATGGTGCTGTCAGTCTCCGCATCCATTGCCGCCTCCGGCTGAGCCTCCGCTTCCTCTACCGCCGCCTCGTCCGCGTCATCTACACTGCGTTGCTGCTCATCTACGTATGGTTGGGTGTTGCTGCTTTCCTCCGCCTCACTCATGATATCGTCGGCCTCTGGCACCACAGGGAAAACAGGCTGTGCAGCATTGGGATCTTCGTCCGGTGGACCAAAGAAGTCTTCCGCCTCGTCTATGCCATCGCCAGCACCGCCACCTTGCCCCCGGCCTCCGCCCGGTACTGCCGCTCCGCTGCCATCAGCGGGTGGGGGCCCCGCCAGCGTGGACTCGCGCTCAACTGCAGCTTCAATTGTTGCGGTTTGGGCGGCGGCACGCTGTTCAGCGCGGGCAGTCGCTGCCTGCTGCGTGGCGGCAAAGTTGGGGCTTGGTTGCAGCACTGCCACGTCGCGCGTCGGTGTAGTTGTCCCCGCCTCGCGAGTGACATCCTGGGCAACGCCGATACCCTGATCCGGCGCGCTGGGGCTATCGGCTGTTCCATCTTGCTGCGACAGATCGTAGAGCACTATCGCGCCAAAAATAATGACGAGCGCAGCGGCCAGTGTCGCAACAAGTTGCAATTGACGGCCAAACGCACCGGGTAACCCGATGACTTTGCCATCTTGCGGCTTATCGGGCGTCTGCTGAGTGAAAAGGGCTGGATCGAGTGTGAAATCACGTGGTGCCTTGATCGGGGGCAACGACCGGAGTAGCGAAACTGTCTCCCGAAGGCCCTCAAACGCGCTGCGTAGGTTCTCGTCTTCAGCCAGCCTCTCTTCCAGCGCTTCTTTCTCGGCGCCTTCCAGCGCACCATCCAGATAGGCTGATAGCAGCAGCTCATCGGTTGGTGGTAGGGATGTAGACTGGTTTTTCATGAGTACTTTCCTCGTTTTCGGGTTTTTGCCCTCCGACTAGCCAATGAATGGGTGACGATTCAATTACTCTCATCCTCTAGACGATACCGGCCTGGCAAAAGTTCCCCGTAGGTCCGCAGGCAATCGCGCAGCTGTGCCCGGGCACGGCTAACTCGGGATTTAACTGTGCCTAGCGAAACTTCCGCGATCTGAGCGGCTTCTTCGTAGCTCATACCCTCGACATCAACCAGAACCGCCACAATGCGATAGGCATCATTGAGTTTTTGCAGACAGGATTCGATCGCAGTTTGTAGTTCCCGGCGGTGAGCCGCAAGTTCTGGCCCTTCTACTGGTGCCATCATCGTGTTTTCTTCGTCACTACCGATGGGCAGGGTATCCCCATTGGAGTCCTCGAGAATCCCGTCCAGCGAAGCCTCTGGATGGCGTTTTCGGCGGCGCAGTTCGTCATAGCATGTGTTGGTGACAATCCGCAGCAGCCAGCCCTTAAAGTTCTGGCCGCTGAGCTGCTCTAGTTTTCTGTAAGCTGAAATAAAGGCGTTTTGCGTGGCATCAGCAGCAGTCTGCGGTTCGCGCAGGATACGATAAGCGACCCCGTAGGCCAGGTCTTGATACTGCAATACGATCTCGTTGAAGGCCGTGACATCACCTTGTTTTGCAGCTTGAAGAAGGGCTTGTTCTTCCATGAATTACCTGTTGACGGTCGGCTGGAATACTCGTATACTTTCCAACACTGAGCCGGAGTGGCGGAACTGGCAGACGCGCACGACTCAAAATCGTGTTCCTTCGGGAGTGTGGGTTCGATTCCCACCTCCGGCAAGACATTTTTCAGCATAATTATATGTATTCAGGCCGGAAGAAACCGGCCTTTTGCATTATAATAGCATTACTATTGTGGGTCCACTGGGAGAAGTGCACGTGGTGGGAGGTCGTCGAAGCATCTCCTAGGCATCGCCTCGACAAGCTTCTGCTTATGTGGACTACGATGTACTATTCCGACGTCCTGCGTGGGTATACAGGATGCGATTTGATGGTAAGAAGGCATAATCATTGATGCGTACTTATGTCATGACAGGAATTGTGGCGCTAGCCCTGGGGATTGGGCTTGGTCTCTATTTAGGCTGGATCCAATTCCCGGTTGAATATGAAGACAGCCGGATGTGCCAGCTTGACGAGCAATATCAGGAAGACTATACCTTGATGGTCGCTCGTGGCTACCAGGTCGATGGTAACCTGGATGCAGCGATTGCCCGCTTGCGTCCGCTACGCGTCGCCGAAGTTGAGGCTTGCAATGATAGCCGCCCTTACAAAATTAATAACATTCCCGACTGGGTAGAGTATCTGGCTGAGCAATACATCAGTGAAGGACGAGACCCTGTGCAAATCCGTGATCTTGTGGCATTGGCGGCTGGTTTTGAGCGTGTTACCCCGGCTATGGAGAGCTTCTTGCCTCAGAATAGCCCCGTAGAGACTCCCAGGTAATCTCACAGCATGTCACGATTCAAAGCGGACGATCTTGTCTACGAACCCCCTGTTGAGAATGCATCCCGCGCGCTGGTATATGGAGTGGTTGCCTTGCTGTGTTTAGTCGCAGGCATCGGGATCGGCTTGTACTATTCCTGGAATGTCGAGCCCCGGATTGAGCGCAATACGCGTCCTGATCAACTCCGTGAGGAAGATCGTGTGAACTTTGTGGTCGCAATTGCTCTGGATTATGCTCACCAGAACAATCTAGATCGCACGTTTAATCTCTTGTTGCAAGTTGCGCCCGAGGTAGAACCGTCACAGCTAGCCGCGGACACGGCATGTGAACTCAAACGTCGTGGCCGTGTCCAGACCAGCGCAGACATCGCGGTCGTCCGGCACTTGATCAGGATCTATTCTGAACTTCAACCCGGAATGCAGGCTGATTGCGATCTAGAAATCTTCGCCACGAGTGCACCCGTCACGGTGGCGGCGCCCTCACCAGTGCCCACACAGCCACCAACCCAACCCCCCGTCGCAACCAAGACTGCAACGGCTGCCGCTTCTCAGGTTGAGGTCTCGCCCTCTCCCGTGCTGTCTACTCCGGCCCCGACATCCGCCTTGCAAGAGTTCCAGGCTATTCAAGTCGTCCCGCAGACGTGTAATCCTGAGAACAGTGGGGTGATTGAGATCTACGTTCGGGAAGCCAATAGCAGTGATGGTATCCCGGGCGTTGAGGTCAATGTAACCTGGAACATCCCCGGTGGGCAAGGGCGGGACCGTTTGTTCACGGGCTTAAAGCCGATTCGCGGTGACGGGTATGCCGATTTCGAAATGGTTGCGGGAGAAACTTATCGTGTAAGCCTGCCAGGGCGCAGCGATCCAACCGATCCCCTTGTGGCCGAACAGTGTGATGAGGCGGGCACAATCCGTTCCTATCAAGTTGTTTTCCAATCGCAATAGTCAGGACGAGACCATATGGCTGAAGGTATTTATCGCTTTCCAGATGGGTTCCTTTGGGGAACCGCGACATCTGCCCATCAGGTTGAAGGTCATGCTCACAATAGCTGGGCCCACTGGGAAACCGTGAACAAAGGTATTGTTTACGAGAATCAGCAGCACGGGGAAGCCTGCGATTGGTGGGGCGGACGCTGGGAAGAGGATTTCGAGCGAATGCGGTATCTGGGGCACAAGACCCATCGCCTATCGTTGGATTGGGCCAGGGTCGAGCCAGCTCCCGGTACCCTGGATGAAGACGCGATCGAAAAATACCAGAACATGCTAAAAGGGATGGTTGATCGTGGGATCCGGCCTATGGTCTCACTCCATCACTTCACGAACCCGATGTGGCTCGAAGAAGAGGGCGGATGGTTGTCATCCGCGGTCGTTGATCGTTTTGCGCGTTGGGCCGAAGTCGCTGTTGATTCTTTTGGTGATTATGTTGATCTCTGGTGTACGTTCAATGAGCCGATGGTCTTCGCGGCGCAGGCTTATTTTGCCGGTTTCTTTTATCCGGGGAGACACAATCCGCTGAAGATGTTCCGGGCGGCGGAGATGCTGCTACGTGCGCATGCGGCCGCTTATCACGCCATTAAGGCTAAGCAGCCTGATTCCGAAGTCGGACTGGCCAAGCATATCGTGATCTTCGAGTCGATCCCTCCCCATTTCATCAATACCCTGCCCGTGCGCACGGTCCGCCGCGTCTTCAACCGCGCCTTCCTCGAAGCGATGATCACCGGTGAGTTGAAACTCCCCCTCCGGCGCAAGATCATGATCCCCGACTTGCCAGGAACGTACGACTATGCCGGGCTGAACTACTACCAGCGCTACCGGGGTGGTTTCTCCTTGCGCGCACCGGACACTTTTTTCTTGACGCAGATCCCCGGTCCTGATTCACCGCCGTCACCGCCGATGTGGGGCGAGATCTATCCTCAGGGAATGTATGAGACCATCGCATTCATCTGGAAAATACTGCGCAAGCCAATCTACATTACAGAGACCGGCACGCCTGATAAGGGCGATGATATCCGGCGTTGGTTTATTGCGCATGTGGTCCACCAGGTCTGGCGGGCGATCAATTTCAATATCCCGGTCAAAGGGATTTATTA
>JAADYW010000267.1 GCA_010092845.1 Chloroflexota bacterium
AAGCCCGCTAGCGCCGATGGTACTGCACGGGAAGCTGTGTGGGAGAGTAGGTCTTCGCCAACCGCTCGCCATCTCCTCTCCCTCACCCCACACTCCCCCGCGCTTTCTATTCCTCCAAACGAACCTGTTACTCAACAAACCACCTAGATGGTTAGCAATAACTTCATATCATTCTTAGCGGGGCGTCAGGGCGTGTTAGGCGCCGTATCAGTTCAGCTTCCGCAGGATACTTCTCCTCAAGTTCCGATCGATCGCCTCCAATGTAATCGTCTTCAGTGAAGCCCGGCGCCATTGTGGTGCCGATAAGGGCAAACTTGCCCCCAGGCAGCAAGTACGATCCTTGCCATACGTCCTTGGGTGCAACATATTGTACCTGTTGACCGTTTAGGATGTCTTGCCCCAGGATCACACGCTGAGTCTCGCCCGAAGGATATAACTGTAGCAACTCCACCGGGTCGCCCAAATAGAAGTGATAGATTTCATCAGTTGGCAGCTTGTGCATGGCAGAAAACGAGTCGAATTCCGGCAGATACAGATAGACGATCGCCGTTCCCATCGGCTTCTGAAGCTGGTAGCGCTCTGGTAGGGCGCTTGAGGCAATCACTTCCGGCGATTGGTACGTCTGATAGAAGATTCCACCTTCAACTGGTAACGGCTCGAGTTTGAAATGATCAATAATATCTTGCGCACTGAGCATAAAATCCTATCTCCTTGTGATTTTTAGAAGATCTGCTTCGTCAGGATCCCGCCATCAACAACAAGATCAATACCTGTGATCCATCTGGCGCCAGGCGATGCCAGGAACAGGCACGCGTCTGCGATATCCTCGGCGCGGCCCAGGCGCCCTAGGGGTGCGCCCTTTCTGTAGCGTGCGACGCCATCTGGCCAGTCTTGGTCCAGGCCATGCCGCCAGATGAGGCCGGGTGAGACTGAATTGACGCGGATGCCATGGGGGCCCAGTTCGTTCGCGCTTGAACGTGTATACATCACGACACCAGCCTTGGCTGCATTGTAATGGCTATGCAAGGGTGCCGGGTTATGGGCCTCAATACTGGCCAGATTGATGATAACACCATGCATCTTCGCAGCAATCATGGATCTGGCGGCGGCCTGCGTGCACAAGAAGACACTGCGCAGATTGGCATCGATGACGCTATCCCACTCATTCTCAGCCATCTCTATAACGCTGTGCAATGGATAGATGCCCGCATTATTGATGACAACATCCAACGCCCCGATTTGGGTGGTTGCCGCATTGATCAGCTTGGCGACATCTGCCTGTCGGGTGAGATCAGCCTGAATAGCTAGCGCTCGCCTTCCTGTGGCGGTGATCCTTGCAGCAAGACCCTCAGCCCCTTCTTGGCTGCGCAGGTAATGAATGATAACATCTGCCCCTGCTTCCGCGAAGCGCCATGCAATGCCTGCGCCGATACCACTTCCCGAGCCTGTCACAAGGGCGACTTTGCCCGTGAAGTCGAATATTTCTTGAGGGTGAGGTGGGGGCTTGTATTCGTTCATCATTCGTTTGAGAACCCTGAGCTATTCGCTATAACGGATACGTGGATCGAGATAGGCATAAAGTAGATCGGCGATGAGGTTCATGACGAGAAAGATCATAACTGTAACCATGACGATTGCCTGAATACGTGGGAGGTCCCGGCTTTCAACGCCATAGATCAAGTAGCTGCCAATACCGTCATAGTTGAATATCCATTCGATGACAACCAGCCCGCTCATCAGCCAACCTATACTGATCGCGATAACCGTCACGGTCGGGATGAGCGCATTGCGCAGCACATGTTTCACAATGACCTTCCAGTACGGCAAGCCCTTGAGCTCTGCTGTTCGCACATAGTCTCGTTTCAGCTCTTCGATAACCCCAGCACGCGTTAGCCGGGTGATATACCCCAGCAGGACCAGTGTCGCGGCGATTGCGGGCAGAATCAGGTAGGGCAGCGATTCCCAGAGAGTCATACTCGGTTCGAAATCGGTCGCTGTCCCGCGGATCTCAAAAGGGAGCCATTCCCAATTGGGTGCCCACTGCAGCGCAACAAAATTGATCAGCAGAATACTGGTGACGAATTCGGGTAGACTGACGAATGATAATGTCAGAACTGATATGATGTTATCAGCGAGTTTATTCTCATTGAGACCCGCGACTACACCCAGCAGAATTGAAATTGGAACTGCGATAGCCAGTGTTAGACCAGCCAGTCGTCCCGAATTTGCCAGTCGTTGCTCGATTTCTGGGAAGATCGGTTTTTCTTCACCGACAAACGAGTTTCCCCAGTCACCTTGAACAAACCTGGTGATCCACTCGGCGTACTGGATGTACAATGGCGCATCCAGGCCGAGGTTCCGTTCACACTCCTGTAGTGCCTCCGTCGTCGCCTCGACGCCGCCTAGCTTAATAGAGCAGACGTCACCTGGCAGGATCCGCGTTAGGCCGAAGATGATAATGGACGTAAACAGCAATGTCAGGCCAAAGAACATGAGCCGCCGGAATAGGTAGCGCGTCATGATTGGGCGTCGGCCTCCTCTTGCAGCTCCTGAATACGCTGTGTCTGGAGCTCGATCAGTTCTTCCAGCGGGATGTGACACCGTATGAAGTGGCCCTCACCATCCTGGCGCCAGGGTGGCACTTCGTTCTCGCAGATTTCTCCTATCTTGCGTGGGCAGCGGGTATGGAAACGACAGCCCGAGGGTATGTTGCGGGCACTGGGAACATCCTCGCTGAGCCGGATCCCTTCCGTCTGCCGGCTCGGGTCCGGAATCGGAACAGCCGATATAAGCGCTTCAGTGTATGGGTGATGGGGTGGGGTGGTGAAGTCCTTAGCATACCCGACCTCAAACAACTCACCGAGGTACATCACGGCGATGTAGTCAGCGAGATAGTTCACAACGGCAAGATCATGCGAGATGAACAGATACGAGGTCTCATTCACTTCTTGTAGCCTGGCCAACAGATTCAGGACTGCGGCCTGTACTGAGACATCGAGGGAGGAGACCGGCTCGTCACAAACAACAAGATTCGGGTTAGAGGCAAAGGCGCGCGCAATCGCGACACGCTGCTTCTCGCCCCCGCTTAGCTCAGCCGGATAGCGACTCTTGTAGGTTGCGTCCAGGTTGACCGCATGCAGTAAGCGATCAACTTCGCGCTCGACGTCGCGGCGTCTGATGTCCGTCAGCTTCAGGATTGGGCGTCGCAATGTCTGTGCAACCGAGTGGTAAGGGTTCAGTGATGCTTGCGGATTCTGGAAAACCATCTGAAGCTGGCTAAGGATTTCCT
>JAADYW010000268.1 GCA_010092845.1 Chloroflexota bacterium
CTCAGAAGTTGATGACCTGGAAGACTGGGTTGCGATGGAGACTGCCAGCGTGATCCATTCGCTCACCTATCTTCCATCCTATCGGTCTCAGGATGATGATGAAATCATCGCGCGGCGGCGCGAACAGGTTATTGTGCGGTGGCGGTTGTTGGGGCTATTTGATAAGAGTGAGGCCTTCCGAACCGTGCTCCAGACCACTCTTGAGGAGATCAATGGCAATCCTGACGATCCCACCAGCTATGATACTCTGGATGATCTGCTCAATGACCAACCGTTCCGCCTGGCCTATTGGCGCGTGGCCACCGACGAGATCAACTATCGCCGTTTTTTCGATATCAACGACATGGCGGCCATCCGGATCGAGGATCCGCAGGTATTTGCGGATGTGCATCGGCTTTCGCTGCAGTTGTTGGCGACCGGGAAAGTCAACGGCTTGCGGATCGACCACCCCGATGGGCTGTGGGATCCGGAGACTTACTTCTGGCGATTGCAGGCGGCCTATCTGGAAGCGGCGGTCAAGCATCACCTGGGCGATGACCACGAAATCCCGGCTGAGGTGACCGCGCGGCTGCGATTCTTGCGGAAATCTCAGCCTGAGCGGGCGGAATGGCCGCTGTACGTCCTGGTCGAGAAAATCTTGTCGGAGACCGAACCTTTGCCCTTTTCGTGGGCTGTACATGGCACCACCGGCTATGACTTCATGTACACCGTCAATAACTTGTTCGTCAATATCACAAACCAGGGGGCATTCGACGAGATATACGCAGACTTCATTGGCGAAGCGATGGACTTTCACGAGCTGACAGCCTATACCCAGCATCTGGTGATGTCCCAATCCCTTACCAGCGAGATCGATGCCCGCAGTACTGAACTGGCCCGCATCGTGGAGCAGAACCGGCGCTATCGTGGCTTTACCCAGAACAGCCTGGCCTTTGGTTTGGGTGAGGTAATCTCTGCGCTGAACATCTACCGTACCTATATCACCGGGCCGGCGCGGGTGAGTGAGCGTGACAGGCAATACGTTCAGGAAGCTGTCGACGAAGCTAAGAGACGTAATCGCTTAGTACCCAGCAGCATTTTCGATTTCCTGCGCGATACACTACTAATGCAGAATTTCGAGGACTTTGCCAAGGAACACCGGGCCAATCTACGCGAATTCGTGATGAAGTTTCAGCAGATCACCGGTCCAGTAATGGCGAAAAGCGTCGAAGACACCGCCTTCTATATCTACAACCGTCTGGTCTCCCTGAATGAGGTTGGGGGCCATCCCGATCGCTTTGGGATCACGGTGGACGAGTTTCACGAGCACAACACGCAGAAGGCTTATCCGCACACGATGCTCTCGACGTCGACGCATGACACCAAGCGGAGCGAGGATGTCCGAGCCAGGCTCAATGTTCTGTCTGATATGCCGGATGAGTGGCATGAGGCCGTGCAGCATTGGGCAAGCCTGAATGCTGATGCGAAGACCACGGTCAGTGATGAAGATGCCCCTTCGGCCAACGATGAATATCTGATCTACCAGACTTTGCTGGGAGCTTACGATCACAACGCCGCTGACGCGCCGGATACCTTCCTCCAGCGCATTGTGGGCTATATGCACAAGGCAATCAACGAAGCCAAGACGCATAGCAACTGGATCAATCCCAATAATGAGTATGATCAGGCAATCGCGGATTTCGAGACAACCATCTGGTCGAGTGATGCCTTTCGCGAAGCCTTTGATCCCTTCTACCAGCGGGTCGCTTTCTTTGGCCGGTTCAATTCTTTGGCCCAGGTGCTACTGAAGCTTACCAGCCCCGGGGTCCCCGATATCTACCAGGGCAACGAACTGTGGGATTACAGCCTTGTTGATCCCGATAACCGGCGTCCGGTTGATTTCGACCGCCGGCAGACACTGCTCAATGACATGCAGTCGGTTGCAGAGGCCGATCGCCTTGGATTTGCGCATAGCTTAGTTGAGGATATGCCGTCAGGAGCAATCAAGCTCTACGTGATTTACCGTACGCTGGCCTATCGCCGTGCGCATCAGGTGCTCTTCGAGTCTGGCAAGTATATTCCCGTAAAGGTTGAAGGCCCCCAATCGGCCCATGTGTGCGCATTCATCCGCAAAGATGAGCATGCGACTGCACTGGTGATGGTGCCGCGTCTGATCGTTACGCTGACTCAAGGTCGAGAGATGCCGCCAGTCGGTGAAGATATCTGGCAGGGTACGCAGATTGTCTTGCCAGAGAGCCTCGTGATTGACCGCTTTGAGAACATCTTGACTGGAGAGCAAGTCACGGTTGGTCAGGAAGGTCTGCGGCGCGTAATTCCGCTTGCACAGGCCTTGTCCGTATTTCCGGTTGGTTTCCTGAACGGACTAGCGACCGAGTAGCACGACGACTGACCGCGAACGAACGCGCAAGCGGTCCTGACGTTTCAGGATCGCTTCCATTCCCGGCGCATAGCTGGGCTTTTTGTGATCACCGGTATCGACAAAGCGATGCCATTGCTGCTCGCCAGGAAGCTCGGGCAGATGGAAGGTCTTGTTCTGCCAGTGCATGTTCATGGCGACATATATATGGTCATCATGCGTCAGGCCGCCTTTGGCATAGTCCCCCCCCAGGGAAAAGGCCAGGACGTGGCTTTTTGAGGACCAGCTGGGCCGATAGGCTTTCAGGCCGTGAAAGGCCATATCTGGGAAACCCACAGCCAGATAGTCTTTGTGCTGTAGGAAGTGCCCGTTCCGCAATACTGGATGTTCCATCCGAAAGGCAATCAGGTGTTTGGCAAAGGTCACCAGATCAGCATTGATCTCTAGTAGGTTCCAGTCCAGCCAGGTCAGTTCCGAGTCGTGACAGTAAGCATTGTTATTGCCCTGCTGGGTGCGTCCCATCTCATCACCCATCAACAGCATCGGTGTTCCCTGGCTTACCATCAAAATCGTGAGTGCATTGCGCATCTGGCGGTCGCGTAACGCGTTGATCTCTGGGTCGTCAGTCGGGCCTTCGACACCGCAGTTCCAACTATGGTTATCGTTATGTCCGTCGCGGTTGTCCTCAAGATTGGCGGCGTTGTGTTTTTCATTGTAGGAAACCAGATCGCGCAGGGTGAAGCCATCGTGGGAAGTGACAAAATTGATCGAGGCGATCGGGCCGCGCCCAGGATAGAGTTGCGGTGATCCTTGGAGCATATCGGCCATAGCGCCAACCTGGTGCGAGTCGCCCTTGATGAAGCGGCGCACGGTATCGCGGTATTTTCCATTCCATTCCGCCCACCTTCCGTAGGAGGGAAAACTCCCCAGGTGGTAGAGGCCATCTGCGTCCCACGGTTCGGCAATCAGCTTCACACGACCAAGGACGGGATCGTCCGTCATCTCACGCAAGATGGGAGGATCATTCAACGGCATGCCGTTGACATCACGGGTCATGATTGACGCCAGATCGAAACGGAAACCATCAACGTGGTACTCCGCCACCCAATAGCGCAAGCAGTCGAGTATCATCTGGCGCACACGCGGGTGATTGCAGTTGAAAGTGTTGCCGGTACCGCTGAAGTTGTAGTAGTAGCCTTCAGGCGTCAGGATGTAGTAGACGCGGTTGTCGATGCCTTTGAACGAGATGGTCGGGCCTTTATCATTGCCCTCCGCAGTGTGGTTGAAGACGACATCCAGAA
>JAADYW010000269.1 GCA_010092845.1 Chloroflexota bacterium
ACCTGGTGATTGTCGCTACGTCGACATCTGAGCATATCTTCCCCAGTACGGCGAGCCAGGTTCAGGATTGGCTGGGCGCCAGCCGTGCCGGGGCCTTAGACGTGAGCGCCGCCTGCGCCGGGTTTGTCTATGCGCTGGATATGGCAGCCGCCAAGATCCGGGCAGGGGATATTGATACCGCCCTGGTGATTGGGGCGGAGACGATGAGCCGTGTCCTCAACTGGTCCGATCGCGGGACGTGCATCCTATTTGGTGATGGTGCCGGCGCGGTATTGCTGGTTGGTAGCAACAACCCTGGCGGCGTCCTGAGCAGCGTGCTCCGCTCTGACGGCTCTGGAGGCCATGTCCTGGGATTACCTACTGTCGGCAGTCGGGATAGTCTTCAACAAGAGCACCGCGAACGTGAGGTTGGCTATAGCACGCGCCCTATACGGCGAATGCACCGCTTACACATGAATGGGCGGGAGGTCTTTCGGTTCGCCACCCGGGTGATTACCGAGAGCATCAGAGAGACATTGAAACTGGCTAATCTGGAAACCGATGAGCTTGACCTGGTTATCCCTCACCAAGCCAACTATCGTATTATTGAAGCCGCTGCGCGCGCGCTGAAGATCCCGTTGGAGCGTTTCTATAGCAATGTTGACCGTTATGGCAACACATCGGCGGCATCTATCCCGATTGCCCTGTGCGAAGCCATTGCCGAAGGCCGTTTGCAACAAGGTGATCATCTTGTGATGTGCGGTTTTGGCGGTGGCCTGGCCTGGGCGACCATAGCCATTCAGTGGGAGACGATCCCGGTCGAGCGGTATTCACGTTTGATGGCCGCACGCCAGCAGGTCACCTATTGGTATGCAGTGCAGCGCCGCCGGATCGTTCGCCTTTGGCGACGCTGGTCCAACCGCCTGGGACGCTCACCGACGCCGGACGCGACCATGCGCCAGCTACGCAAACGCCTTAAGGAACGCGATATCGAGCACCAGAAGGGGGACGAAGACACATAAACTGCCGGGCAACCGTCAGCATCCAAGCCGACGGTTGCCGTGAACGACAAGTTGGGCTTTGTCAGTCCAATTCCAGCCACTCCGGAGCGGACACCTGGCCATCGGGCGGATCGCCAGACGCGGATGGTCCCTCATACGGTCCAAAGTACCGGTACTGGAGACCAGGCTGCTGGAGGCTATCAAGTACATCGGTGGTTGACGGTAGATCAAAATACCCCTCGGCCCCGATCCCTGGCCCGCTGAAGAGATCCAGAGGATTGAAACTAAATGGATATTCCTGGATACGGTAGTCATCCCCGAGATTGGCCAGGCTGGCAGCATAGTCAAGGGCATCGTTTTCGTAGCCAAGCTGATCTATCAGCCCCAGATCGAGCGCCTGAGGCGCAATCCAGACATCGCCGGTGGCCAATTCCCGGACATCACCAACCGTCAGGGTCGAGCCATCACGATTGGCGACTACCTCGATGAAATGCTCAAGCACTACCGCCATTTGTTCCCGCCAGAAGTCGCGCTCTTCGGGTGTCAGCGCACGAAAGTAGCTCCCGAAGTCTTTGCTTTCGCCGGTAATAATCGTCTGCACATCGATCCCAACCTCATCCAAAAGCTCTGAGACATCGAAAAATGTCGAAATCACACCAATACTACCAATCAGGGAATTGCGACTGGCGATGATCTCATCCGACCCACTGGCAATGTATAGGCAGCCAGAAGCACACATGCCGTGCACATAAACTACAACCGGCTTATCCTCAACATCGCGAACCGCAGCCCAGATCTCGTCGCTAGCATTCACGCCCCCGCCGGGGCTATTCGCCCGGATCACAATGGCCTTAACATCGTCTTCGTCCACCATCCACTCAAGCTGGCGCTTGATATTGCCAGTCGTTGCCCCCCAGGTATCACCGGTTGCGATCGGCCCATTCAGATCAATGACACCCACCGCCGGGCCAGTCTCCTGCTCGTAGTCACTCAGTTGGCTCAGCAATGCGGAAAAGCTAAGTGTGGACGTCAGGATCAAGCCCAGACAGGCGCATACCGGCAAGAAAAAACCGGTAATCACCGCCACCAGTACCCATAAGACCGTTCTGGAACTACTGTCTGGACGGCCAACATGCCACCGTGGTGGACGCTGTGGTGGAAGATCCGGCGGCCAAGGACGACCAAGTCCGCCTGGCTCTCGGCCGGACCTGCTTGAGAAAGACCTGGCTGAGCGTCGGAATAGCTCATCTTCATGGTCTTCGCGTTCATAGTCTTCGCGGAAGGGTTCGTTCATCACGCTGATCAGCCTTTGACAATTCGCACGAACTTGCGTTTGCCATATTGAAGCACGACAGGTAGCTGATCCATAGTCACCAGCTCATCGGCTGAGGCCACTTTCTCACCATCACACCGGACCCCGCCGCCCTTAATCTGGCGCTTGGCGTCACTTTTGCTCTTGACCAGGCCCGTTTCAGCCAGAAGATCTACAACTGCTGTATCAGCTATGATCGGATGTTCGTCAATGTTTTCAGGGATACCGCCCTGCTGCATGGCCGTCTGCGAAAACTGGCGCCCTGCTTCAGCGGCCTCACGTCCATGGAAGATCTCCGTAATCGCGAAGGCCATCTCGGCCTTGGCTTCCTGGGGAGATTTCTCACCGCGCTCTACGGCGGCCATCAACCTATCGACGGCATCCTGACGCCAACCCAGGAGCAACTTGAAATATAACGACATCGCCCCATCCGGCAGCTTCATTAAGCTGGTGTACATCTGGCCCGGTTCGCTCAGGATCGGGATGTGATTTCCCTTACTCTTGCTCATACGGCGAACGCCATCTGTGCCGGGTAGACTTTCACCCATCGCAATCACAATCTGCGGCTTGAGGTCGAGCGCTTTCATCAACTGGCGTCCCGCCATCAAATTGAAGAGCTGATCCTGGCCCCCGACCTGGACATCGGTCTTGAGCGCAATCGCATCGTAGCTTTGCATCAGCGGATAGAAGAATTCGTGGAGGAAAATGGGGTCACCCTCGTCATAGCGCTTGCGAAAGGTTTCTCGGGCCAGGTATTGCTGGACGGTGAAATGGCGCGCCAGATTGATCACATCGGCAAAGGTCAGCTCGGAGAGCCACTCATGGTTATAGCGGACGGTCGTCCGCTCACGATCCAGGATCTTAAATGCCTGATCGGTGTAGGTCCGCGCATTCTCTTCCACCTGTGCCTGAGATAGCATCTTCCGTACCGTTGTGTCATCTGGATCGCCGATCCGCGACGTGAAGGAACCAATCAAGAATGTCACATCGTGGCTGTAGTCCTGGAACTGCTTGAGTTTGCGCATGGTAATCGTATGACCCAGATGCAGGTCAGTCGTGGTAGGATCGTAGCCACAATAGACGCGCAGCGGACGGCCCTCTTTGCCGGCTTCGATCAGGCGCTCGCGCAATTCCTGGCGCATCATCTCGCGGATCTGATCGTCGCCATAGCCGGTATTGCTCATCAAGACTTCCACTTGTTCATCAATCGAGGTTCGAGCGGCGACATCAGTCATAATCAGAAGTGTTCCCTTTGGCTGGTTTCATAGGACAACGTGGGCATTATAGCACACCACGGCCCAACTGGCTGATATCGCCCACCGCCAGAATTATCCGATCAAACAAGGAAATAGGCACCAGGTTAACATGGGGAAGAATCTCCGGATCGTCTACAATAAGAAACTTAAATGTACAGCACGGTCGATGGAGAGAACCCCATGCAAGATCGCCCTACCCTCAGTCAACCAGTAGACTTGGCTTATAGCGAAAACGGCGAAGGAACACCGCTGGTACTATTACACGGCTTTCCCTTCAACCATAGTATCTGGCGCGCCCAGGTTGAAGCCCTCAGCGGTGATTGTCGTATTATCACACCCGACTTGCGCGGCCACGGCGACAGCCCGGCCCCCGACGGCGCCTATACAATGGCATTGATGGCCCAGGATGTGATCGCCCTGCTCGATCGCCTACACATCGAAAAAGCGATCATCGTTGGCCATTCAATGGGCGGCTATGTCACGTTGGCAGCATGGCGCTTGGCTCCTGAACGCTTTCAAGGCTTTGGCGTCGTGGCCAGCCATCACAAGGCTGACCCTGAGCAAAAACAGCGGGATCGCTATGCGCTGGCCGAGGCGGTCGAGGAACGTGGTGCCGAAGCCGCCTTGAACCCCAACCTCTTCAGCCCTTCCACGCCGGAGAGCTCACCTGCGCGCGCGCTTGTCGAGCAGTTGACGTTGGCGACCCCGCCGGCCGGCATTATCGGCGCACTCCTGGGCATGGCTAGCCGACCGGACTCGACAGCGCTGCTGGAGACGATCACTGTTCCGGGGGCGGTCGTCACCGGAGTGGAAGATGCCCTCGTGCCCGTTGAACGCGCCCGCGAAATGGCCCTGGCCATGCCAGATGCGCTGCTAACGGTGGTCAATAACGCCGGGCACATGCCGATGTTGGAACAACCCGATGATGTCAACTCGGCGTTGCGCGCGTTGTTGAAGCGGGCCGGCTAGTCGAGGTATTGAGATTCGGGAGAGGTTGGCCTATAATCTTCGCGTCAGCCAGCCGCAGGGATTCCAGCGAGGAAGAGACCCCATGAAGTACATGAGCAGTGCCGAGATCCGAGAGACATTCCTGGAGTTTTTCGAGGAGTTCAACCATGCCCGGGTGGCCTCATCGTCACTGGTACCCGGCAACGATCCAACTTTGCTGTTCACCAAT
>JAADYW010000270.1 GCA_010092845.1 Chloroflexota bacterium
GCATTGACCTGGATATCCAGGACATGTCGCCCCTCGGCCTGTAGTGCTTCCTTCATCGCGGCATATTGTGACGGTGCTACCAGGGCAATTGCGCAGTCGCCCCCGCCGGCCCCGCTGAGCTTAGCCCCCAAAGCCCCGAGTTGGCGCGCAGCGAAGACAATCGACGCCAATGCCGGTGTGTCAACACCCAGCGCGTGCAGGAGCCCGTGCTGCATGTTCATCAATTGGCCTAGTGCTGGGTAATCTCCCGCCAGGAGTGCCTGCCAGCCGGCGGCGACGATCTGCAGCATCGCCTGGATAATTGAGTCGACGGGTTCAGGCCATCGCTCGTGTAAAGCTCTGACTTGCTGTACATAGCTTACGGTGCCGGCTTTGGCTCCGCTGTAGATTACCAGTAATGGCAATTGGTCAGTTTCCAATGTGGTGACCTGACGAGGTTCGCGATTACGATAGAAGACGATTCCGCCATAAACAGCGGCGGCCAGGTCCGCACCGGAACCCAAGCGCTGTACCTGTCGAATCGCTTCAAGGCCTAATTGAAACAGCGTTCCAGGTGACAGTGATATGCCAAAGCATGTGGCCAGACCAAACAAGGTCGCGGCGACAGTGGCGGAGGAACTGCCCAACCCCAGCGTTGCCCCAAAATCGCTGCTGGTCTCAATCTGGATGCCACTCTGAAACGTGAATTGACGATGAAAAACGGCGACGCAGCTTTCGATGAAGGCGCTCGGGCCTTCAAAACGCTGCTTGGCCAAAACAGAATACAGCGGGATTGTGTAGCCGTCTAGCCCAACATCCGGGGCCGTTATGGTGAGCTGGGGATTGGCTGATCCGGTAGAGGCCTGGAGCGTCATCCGCAGCCGCGAGTCAACCGCGGTGACGATGCATGTACCATCATAAACAACAGCATGCTCACCAAGAATGAACAGTTTGCCCGGTGCTGAGACGGTAACCGGTTGGTCGTTTAGGGGCTGCATCCTAACAGTCTATTCCCATCCGGCGATATTCATCAGGATCTCGGGGTCGTGCAGCAGGAGCCGGCGACCATCGATGCCGATATAACCTTCATCCGACCAGTCCGCGAGCTGGTTCTGCAACCAATCGATGTCGACATCAGCCGCGCGGGCGATTCGCTGCAGACGAAAATTGGTGGTGATCAGCCCGCTCTGGACTTCACCCTGTTCCTCCGCGAGGAATAGGATCAGGCTGGCCAGCCGCGCGGGGGCGTTGGACAAGCCCATTTCATAGAACTTGAGATCCATCGCGCGTAGACGGTGGCTGAGTTGGGCCAGGATCGCAACAGCCATATTCGGGTATTTCCCCAGATACGCAAAAAACACGTCGTTGTCAAGCGCGATCAGAGCGGTTTCCTCGATCGCATTAACCGTCGCCACACGCGGCTTATTGCACATCATGGATAGTTCACCGATAACCTCGTGTGGCCCCAACCGGGCCAGGACGATTCTCTCCCCGTCGTCGTATTCGCGCGAGACCTGGATGGTTCCACTTTCGACAAGGTAGAGGGTGCGCGATGTATCGCCCTGACGGAAGAGGATTTCCTCAGGGGCCAGGTTCACCAGCCGACAGTGTGCGGCCAATTCTCCGAGGGTTTCTTTCGATAGTTCCTGGAAGATGCTGATACTTGCCAGCTTTTCATAGGTGATATTCGTCATGCCAGCCTCTAGTTTCCTGTAAGCAGACCGCCGGGTACGGTGTGGCCCGGGTGGTTCTTTACGTTCGAGTTTGGCACTAATTATACGCTTATCCGCTACCCTGCGAAGCGTATTTGGTATACTAACAACAATCCAATACTCCGCAAGTAAAAAGCGCTGCCAAAGACGCGACAGAAAAAGGACAGCTAGCGACTGCCGGCGTCAGGATTATGCCAGACCAAGACATTGCACAGCCTGCTAAACGAGAGCCAAGGTTTACTATCCCGTCACGCACCGATTGGCATACCTATGCCGCGGTCCTGTATGGTGTGATCTTGCTGGTGTGGTTATCAACTGAGTCAACTAATA
Organism: Chloroflexota bacterium; assembly: GCA_010092845.1. Taxonomy (GTDB): domain Bacteria; phylum Chloroflexota; class Anaerolineae; order Aggregatilineales; family J027; genus J027. The sequence continues at coordinate 2,022 of JAADYW010000270.1, forward strand.
TGATACTCACGTCATTTCTGGGGGTAGGTGCTGCTTTCGGGGTCCTGGGTCTAGGGATCATGCATCGCTATGGGGGGCGTGTGCTCTCGTTTCATCGCTGGGTCGCCATGATGGTCGGGCTAGGCGCGGCGGTTGGCCTGGGCGCCACGGCGATGACGTTTTTTCTCATGCTGTTCAAGAATGTTCAACATGCTCATGTTGTTCCGGACTTCCCCTGGGAGATGGTCAGCTTGATCTGGCTGCGTGCGCCGGCTTGGACCGTGGCCGGGGCGCTGGTCGGTGCCGCTATTGGGCTATTGCGTCTAGCGTTTTTCGACTCCTCAGATACTGGCGCCGATCCTGCCCTTGAAGCAGAATAACGTCTATGAACCATCGACTCTCACGCCGCCGTTTTCTACAATTTGCCGGGATAGCGCTGGCCGCAAATAGCATTGACTGGCTATTCCCCTCCGGATTGTCCGCTATGTTTTCCGCCCGCGGACGCGCTTTGCACAAAGTACCGATGCATGCACGCCCCGAGGCGCAGGCCCCCCAGGTAGACAGCCTCTGGCCCGACAGTGTCCATGAGCTGAAGTGGTATGACGGACAATGGTTGCGCGTTGCCAATGGCTATGCGCGCCAGACAAGCTTCCAGCCACTGCTCAATCTGCAACCGCCGGCCAGCTTCGGTTTTTCTGAGCTGCCTGGCTGGGTAGAGGTGATCGCGCCTATAGTCGCCATCCGCCAATACTGTGCCCCATATGCGCCTATTTGGGGACGTATCGGGCATGGCGCGTTGTTGTGGATAGAACGCTCGCTTCGCGTTGATGGTGGGATGCTGTGGCTCAAGAGCGCGGCGGGATGGCTCCCGGCGGTGCATGTTCGGCCTGTGGAGATCGCCCCACCGCAGCGTCAAGCCGGATTCGCCGAGATCTTCGTTGATAAAAGGCACAATCGACTGCTGGCTATACAGGACGGAAAGACCGTTTTCGAACTGGCGTGCCGGCTTCCGAATACGCTGCCAACCGTGGCAACCGTAACTTCGCAGCACCCTGCCAGCGTGCGGCGTGATGGTGGATCTATCTATCCGGGTGCACCCTGGTACATTGAACTTGGTCCAGGATCTGGCGCTATATCGGGCGTATACTGGCACCACGAAGTTGGTCCCGGGGCCGGGGTCGCCACCTCGGGGGATATCGAGCTCCCGGTGATTGGTGCGCGCGTGCTGTACCGCTGGACGCAAGCCTTTGGGCTGGTAAAATTGCGGCTGATTTGACAAAATGTTTACAGCCCTGCGCGTAAGATATTGCTGGCATGTGGCCATCCAATAAGCAGCTTGAGGTCACGATGAATCATCCTGTCCACTGGGTTGTAGAGGTATAGTACCGTGGAAGTTGAAAATCTTAGCCTTGGTCTGGCATTTATGGCCGGACTGGTCTCGTTTATCTCGCCGTGTGTGTTGCCCCTGGTGCCGGCATATATTGGCTATATGGGGGGCCGCGCGACGACAGAGGCCGGCAAGGAAGAGCGCCACCAATTCGGGACGTTTGTACATGGTGTCTTCTTCGTTCTGGGCTTTACGTTCTTTTTTGTCGGGTTCGGTTTGCTAACAGCAGCGGCATCGTCCTTCTTGGAAACTATCGGCCTCGATATCGAAACCATGCTCATCCGGCTGGGTGGCGCAGCGGTGGTCTTTTTCGGCCTGTACGTGATGAAAGCATTTGATCCACTTTTCCGCCGTGCGCTGGAGACCACAGGACGGTGGAACAGCGAGCAGAAGCTCCTGCCCCCATTGATCCTGACCCTTGCCACCGCAGCGATCCTGCTGGCATATTTCTACTGGGCTTTTGGCGCTGAGGGAATCCAATCGATCATCTGGTCGCTGATATTGTTCCTGCTCATTCTGGCGCTGTTCCGCAAGCCACTAAACGAAGCAACGAGCTTAGCGGATTTCTGGAACCGGGCGATTGTGTCGCTGCAGGTTGCTCTGGCCACCGATACTCGCCGTCAATTGGATTTCCAGAAGCGTAAGCAGGGTTATGTGGGGTCATTTGGTCTGGGGTTGGTATTCTCCGCCGGCTGGACCCCATGTATCGGTCCGGTTTATGCCGGTGTGTTGACGCTGGCAACTGAGGCCGCCGCCGATGGCGGTTCACTGCTACCGGCTGGGGCGCTGCTCACCGCCTATTCGATGGGATTGGGGATTCCATTCCTGCTAACGGCACTGGCGTTCAACCAGTCGACGTCGCTGATGGCCAGGCTGAAACGCAATATGGCCACGATAGAGCGTGTCAGTGGTGTGTTACTGCTCGCCATCGGGGTGCTGATTCTCTCCGGCGGGTTGACTGATCTCAGTTCACAGATCGCGGCCGATGGGGAACTTGGCGAATTTTCGTTCCGGCTAGAGGAATGCACGGCCGGCGTGTTTGATGGCCGTATCAACGCCGGATCGTATCCGGGATGTGTCAGCAGTGGCGAAGAGAAACTCAGCGACCGCTATATCAGTTCTGTGAAATACGCGGCGCAGTCGGATTTTGTCTTTGCGCCGGCACCGGCGGATGTTGAGGTAGGCCTGGAGGTCGGGGATCGCGCCCCGGATTTCACGCTGCGCACACTGGATGGTGAGGAGCTGGCTCTCTCTGACCTGCGGGGCCAGGCCGTGCTGGTCAATTTCTGGGCCACCTGGTGTGGTCCCTGCCGGGCTGAGATGCCGCACTTCCAGGAAGTCTATGAGCTTGAACAGCGTCGCGGTTTCACAGTGTTGGCGGTGAATCTGGAGGAGTCGCCGGAACAGGTCCAGGGCTTCGTGGATGAGCTTGATCTGACCTTCCCGGTAGTGCTGGACCGTGATGGCCGAGTTTCGACGGGAGAGTATCGCGTCAACAGCTATCCGACCAGCTATCTAGTGGATGGCAATGGTATCATCACGATGGTCCAGCGCGGGCCGCTATCTACCCAGGACCTTGTTGATGAACTGGCGCGTTTCGAGCCAGAGCAGACACAGACTGTTGCCCGGTATGTCTTCCCCGAGGCGGCAGTCGATGCCGAGGTAGGCCTGGAGGTCGGGGATCGCGCCCCGGATTTCACGCTGCGCACACTGGATGGTGAGGAGCTGGCTCTCTCGGACCTGCGGGGCCAGGCCGTACTGGTCAATTTCTGGGCCACCTGGTGTGGCCCATGCCGGGCCGAGATGCCGCACTTCCAGGAAGTCTATGAGCTTGAACAGCGTCGCGGTTTCACAGTGTTGGCGGTGAATCTGGAGGAGTCACCAGAGCAGGTCCAGGGCTTTGTGGATGAGCTTGATCTGACCTTCCCGGTGGTGCTGGACCGCAATGGGAGAGTCTCCACAGGAGAGTATCGCGTCAACAGCTACCCGACCAGCTATCTGGTCGATGGTAATGGGATCATCCAGATGGTACAGCGTGGCCCCTTGACCGTTGATGATCTCATCGCTGAGCTCGAGCAATTCGAGCCGGAGAGTGTTGACCCGGTGGCACAAGCGCGCTAACCCGCTTGACAATGAACCCAACGACACGTATTCTGGCGGCATCGGGAGCAGTCATCTTGCTCCTAGCCGCCGGTTCTATTCTCTGGCTGGCTGGCTTACCCCAGGTGCCGAGCTTGACTACAGCGCCCGAGTTTGAGGCGCTGACATTGGAGAACGAGCGCCTGGCAATCGACCCACTCCTGAATCGCCCAGTTGTGATAAACTTCTGGGCCACATGGTGTGTCCCCTGCGTGATTGAGATGCCACGGCTTGAGGATGCCCACCAGAAGTATCAGGCACGTGGTTTGCTGGTGGTGGGGGTTAATGTTGGCGAAGACCGAGCAACGGTTGCTCCCTGGATAGCTGAACACGACGTCAGCTTCCCTATCGTTCTGGACCGTTTCGGTGAGCTGGAACAAGCTTATGAGGTTCGCGGCTATCCAACGACCTTTTTTGTGGATCGCCAGGGGCGAGTCCAGAAGACGGTTCAGGGGCTGCTATCTGAGGACGAATTGGACGATGGGTTGGCGGCAATTGGGATCGATGAGTAGAGAGACTGGGCGTTATGGAATCCTTTGAAGATCGGCTGCGCGAGCGAATCAGCGAACAAGAGCGCAAAACGATTCGGCGGAAACGTTTTCAAGTCCGTTTGTTGGAAAACTGGTGGCTGATCGCAGTTGGTATCCTGGCGATCTATGTTGGCTTGCCGATTGCTGCGCCTGTGATGATGAAGGTCGGTGCCACTGGCCCGGCCTCGGCAATCTATAGTACCTATAGTTTCATGTGCCACCAATTCTCTTTTCGCTCCATTTTCCTTTTTGGGGAACAGCCCGTATACCCGCGCGAAATGGCTGGCACGAACTACACATCTTTTGAACAGTATGCCGCCCAGTCGGACGAGTTCATTGGCCTCTATTTAGCACGACGCGAGTCCGAGGATCGTTTTGCGGGTGAGGCGTTTACCCCGGATGAACTCAACACCTGGTCGCAACCGCTGCAATTAGCTGCCCGGGACTTCAAAGGCGATGAGCAGATGGGCTATAAGGTCGCGCTATGCCAGCGCGACATCGCGATCTATGTGGCGATGGTGATCGGCGGATTGGCCTATGGCCCGGTGCGCCGGCGCCTGCGGGCTGCGCCGCTATGGCTGTATGTGCTATTGGGCCTCGGGCCGATAGGGTTGGATGGCTTCAGCCAATTGCTGAGCTACCCGCCCTTCGAGTTCTGGGATCCGCGTGAGACGACACCTGCCTTCCGCGTCGTAACCGGTGCCCTCTTTGGTTTTATGAATGTCTGGCTGGCATTCCCCTACATCAACGAGTCAATGCAGGACAGTGCTGATCAGGCGCGCCGCAGTATCCGCCAGATGAAACGACAGATGCAGGAGGCATTGCGCAGGGCCCGCTTTGCCGAATCAGCGGATTAAGCTAGGGGGCTTGCCACCAGGGCAACACAGGCTGTAGCCAGATCGTGCCATCACCTGCGATCTGGCTCGGGTAAGTTGTCAGCGGGGCGGCGGCTGGCCCTCGGATCGCCTGGCCTGTTGCCAGGTCAAACCGGGCATCATGCAGGGGGCAGGATATCTGGTGAGCGGTGGTATCAAGCGTTCCCTGCTGCAACCAGGCGTCCTGATGCGTGCAGTGCGCATCTACGACATACACCTCGTTGCCGATACCAAACACGACAACAGGCCAATCTTCAGCGATCCATACCAGCAACCAACCCTTCTGATCCAGTTCGCTGCGCGTGCCAGCCCTGATCCAATCGCCCATTGTGCCGCTATTCAATCATTCGCCTGAGATACAGGTAGGCTGGCGTGATATCAAAATGGATTCGCTCGACATCCGCCTCAGGATCGTCCCGTGGCACACATTCGAGCACATCGAAATAGCGTTCATTGTGCTCAACCAGTGATTGCGCCTTGGACTTAAGGCCCAGAACGCTCAGCATCGTATACTCCTCAGCAACAGCGACAACCTGCCATGCGGTAGCGAGCGATTTGCCATCCCCGCTGCGGTGGATAGCGTCTAGCATGCCGGCGACAAAGGCGTGATGCTGCGCGGCCAGATCATACTGCTCCATCTGCTCGTAGACAAACTCAAGCATCATCCGCAGCTCGAGGTCCATTGGATTGTTGGCCAGCGCCTTCTTACAGAAGATCTCGATCTCCTCAAGACTCTGGAATTGATTCGTATTCCCCTTCAGCTTCTGGAAGCTGTAGTGACTCGTCGGCTGGTAGTGGGGGCTGGTCACGTAGGCGCGCCGCAACACAGTATAATCGGTCTCGCCGGGGGACTTCTGGGCAGCTTCAACTAGCGTTTCGAAATGGTTGTCGGCCATGTTTTTGCGCTCTCCTCAAGTGCAATTGGTGATTACACCTTTTCTACTTTACCTGAAAACTTACACCAGCCGAAGACACGTGGCAAAAGTGCCCGAATCCTTACCTTGAAGTAGACTAATGACTCAATGGAAAGGATGCGGATAGTGGCTGATTCGAACGACTCCACCAGGCATAAGCTCGATATAGCGCAACTCTATCGCACGTGCGACTTGGATCAATTTGACTTCGAAACAACAGCTGATATTACCAGTGACCAGAAGATCTATGGCCAGGAACGGGGGGCTACGGCCATTGCTTTTGGTATCGATATCCACAACGCAGGCTACAACATCTATGTGCTGGGTCCTTCTGGTTCTGGCCGCTTGACAGCGGTTGAGCATTTCATCAATGAGCGGGCACAGCAAGCCAATACGCCCGATGATTGGTGCTACGTCTATAACTTCAGCCAGGCCAACCAGCCTGTGGCGTTGCGGCTGCCGGCGGGCCGGGGGAGCCGGTTCAAGCATGATATGCAGCGTCTCATCGAGACCCTGCGGGCTGAAATCCCCCAGGTTTTCGAGAGCGATGTCTATCTGGAAGCTCAGGCGGAAATCAAAGCCCGGCTTGACGAACAGAGCCAGAAGATCTTTGAATCCATGCGCCAGCAAGCCGCGGAGAAATCCTTCTCTTTGCAGGCAACTCAACAGGGCGTTCTGGTCATCGTACCAATTGTTGACGGGCATCCTGTCGCACCAGAGGATTTTTCTGACCTGCCTGAAGAGCAGCAGGCCACCTTCACTGCTGCACGCCGCGAACTCGAAGAGACCATTGAGGAGGCTTTCCGCCAAACACGGAACTTGCAGCGAGAGGCGGAGGCAGCGCGCGATACACTGCGCCGTGATATGGCCCGCCAGGTGGTCGAAGCGCACATGGCTGAGGTTCTTAAACGATATGATACCAGCGGTGCGGCCATTCAGTATCTGTGGGCTGTCCAAGAAGACATTCTTGAGGCCCTCGATCACTTTGAAACCGACGGTGAGCTAGATGAGGGGGCGGAACTAGAAGGGCCCCTTCCGCAACTACAACGGTCATCTGGCGACTTCTTTCGGCGCTACGAGGTCAACGTTTTTGTCGAAAATAAGCCTGATAGCGGCGCCCCGGTTGTCATTCTGGACCTGCCAACGCACCAGAATCTCATCGGCCGGATTGAACATCAGGTCAAGTACGGGGTGTTGTCCACCGATTTCACCCAGATCGTCAGTGGAGCCTTGCATCGGGCTAGCGGGGGCTTCCTCATTATGCGGGCGTCGGATTTGCTGCAGCAGCCCTTTGCCTGGGATGCGCTCAAGCGCTCGTTGATTAGCGAGCAAGTGGTCATCGAGGACATGCAGTCACGGGGGGTGTCTGTTATGGTGACCGAACAACTTGAACCGGACCCGATTCCGATCAATGTCAAGGTGGTGCTGGTGGGTAGCCCGCATATTTACTATACCTTGCATGCTCTGGAAGAGGATTTTCGTGATCTGTTCCGCGTCAAGGCGGATTTTGTTGACATCATGGAACGCACTACGGAGACAGAAACGCATTATGCGTCTTTTGTTGCCAATATCTGCCAGAGCGAAGACCTTCTCCATTTTGACCGCGCAGCCGTCGGCCGGATTATCGACTATGGAAGCTGGCTGGCCAGCGACCAGCGCAAACTGACGGCCACCTTTGGCCAGATCACGCCGGTGATCTACGAGAGTGTTTTCTTCGCGCAGCAGAACGATCATGCTGTGGTCACCATAGACGATGTTGAGAAAGCACTGGCGGCTCGCGCTTATCGCAACAACGAGGCCGAGCAGATAAGCCACGAGCGCATTGCCGATGGGACGATATTCCTGGATTTCACCGGCGAAGTTGTCGGGCAGGTAAATGCTCTGGTCGTTATCACGTCAGGCGATTACATCTTCGGCCTGCCCAGCCGTCTGACTGCGCGGGTATTCTCCGGGCGCCAGGAGGTAGTACAAATCGACCGCGAAAGCGGCATGACAGGGCCTATCCATGACAAAGGTGTCATGATTCTGCAGGGCTACCTGGGGGGACGCTATGCGCAGGATTACCCGTTGTCCCTAAGCGCCAGCCTGACTTTTGAGCAGAGTTATGGCGGTGTCGAGGGCGATTCGGCCTCTAGCAGTGAGCTGTTTGCCCTGCTATCAGCGCTATCCGGGTTTGCGATCCGCCAGGATATCGCTGTCACGGGCAGTGTGAACCAGCGCGGGCAGATTCAGCCTGTCGGCGGTGTGACCCAGAAGGTGGAGGGCTTCTTCAAGGCTTGCCACGTCCGGGGTTTGACCGGGACACAAGGCGTGATTATCCCCCGCGCTAACCGGCACAATCTGATGCTCAACGATGAGGTCGTGCGGGCGGTTGAGCGCGGCGAATTCTCGATATATGCAATCGAAACTGTGGATGAAGGGATATCACTCCTCACCGGCAAGCACCCAGCGGCTGTTCACGAGGCCGTGGATACCCGCTTGCGCCGTTTCGCCGAGACCTTGGCATCGTACAACAACCATTA
>JAADYW010000271.1 GCA_010092845.1 Chloroflexota bacterium
CCGATCATCCAGTATCGGATTGATTTCCACGATATCCATCGAGCGAACCTTGCCACTATCCGCCAGGATCTCCATCAGCAAATGTGCTTCGCGATAGCTCAGGCCACCGGGAACAGGCGTGCCGACACCAGGTGCCACCTCCGGATCAAGGCCATCGAGATCCAGACTGATGTGCAGTCTAGCATATTGGCGAAGGCGTTCCAACGCCAACCTGATAACCGTTCCCATTCCCAGCTCGTCAATTTGCCGCATGGTGAACACAGAAATCCCGGATTGGCGGATCTTCTCGCGCTCCCCCATATCCAGATCACGGACACCAATCATGACGACCTGTTCAGGGCGCAGCTTGGCTCCCGGCTGGCCAATACCCGTCAACTCACGCGGACCGTCGCCTAGTAGGGTCGCCACACTCATCCCATGGATATTGCCTGATGGTGTGGTCCCCGGTGTATTGATATCGGCATGTGCATCTATCCAGATCAAGCCGACAGCCGCATGGTGTGCTACTCCTGCAACGGTACCAATACTGATACTATGATCGCCCCCGATAAAGATGACCCGCTCATGCGCATCAACTGAGGCAACGGTATGCTGGTAGACACGTTCGCACACATGGCTAACCTCTGGCAGGCAACGCGCGTGTTCTTCGGGGACACTCTGGGTCTCGTCGCGGTCCTTGATTTCCTCAACCTGTGCGACCTCGATGTTACCCCCGTCATGCACTTCATATCCCAGGGTTTCGAGCCGTTCCTGAAGGCCCGCATAACGTACAGCGCTCGGTCCCATGTCAACCCCGCGCCGTGTCTGCCCAAGGTCCATCGGAACGCCAAAAATACGCAGCACATCCATTTCTACGCTGTATACCTCGCTCGAATGAAGTCCAGCACAACCCGATCAATGTAGTCCGGCTGCTTCTCCGGCGACCAACGTTCTTCGAGATTCTCCATCCCGCAAAAGGCCCAAAAAGCATCTTTGGTAGCCTGATCCCAAACGCCGGAAACAGACCCGGAATAATGTCCCAGCTCCTTGAGGAGCTGCTGCAATTCCTGAGCAACCTGCTTGTCAATAGGGATCAAGTCTCCCGGCTTGGTCTCGCCAAAGTACAGGTGATGCAAGCGCACCAGGTTGGCCAGACGTGCCACAGGTTCCGGATCATCGTCGACGCGCAGGTCAAGATAGCGATCCGTGTCACCGCCATAGCCGCCGCCAGGCTTTACCACCAGGATCCCGGCGGACTGCTTGCCGCGCTTGTCACCACCTGCCGTATCCCCAGCCAGAAGAGCCGCGATGAGGCGGTCTGCCAACTCACCCTGAGAATTCTGGAACGTCTCAGCCATTGCATCGAGCGTTTCTTCACCCACCAGGATGTTGCCCTGGCATGTAAACCCGTCGCCAACGCGGTGCCCGGCCCAGTCAAAACACTCATCGCCGGTATGTGCAGCGGCATTGCCGTGAGCATCAACAATGCCTACCTGTCGGTGAGCGGCTTTGGGATCTTCTGCAAGCAGCCGCTCCAACGCCTCCGACGCGCTCATACCGTCGGCCAGAAGGTCCAAGCCATCAGGGCCAAAGCCGAGCTTGGCAAAGGCTTGAGTCGCAATCGCGCCACTGCCGGCACGGGCCCAACTGACCACGGATGCCGCCGCCAGGAATTTACTGGCAACGGCGACGCCCCATGCCTGCTCCTCAGCAGAATAGGCCACAATGCTAAACGTATTAAGTAGTAGATGACGCATACGCAGCGATCTCCTAATCATTTTGAGCTAACAGTAGATTTATCCTTCCGGGACCGTTATTATACACAAAGATATTCATTAACCGGTACACAACATGTTATGGAGGGGTAACCACAGTGGAGGACCAGACACAACTTAAGCTCAGCATCATCATCCCCTGTTATAACGAGGTCTCGACGATCGAATCCGTGGTTGAGCGTGTCCTACGCACGGGACTGGCCGATGAAATCCTTATTATCGATGATGGCTCAACGGATGGGACACGCGATTTGCTTCCCAGCCTGGAGAGTGACACTGTTCGCGTGGTCATGCATGAGCACAACAAGGGCAAAGGTGCAGCCGTGCGCACAGGCTTCGCCAACGCCACGGGTGATATCTTCTTGATCCAGGACGCCGATCAAGAATACGATCCGCGTGACTATCCGGTCCTCTTAAGACCTATCCACGAGGGGATCAGCAAGGTCGTCTACGGTTCACGTTTTCTGGGGGGACCGCGCAAAGCGATGTTTTTCTGGAATATGGTCGCTAACCGTACCCTGACATTGATCACCAATGTCTTATACAACTCAATCATCAGCGACATGGAGACCTGTTACAAGGTTTTTCGATCGGATGTTATCCAGGAACTCAACCTGCGCTCGACCGGGTTCGAGATTGAGCCAGAAGTAACTGCCAAGATCCTTAAGCGCAGATATCGTATCTATGAGGTACCGATCTCCTACAATGGGCGCGAATGGGACGAAGGCAAGAAGATCAAGTGGTATGACTTCTTCATTGCCCTATGGACACTCTTCCGGTACCGCTTCACCGAATAGGCTCTGGTTAGTAGTCCTCCTGTTGCTTCTGGGGGCGACACTACGCATACATGGCGCTGCACGGCAGGCACCGCTTCACGCGGACGAAGCACTCTTCGCCGATTTCGCACGCCAGATGGTCCCTCAGGGTGACTGGAACCTCGACACCGTTAACACCGACAAACCACCGGGCACATTCTTCCTGGTAGGGACTAGCTTTCTCCTCGTTGGCGAAACCAGTTTTGCAGCACGCTTCCCCAATATACTCGCCAGCCTGATCAGTCTGGCCGCCTTCTACGGCATCGCAAAACGTCTCTCTAGCCGGGCACAAACGGGTGTGCTGGCGCTGGGAATGCTGGTCGTCGCCCCCATCGACATCCGCTATGCGGCAACGGTTTTCCAGGATCCGCCGATGCTGGCCGGTGTCCTACTGGGGATCTGGCTGGCAAGCGACCAAAAATGGTCTGGCGCCGGATTTGCTCTTGGCATAGCGACCATCATGAAGCCGACAGCCCTATGGGCTTTGCCTCTAGTTATCGGTATCGGGCTATTGCATCATCACAATCTCAATATGTATTGGGGACACCTTCTCCGCAGAATCGGTTATTTTGCCCTCGGGAGTGCTATCCCTATCGGCGCCATCATGCTATGGGACGAAAGCCGCCAGGCTCAAAGCTTCATCGAATTGGGTAGCCACAATAACAATCCCGGGCGGTTGATCCGCAGCGATGAGGTCTGGCCGCGTGCCGAGTCATGGTTGAGTATCATCAGTGATATTGCGGGTTCTCCCTACCTTGCGGGCATATTCCTGGCAGCGGCGCTATTTGGTCTGACAATGGCAGTGCGGTATACGCCTTCCAGGCAGAACGGTACGGTCTACTGGTTTATCACGGTCTATCTGGTCAATTACCTAGGCATCTACTGGCTGGTTGCGTTTGGCATCTGGGATCGCTATGTCTATCTGATAGCGCCATTGCTCTTGCTGCTTGCAGCGGCAGGTAGCGTCGCATTGCTGGCGCGGGCGCGCCGTACACGCGTACTCCTCCTACCGACAGCGATGGTTATTCTGCTGACGGCGAGTATGCCAGCTAGCTGGCAATCCACTGGACAAACCGATCCTGATGAAATGCAGGGAATCGCCACTTTCAGTGAGGTGTTGAATCAAGACTATGCCGGCCACATCGTCTATGACAACTGGATAGGGTGGCACTTTCGGTGGTATCTCGGCGCTGATCCGTCAATCCAGGTGGTCTATTTTCCCACGCCAGAAGATCTGGCTCTACATCTGCAAGACGCCGATGCGGTCCGGTATCTGGCCGCACCATCCGCGGAAAAGGCACTGCCCTGGCTGCACTTGCTGCAGCAGTACCAGGTCCGCAGTGAAGTGGCCTATCAACCCTCTGGCAGCCAGCTCGTGCTGTACCGGCTGTATCCGCCGCTATTGCAGCCTATCTTCGGCTAGCTCAGATGATGATGCGGCCACCCCGGCAGAGTCCGAAGAATCAGGGCCATCCAGAAGTCCGCGCTGGTCAGCCGCAAAGAGGGCCAGGCCAGCACTACCAATCACAACCATCAGAAAACCCAGTGTTGTTACCTCTCCGGTGCTATACAGATCCGTGAGAACTTCAAGCTGGGACTCAACGTTCTCGCTATTGCTCTCATCCGAGAGATCATTCTGCCAGCTAGCAGTACTCAGTCCTTGCCAGAGGAGCGGAAAGAGCCATATCACAAGGGCCACAACCGCCATACCGAGCACTCCCTGAGTGGCTGGCATTTGCTTGCGCACCAGCATCCCCGCCAGGACCATGATGGTGATCGCAGCCACCGGGACGATGATCAGCAACCGATCCACCGAACGCACAGCGGATATTCCGGCGTGGCCTTCCTGCCAGTTATCGAGGCTCAGGCTTGGAATCTCATCGCTGCCCCCCAACCAGATCCCCAGGCCGGAGATCGATCCGACATCATCATCATCGCCATACCAGGCGAAAAACGTGAAGCTAACCAACACCAACAGCGCCAGGCCACCAATCACACTGGCCAGGACCAGCACAAAGCGCTGGTCCCGTACAAACATACGCGCCAGGGAACGCGCACGTTCAGCAAAAGGGGCTGCGGGTTCGCTGGCTGTCACTGGTTCACTCGTTCAGGCAACAGGCTGTAAAAAGTCAACATGGTTTGGATGCCAACTTGAAACTGCTCAATGCTGAATTTCTCGTTGGGGCCATGCAAGTTGTCATCAGGCAGGCCAAAACCCAGCAGAATCGTTGGCAATCCAAGCTTATGCTGGAAATCGGTTACGACGGGGATCGATCCACCGACAAGCAGGAATATCGGCTTCTTGCCGAACACCTTTTCGCAGGCTTCAATCGCCACCTGCATTGCTTCGTTATCACGATTGATGAGGACCGGCGATGCGGTGTGGAGCTTGGTCAGCGTTGCCTGGACGGTGGGGGGTGTATGGGCTTCGACATGATGGCGTATCAGCTCGATAATCATGTCTGGATCCTGATCTGGTACCAGACGGCAGCTCAGTTTCGCAAGTGCCTTGTGGGGAATAATCGCTTTTGTGCCGTCACCGAGAAATCCCCCTTTGATGCTGACAATATCGAGTGTTGGCCGCGCCCCAATGCGTTCGATCAGAGAATAGGCAGGCTCGCCCCACGGCTGGGGTGCGCCGGTCTCGCGTTGCCAAACCGCTTCGGTGTACGGTATTTTGGCGAGTTGCTCGCGCTCAGTATCATCCAGGGTGCGGACCGCATCATAGAAGCCCTCGATCGCTACCTGGCCGTCGGCCCCATGCATAGTTGCGATCAACTCGCTGAGCGCGTGGATCGGGTTGTGGACCGTGCCCCCATACATACCCGAATGCAGATCATTGGCCGGCCCCACCACCTCAAGATCGGTCAAGACCACGCCGCGCAGTCCATAGGGAATAGCGGGCACGCCTGGCTCAAACATAGCCGTGTCGGAGATCACCGCTACATCCGCGCGCAGCAGATCCTGATGGGCGTCGATAAAGGGGCCCAGATTGAGCGAACTGGTCTCTTCCTCGCCTTCAAAGAGCATTTTGATGTTAACCGGAAACGTGCCAGCGGTTTGCATGAATGCCTCAAAGGCCTTCAGGTGAACAAAGAGCTGCCCTTTGTCGTCGGTCGCACCGCGTGCAATGATGTTGCCATCCCGAATCGCTGGCGTGAAGGGTTCAGTGTCCCAACCATCTGCCTTCTCGGCAGGCTGGACATCATAGTGGCCATACACCAGCACCGTCGGGGCACCCTTCGCCCCTAGCCATTCGGCGTAGACGATCGGATGGCCAGGGGTCTCGAAAACTTCCACACGCTCCAACCCAACATGGCGGCAGTGCGCGGCCAGCCAATTCGCGGCTCGTTGAATATCTTGCTTACGTGCAGCTTCGGTACTGACACTCGGGATCCGCAAGAAGTCGAAAAGTTCTTCAACAAAGCGGTCATAGTGCTGGCGAGCATAGTCAAGCGCATTCATCAGACAACTTACCCCTCTACGCTATTGCGAAAAAACGTCAAGTGAAGCCTGCCACATTGCTTCGCGCTCGCCCGGCTGGAAGGGCATATAGTAAGCCACCCGGTCGAGTAGCCCGTCGTAGCGCGCTTTAACTTTGTGCGGCAGGTCATGATGTGTAGCCACGACAGCAAACTTCTCCAGCATGTCATCGCTAATCAGTTCGTGCATTTCCATCCAGCGCCCCTCACGGGCCATCTTGCTCAGTTGGTCCTGCAGATCACCCAGGCCATGATATTCCAGAACAGCGCGATAGCTTGGCGTGCTAGCATAAAATGCTATCTGCGATTTTACCATCACTTTATCGTTTTCCAGCTCGTTGTCATTCGCACCGGTGACAACGAATATGGCACACGTCAGGGCAACATCCTGGCGACTGCGGCCAGCCTTAGCTGCACCCTTCTCCACATTGGTGATGACCACATCGCGCAGATAATCAGCGGTGTGGAAGGGATGGACATGAAAACCCTGGCAAAGCTCGCCAGCGAGTTGGCAGAGATAGGTGTTCACCCCCGCAATATACACTGGAATCTCAGGATGCTCAATCGGGGCGGGTTGGAAGAAGGGAGTCATCAATGTGTGGCTATAGAACTCACCCCGATAATTCAGTCGTTCGTTGTGTTGCCAGGCATGCCAGATGGCACGCAGCGCAAGAATATAGTCTCGTAAGCGTGGTCCTGGGCTACCCCATTCTGTACTAAAGCGACGGGTGATATGGGCCTTAACCTGGGTCCCTAACCCCAGGATGAAGCGGCCCTTACTCTGTGCTGCCAGGTCCCAGGCAATATAGGCTGTTGTCATGGGGCTACGTGGAAAAGCGAGGGCAATCGCTGTACCCAGCGCCAATCGCGTTGTGGTATGTGCCGCCAGCGTGAGTGGCAAGAAGGGATTGTGGGCAGTCTCGGGCGTCCACATTCCATCAAAGCCGCGAGTTTCGATCTCGCGCGCAAGATCGGGGATAGTATTCAGGTCTTCAGGAACGATCGTTGTATCAAATATCAAGGGGCTTCACCTCAAAACTAGAGTTATTAGTTTACATGTTTCACAAAAACACAAGGGTAGAACCAAACCTAAATGGAGTACCAAAACATGGTCCGCAATTTGGTGCTATAATGCCCTCAGGGACACATCACATGGAGCTTTACAGTCCACATATTGGAACTTCAAGTCATGAGCATGGTAATAAGAATATACTCCATTGCTTAAGATCCACCAATATCAGATCGTGTACTGTCTTCTGTGATACACCAGATTATTTGCTTTGCGCTGGATGCCACAATTATATACGAGGTCTATGATGTCATCGCTCTCTCGCCAGTTGTACGACATGATCGTGTCGTACCCTGAGGACCAGCTTGATTTCACCAAAGCCACTCATTTCTTCTGGATATGGTATTGGCTTTTCGTTAACCAACCCCCCACAGTTCTCAATGATCAGCTTGCATTCATCGAATCGCGCCTCGAACAAGGCCCTCTTAAGGCCAATCACATGCTACAGCTAGCCTGGAAAGCAGAGGCACTCGAGAAACTGCTCCACCTACAGCGTGACTAAGATATACCACAACATCGCTATTCGTCCTCAACGGCTTCGCCAATCACCACTTCGACATCGTCTTCGTGTTGAGGAGCAGGCTCACCCGGCCCTGTGTCGGGCAGGGTGGCGAGATCAAAGCTCTGTACGGAAGCATCATGCCGGACCATGGTGATCTTCCCGTCAATAAACGCGCCCTCCTCGGTGGTAATTGCAGCGGCGCTGATATCACCCCAAACACGGCTTGTCCTGAGGAGTTGGACCTTGTTGCCGCTCACATTGCCGCGGACAGCGCCGGCGATCACAACGTTCTTGGCGTTGATGTCGGCTGTGATTTTCCCCGTTTCCCCGACAAGCACATTGCCCTCAATGTGCAGGTCCCCCTCGAATGTGCCATCGAGTCGGACATTGGCCTGGCTTTTCAACTCGCCGCGCAAGGTTGAATTCGCACCGAGTACCGTCTCGAAACCAACCGGTTGGCGGACTGGCTGAGCGGCCTTGGGGTTGCTATGGGGTGGCTCTTCATCTGGCTGTCGGTTCCATGAAGAGGGTTGGCTCTGGCGACGACCACCGCTAAAAAATGACATCACGTTACTCCTTCGCTCGCGGCTATCTGTTTGAAATCATACCTATCCCCGGTCCCATGAGTCAATCCGCATACGACAACCCTGTATTGCGACAGGCTCCCCCCGGCTTGTATACTACATGTGTTCTGATGGTTTAGAGGAAAACCCATGAGTCAACCAAATCGCCAGATAGACGGTCGCCGTCTTCCCAACGAGAAACCGAATCTTGATGCAGCACTACGCCCGCGCTACCTGAAGGACTATGTCGGTCAGGAGAGAGTCGTCGAGAATCTCAAAGTCCTGATCGAGGCAGCTAGACAGCGGGCTGAAGCACTGGATCATGTTCTGTTTTACGGTCCACCGGGATTGGGCAAGACCACGCTGGCGCATGTTCTGGCTAACGAGATGGACGCCAATATTAAGACAACTGCAGGACCAACCATCGAACGTGCCGGCGATCTGGCAGCTATCCTAACACACCAGCGCGCCCATGATATCCTCTTCATCGACGAGATTCATCGCCTAGGACGTCCAGTCGAAGAGGTTCTCTACTCGGCGATGGAGGATTTCGTGCTGGACATTGTGATCGGTAAGGGGCCAGCTGCCAAGAACGTGCGCCTCAACTTGCCGCGCTTCACAGTTGTTGGCGCGACAACCCGCCTGGCATTGCTAACCGCGCCGCTGCGAGATCGCTTTGGTGTGGTTATCCGCATGGATTTCTATAGCCAGGATGCTATGGAGGCGATTGTCCGGCGCGCCGCTCAGAAGTTGAAAGTCAAAGCTGAGGACGCTGGCGTGACGGAAATCGCCCGCCGTTCGCGCGGGACGCCCCGTGTCGCGCTGCGTCTGCTCAAGCGCGTGCGGGATTATGCTCAGGTGCGCGCAGACGGCTTAATCACAGAAGAGGTTGCTTCAGAGTGCCTAGCGGGCCTGCTGGAGATCGATGCGCTGGGGCTGGACGATATTGACCGCCGCGTGCTGCTGGCGATTATCGAGAATTTTGATGGCGGACCAGTTGGGCTGGAGACCATTGCAGCTTCAATCAGTGAGGAATCGGACACCATTATGGACGTGATCGAACCCTTCTTGCTCCAGCTCGGCTTTCTCGAACGCACTCCTCGTGGCCGCGTCGCGACGCGGCGTGCTTATGAACATCTGGGTATGGCTGACCAGACGCCGCCGCGCCAGGACACGCTGTTTTAAGTGGAGAGGTTGTTATGGATTTAGCACAGCTTGGGCGTCTATTGTTGCTCCTGGGGGGTGGTATGGTGCTCCTTGGCGGCCTGTTTCTGCTCTTCAGCCGCATACCCGTTCTGCGGCAATTCGGCAACTTGCCGGGCGATATCCGGATTGAGAGCGATAATTTCACGTGCTTCGCCCCGATTGTGAGCATGATTCTAATAAGTGTGGTCCTGACGATTGTTCTCAATATCATTGTGAGGTTACTGGATTGATGCAGCTAGAGGACTTCGATTACGAGCTTCCACCCGATTACATTGCCCAGACACCGGTAGAACCACGAGATGCCTCGCGGCTATTGGTATTGGATCGCGCCACCGGTAAGCGCGAACATCGCCAATTCAGTGATCTACCCGAGTATCTGCGGGCCGGTGATGTCCTGGTATTGAACCAGACCCGCGTCATTCCTGCGCGGCTCCAGGCGGTCAAGACAGAGACGGGGGGAAGTGTCGAGATCCTGTTGTTACGCCAACTCGCGGATACGCGCTGGGAGACGATGGTAGGCGGCCGGCGCGTCACGACTGGAACCGAGTTAAGCCTGCAGGTTGGCGACCAGACCGTCGCCGCGACCGTCGTCGCAGAAGGTATCGAGGCCGAGCGGGTAATCGAGTTTGCAGAACCGCTAGCGCCTCACCTTACCGACATCGGTGAGGTGCCGTTGCCACCTTATATCACCACCACGCTGCAGGATCCAGAGCGCTACCAGACCGTCTATGCCCGTTCCGAGGGATCAGCGGCGGCACCGACAGCCGGGCTGCACTTCACAGGGGACATGCTCATTGATCTGCAGCGTAGCGGTATCAAGCTCGCGTATTGCACCCTGCACATTGGCCTGGACACGTTCGGGCCAGTGCGAGAACAAGACATCACCAAGCACAAGATCCACCGCGAATATGCCCTGCTGTCGCCTGATGATGCCAGAACGATCAACGAAGCCAAGCTGGCCGGCGGCCGGATCGTCGCCATCGGCACCACCAGCACGCGGACTCTCGAAACAGCGGCCATCCGTTCGGCGGCGTTCGGTACAGAGTATAATGACCCGGAGAGTGTGCAGCGCACACTCAACAACATGGCGGAGAAGTTATGCCCCTGGCGGCCGGTGGTGGCAATTGAGGAAGAAACCGATCTGTTCATAACCCCGGGCTTTCACTTCAAGGCAGTTGATGTCCTGCAGACGAATTTTCACCTCCCTAAGTCAACACTGCTCATGATGATCAGCGCTTTTGCAGGGCGTGAACTCATTCTGGAGACATACCAGGAAGCCGTTGAGATGGGTTACCGATTCTACAGTTTTGGCGATGCAATGCTTATTCTCTAGCCAGCGAGGGTGCGATGAGAATTACGGCCACCATCAGCATGCAACATTATCGCGAGCGTGTCATCCAGATATCATTCGCATGCCAGACTTCTGAACCGCAAACCATCCTCACATTGGCCGCGTTGGACCGAGGAACTGGCCTCGAAGTCCAGAACCTCAACGCCTATGATGATGCGGGACGGCCAGTGTACATGTCGCGAACGGACCAAACGCTCACCATTAATGCCCAGATCTTCCGTCTGGAATATCAGGTATATACACCCTATACCCAGTGCGTCGGCTTTGATCGCCTGGTTGGCTTGAATTATCCGTTTATCAACACGCAGGAGATCTTTCTCAGCACGGGGATTCTTCCTTATCCAGAAGACCTACCTGAAATCTACCGTGATGTCAGTCTGGACATGGCAGTTCAGGATGTGCCGGTGGGCTGGGGAATATTCTCCAATCTGCCAGACCGCAATCCGAGTCCCGCTGTCCTGGAAGGCTTCTTCATCTACTGCTCTACCAAGCAGATCCCATTCATTGAGACCTATCATGGCAAAGCGCAGGATATCAGTTTTCTGTTGCTGGGCCAGCACGGGATCACCTTGCCGGATACGCTTGAAGCGTACTGGACCTTCATCAACCAGTATATGCGCTGGTTGGAAACCTTCCTCGGCACCTACCAGGAACGTGATGAGATCATGGTGCTGTTCCTCAGGGCCGTGCCAGATTTTGAACGTCTTAGCAACAACCGCGCCTTCGCCAGCGGAGAGAACGTGCTCAATGGGATTGTGAGCTACGGGCCAGATGATGCAGCTTATCTGCGGCGCATTTTTGGCTATGAAGACTTCCACCGTTTCCTGCTGGATGGGCTGGCCCATGAATTGATGCATTTCTACACCACGGCGTCGTGGCAGGGGGCCAAGAAATCGGTACTCTACCCCTCGGGCGATTGCCCGCCAACACATTCCAGGCTTATCGGCGAAGGGCTGAACCTGTATTTCAGCCGGCAATTCGTCCACCGGTATCTGGAAGGGAGCATTGAGGGGTTTTTCACCCAGACACTGACCCATATATTGAACCGGCACCAGGAGCGCCCGCGCAAGGAACCCCTTGTGGAGCTATTTCTGCTGGATCTTCATCTGCACGCACACGACAGCAGCTTGCTGGCGATATTCAGTGCGGCCGTCAAGCAACACCAGCGGACGCGGATTCCGTACGAGGATGGACGCTTCCTGCTCGACATCGCCGGCCAGCACCTTACAGCAGACATCCCCAGCTTCTACTATGATCTTCTGCTTGATAGTGTTATCCCCGACTACCCGGCTCTTCTTGACGAAGCCCTCGCCACGGTCGGGTTTGCCTTGCAACA
>JAADYW010000272.1 GCA_010092845.1 Chloroflexota bacterium
CCATTCCCCACCCCGCTAAAGCAGGGTGTCCCCTGGCGCAAATTCTATGGATCATCAACCTACAGACACCCGGGTGCTGGCCGAAGTTCCATTTCTGAGCAAACGCTAATCGCCGGTATCAACAATAATGCCGCAGGAAAAGCTGCAGCATCATTGCTTCTTCTATAATGGCCTACGCGAGGCTTTGAGCTCCAACCTCACGCCATCAGACTAACCCAAGTGTCATCCACCCTTGACGATATCGCTATCATCGATTTCCACGGTGGGCGCGGCTGGCTCATCACCCTCTTGTTCAGAATCAGACTCGTCAGATGCCTCATCAGATTCTGATTCGTCGGATGGATCCTCGGTACTCTCGTCCTCATCTGTACCGGTACCGGTTCCCGTCCCTGGTCGATCTGAAGGATTGCTGATGACCTCACCGGTTTCCGGATTGACCGAGCCGGCTGGTAGTATCGTGATGCGATCTCCCATGAATATCCAACGCGGGGGCTCTTCCCAACCATTGCGCTCGAGCAAGTCGTCGCGCGTTACACCAAGATAACGGTACGCCACCAGAATGCTATCAAAGGTATCGCCTTCGGCAACCACATGCACCACGCTACCATCGGGTTGAGCAGACTGCGGTGACACAAATGGCACTGTTTGCGGTGGCTCTGGCAGCGGATCCTCTCCTTCTGGCGCGGCACCGGCATTCAGCGGATTGCCCTCACCTTCGGGCAGCGCGACCAGGGAGGCATCGTCCCAGTAGGTTTCACGCAGCGCCGGGGCTGCTGCTACAGTAGTGTAGAAGAAGACGGTCATCTGGGTCGACTCCGCCACAGCATCTACCGTCAATGCGTAGAACGCATCATAGGCTTCCTGAGGGGTGGACCACAGCACAGTGCTGGCCAGCCCATCCGTGCCACCGGTGGGGTCAATTCCAACCTTAGCCCGCGCACCAAAACTTGTGTCTGACGAGCGGCCATCAGGGCCAGTACAGGAGAATTCGCGATCATCGCACGTCCAGAGAAAGCCATAGATCGTGAACCGATAGGTCTTGCCCGGCTCAACGGTAACCGTCTGGAAACCGCCGCCCGTCCAGGCAACATAGCCACCCTTCAGAATCCAGGAGCCAGGCGCAGAGCGGGCATATGGCAAGAACTGGTTGTAGTCGGTCGCCGGGGGCTGACCATCAGCCCACAAGTCCCAATTTAGTGGAATCTGGCCGTCAATACCCTCGCGGCCGTAGAACCCGTTTGAGAAATTTGTATTCTGCAACAAGTTAGGGCCTTGTGCTTGCGCAACATTGGACGGCGTAATCTCCGCCGGCCCCAGTACCGGGATTGCCATCAAGATCATCATAGCAACGAGGGCTGACCGCAGGACCAACCCATTTTTAGCAGTCGTCAACATCTATCACAAACTCCCGAGCCAAGCGGCCCCACATTTACCCACAGTTTTCGATGCCGCGTGTATCCATTCCGACAAGCATCGCCGGGATTCTAGCATGGTGTTCTTAAGCATGTCAACCAAGTTACAGCCTTCGACTGGCCAACGATTGCCTTCCACACCTATGACAAAACCTCATAGTCAAGAGCAGCAGCCTCCGTTTCGGCCTCAACAACCATCTCCTCAACCAGATCCAGGCCCTGATTCCAGAAACCAGCATCCTGCAGATCAACCCCGAGGCGAGCGACCAACTCATGCGGCCAGACCGACCCACCACGGGAAAGCACATCCAGGTAGGTCTCGGCAAACCCTTCCGGTTGCGACTGGTACCGAGCATATAGTGACCAGACGAGGAGTTCGCCAAAGGCATAGGCGTATACATAACCCGGTACAGCCAGGAAATGCGGCACATAGCTCCACCAGAGCCGGTATGAGTCGCGCAAAACCAGGCTTTCCCCAAACATGTCTTGTTGGGTTTGTAGCCAGATGTCAGAGAATTGATCGGTTGTCAGCTCACCTTCGGCACGGAGCCGCGTATGCATCCCCTCCTCAAATCGGTTCATGGCAATCTGACGGAATACAGTCGCGAATGTGTCCGCGATCTTTTCAAGGCGCATGGACAAGCGGCGGCGTGGATCGTCGGTTTGCTGCATCAAAGCGTCAAAGGTCAACATCTCCGCAAAGGTCGATGCCATCTCAGCCGTTGTCAGAGGCGTTGGTTGCTGAAGGCCACCCTGCTTTCGCGCCAAATACTGGTGAACCCCGTGACCTAGTTCATGGGCCAGTGTCATAACGCTCTTCGCGTTGCCAACATAGTTCAAGAGGATATAGGGGTGCACGCTGGCGACAGCGCGGTGGCTATACGCGCCACCACGTTTGTTCGGCGCCAGAGCAGCATCAATCCACTGATTGTCAAAGAACTGGCTGGCGATATGCGCCATACGTGGGGTGAACTGCTCGAATGCATCCAGCACCAATTTCTGGGCTTTGTTCCACTCGAAATGCCATTCAGTCTGTGAGACCGGCGCATAGCGATCATAATCATATAATGTATCATAGCCCAGCAGACGTTGGATCAAACGATAGTAACGTGCAACAATACCGTACCGGCCTGTGACGCTCGTAACCAATGCCTCAACAGTGGCGTCGTCGGTCTGGTTGTCAATATTGCGTGACTCAATCCATGACTGGTGACCACGCATGTCGTCAAGAGTTGCTTTGTTCTGGCCCAGTGTGTTGAATATGAACGTCGTGGTATGCGTCAACGCGGATAAGCCGGTGGTTAAGGCTTCAGCCGCACGGTGGCGCAGATCGCGGTCCGGCGAATAGAGGGCCCGCAATACCTCTGACTGTGTTAGCGGTTTGCCATCAAGATCATAGCGCGCCTTGCTCATGACCTCGCCAAAATACCGTTTCCAGGCCTGAGCTCCACTCAAGGACACCTCATGCAAAAGCTTCTCTTCAGGTTCAGTTAGCACAAACGGTGCTGACTGGCGCATCACGATAAGCCAGTGCCGGTAGGGCTTAAGGGCAGGAGTTTCCGCTTGGGCAGTAAGCGCCTCTGGCGCTGCTAGCAGTTCCAGCCGGAAGAAGACCAATTGTCGTTCAACACCAGCCCTGAACTTCCTGATCTTTGACAGAAACCGCCCAAAATCACTGTTCAAGGTGTCCGTTGTCCATTGCAAGTAGGCATAGGTCTCCAAGCGGTTCAGTGTCTCGGTTATTTCCTCGAAGCTTTGCAATGCAGAATAGAGTCCAGCGGCGTCAAGGGCCGCGATTCGGTCGCGATAGCGCTGATTGAAATCCGCTGCCTTTGCGGTCACTGCCTCCATATCGTTTTGGAGTTCAGTGGATTCCATGCCCGGATAGAGATCGTCAAGCTTCCAGCGAACACTCTCTGCGCCGGTTTGCTCGGGGGTTAGATTTGCCATGATACGCACAACTCCTTGCAGATGCCGGGATACGAGTTTACAATTGCACAATTATGCAACCGAAAGTATACGAGGCCATTCTACCAGAAGCAAGCTGATATTTAAAGCCTATTGACGTGCGGACCTCTTGACTTCTGTCATCCAAAATGGTATATTGATACCACAGTTGCACAATTACGCAATTGCAGATTTGCACAAGGAGGGTAATGATGGCTCACCCCAACAATACGCGACCCCAGTCGATGGTTCATACGTTGCAGCCTGTAAGCTGCCCCGTCCAGCTCCTCGTTATCGACCGTTGCAACGGCGCGGCCGATATATTTGCCGATACCCTCAGCCGGCTTCTGCCATTGGATGTTACGCTCTACAGTGCCCGCGACCAGGCGTCGGCGATTGAGATCATGGACCAGCTCGAGGTCCATCTTGTCATTATTGGTATTGAACATGACGCACCAGACAACATCGCACTTGCGCCCTATATCTGCAATAGCCACGACGTAGTCCCCATCCTTGTTGTTGGCCACCAGATTCACCATCGCTCACGTGCCCGGGCATACGAGTTCGGCGCGGATGAGGTGATCACTCTGCCCCGCCGAGCCCATGAGATGAAGATGATCGTCGAACAAATCACCCAAGCCTATCTCGAAGCCATTCACTAGGCGGTACGGGAGCTGGACTAGCTCGAGCTCCCCCGCCAGCTCTAATAGGTTGTTGTCGAAATGCTAATACTTCTCCGATGGATCGCCTGTATAATCGTAGCGGCAATATCGTAAGTGCAGTCATCTGCGTTAGCAGGTTTTCAACCTGAAGACAATAATCGCATAAGGAAGAAAACGCACCCCATGCCCCATGTCGAAATAACATCCGACGATGAACTCGTCCCCACAATCCGGTTCCAGACATCATCCGTATACGAGATGATGATGAGTTTGACGACTCTGCTATACCCCAGGCGACGTACAGCATGGGCAAACCAGATCCGTCATGAGTTGCCCCGGGATCTTTGGGATGAGTTAAATGAGATCTACGGGTTGTTCAACAAGGGTTTCGAGTTCTTCGAGCTAGCGGTTGATTATCCATCTCACCACGACGTGCCGGGCTTCATCCAATATCTCCGGCAGATGTCGCCAACCGTATTCGTTTTCTACATGGTGGGGCGGCGCATCACCCCTGAGATCATCGCCCAGACAGGGCTCGAGGCCGAAGCGATTATTGAGGCGATCAACGATAACTTTGGTGAATACTGCCCGCCAGGCAGTGATACGGGGTCCAACGAGACATCACTCAGTTTGATCCTGCGCGACGTAGCAGGGTTTCAGAACCGTGTAGCGGACCTGTGGCAGTACTACTGGGATGCCTATTTCGCCGAATTTGTGGACACGTTGCAGCCGCACTGGGAAAAAGGTCTGATGGAGACGGAGCGCATATTAACCCAGCAGGGCAGTGATGCGCTGGCCAAGCACCTCCTCGGCCGCAAACTCGAACTTCCCCCACCCCTGCCAGCCGATCTGCCTTTTACTGAAATCGTGTTCATCCCGTTGTACCTGCTACCGCATCGAGCGTTTATGTTCTTTGGCTACGGCAATGTCACTGTACTATTTGACAGCGAACACACTGAAGCACGCGCACTTCAGCTAGAAAGCGACAAAGAACAAGCCTTGGGTACGCTCCGCGCTCTGGGAGACAACACACGCTTGCGAATTCTGCGTCTGATCGCGCATAGCGGTGGCGAGATCAACGGCAAAAAAATTGCGGCCAAGCTCAATCTATCGCCCTCAGCGGTGTCGCGACATCTAGCGCAATTGCGTGACGGGGGGCTAATCGTCGAGGAACCAATTGACCACCGTAACATCTCCTACCGTTTCCAGAAGGACACCATCGCTGAACTGCCCGACAAGCTCTTCGACTACCTCTATAGTTAGCCATCATCGAGAGGAGCCAATCCTGATGAGCACAACGCCCATGCTAGACCAGGCCCTAATTGACGAGTTTGTTCAGTTTTCTCACCAGAATCTGGGCAAAGTGAAACGCTTGCTGCTGCTTCACCCTGAACTTGTTGACGCGTGTGCAACCTGGGGCGAGACCGCAATGGAAGCTGCCGTGCACGCTGGCAAGACTGACATCCGTGACTTCCTACTCTCCGCCGGTGCCACACGCCACGAGTGTTGCGGGGGTTGCCAGGCCACAGTACATCGCTTGTCGTCCTCATTTGAATTGCCCCAGTAAAGCCTTGAACCCCAAGAATCACTACCACATCTACCAACTTGAGCGAGCAGTATCATGCCGCTGGCGACCCTTCACCCATACACTGGTTCGGTTGTGACCGTTTTCATGCTAGAATCGGTTCAAGTATCTGAATCGGGATATGGAGAACTGGAACATGCCAGCATATGATTACCGTTGCAAATCCTGTGACCACCGCTTTGAAGCGGTCCATAAAATGGATGCTTCACCACCACCCTGCCCTACCTGCGGCAGCACCGACCTCCAGAGGCTGATCACATCGGCACCAACGCTGGCTCGTGGTATACTCACTCACGCCGGAGACGGATACCGTGCCAGCAAAGAACAATTGCAGGACAAGTGGCGCGAAGAAACCCCGAAACTACGCCGCAAACTCGTCGACAGATTGGGCGAAGACACCGTCTCGCGAATGGCACCATCACTTAATGCACCTGAGGAATAAACACTTCTGTTGATCCCTCTAGACTATGGTGAAAACATATGCAACCCATCGCCTCAAATATTGACCCAAACGACGAGAAATTCAAAGCCAATGCAGCTCACAATCGGGCCCTGGTAGAAGAACTCAGGGAGCATCTTGACCGCGTTCGCCAGGGTGGCGCCCAGAAATACCACCAACGCCATGAGGAACAAGGTAAACTATTTGTCCGCGAAAGGATCGACCGGCTGCTGGATCCAGGGTCACCGTTCCTGGAGATTGGGGCTCTGGCTGCCTGGGACATGTACGACGGCAATGTACCTTCCGCGGGTATCGTGACGGGCATCGGGCGCGTATCTGGTAAGGAATGCCTGATTATTGGCAACGACGCCACTGTCAAGGGAGGCAGTTACTATCCCATGACGGTCAAAAAGCATCTGCGGGCTCAGCAAATCGCACTCCAGAACAGGCTGCCGTGTGTCTACCTTGTTGACTCCGGGGGCGCGTTCCTGCCCATGCAGGACGAAGTTTTCCCCGATCATGACGATTTTGGGCGCATCTTCTATAACCAAGCCGTCATGAGTGCAGAGGGTATCCCCCAGATATCGGCCGTCATGGGGAGTTGCACGGCTGGGGGCGCCTATGTGCCGGCGATGAGCGATGAGTCGATCATCGTCAACAAAACCGGAACCATCTTCCTGGGGGGGCCACCTCTGGTGAAAGCCGCCACTGGCCAGGAAGTATCTGCCGAAGACCTCGGTGGGGCCTACGTGCATACCCACATCTCCGGTGTCGCCGACCACTTCGCCGAGGATGATATGCACGCTATCGAGATGCTGCGTGAGATCATCGCCTCCCTGAATACCGAGAAGACTGTTGAACTCGATATCGCCGCCCCGGAGGAGCCACACTACGACCAAGAAGAGCTGTATGGCATTATTCCTACCACGTTCCGTGAAACCTATGATGCCCGCGAGGTCATCGCCCGGCTTGTCGATGGCAGCCGGTTCCGGGAGTTCAAGACGAACTATGGAACGACGCTGCTCACCGGTTTCGCCCGTATTGAAGGCTACCTGGTGGGGATTATCGCCAATAACGGCATTCTTTTCAGCGAGAGCGCCCTAAAAGGAGCCCACTTCATTGAGCTGTGCGGCCAGCGTAAAATCCCACTACTTTTCCTCCAGAACATCACCGGCTTCATGGTCGGGCGCGAATATGAAGCGGGCGGCATTGCCAAAGACGGTGCCAAGATGGTGCACGCTGTCTCCAATGTCCAGGTCCCGAAATTGACAGTCATTATCGGGGGGAGCTTTGGTGCTGGGAACTACGGCATGTGTGGCCGGGCGTATAATCCGCGTTTCTTATGGATGTGGCCCAATAGCCGTATCAGCGTTATGGGCGGTGACCAAGCGGCTAACGTCCTGGCGACGATCAAACAGGACCAACTGGGACGTCATGGTGAAGCACTCATGACTGAAGACGAACTTAAGGGTTTCAAGCAGCCCATCCGCGAGAAATATGAGCGCGAGGGCAACCCTTATCACTCCACCGCCCGTCTGTGGGATGATGGCATTCTGGACCCAGCGCAGACGCGCCGGGTATTGGGCCTGGCGTTGAGCGCCTCCTTGAACGCACCTATCGAGACGACACGCTATGGTGTGTTCAGGATGTGAGTTTGCATGACACTCGATTTCCTGCCAGCACACCACGCGGACGACACCGCGAAGATTCTGGCATCGAAATGGCAAGACCGCGGCGCCTCATACACTGCTGGGGATGAGCACACCGGACGGGGATGGCACACGGCCAAATATCGTCGCACGCTTAGCTTCCCGGGCCCCGAGGTAGCAGCTGTTTTCGATCAGGCGCGTGCACGGCTTATCAATTGCGATTTTGTCCCCTTTCACCGGGCAACGTTCACGGGAATCTGGAACAGCCAGGGCCGCCTGCCCCAACCGGGCGACCTACTGTTCCAGCGCTTCCATCTCCTCCGGTTCGCTGGGCGAAGTCTACTCGACCTACTGGCAACAGCGCGGATCGCGGATCTTAATGACCAGCCCGGCTATTTCACCATACAGACGAGCACCACCCGCGGCCACCCGATACCGGGAAGTGCAGACTACGCTGTTGCGGTTGAGCGTGGCGAGGTTGTGTTCGAGATGCAGGTTATCGCACGGCCAGGTACAATGTTCACGTGGCTAACCTGGCCGTTAGTAAGCTGGTATCAGAAGAAGTTCTGGCAAGCTATACTGACGACCATGGTCAAAGGTGTACGGCTCGATCTAACTGAGGGACCGAATGTTTAAAAAGATTCTGATTGCCAATCGGGGCGAGATCGCGGCCCGTATGATTCGCGCCTGCCATGAACTGGGGATCGAAACCGTTGCGGTCTTCTCCGAGGCGGACAGTGACGCGTTGCATACGCGTCTGGCTGACGAGGCGCATCTTATCGGCCCGGCGACCCCCGGCGAGTCCTATCTTCGGGGCGATAAACTCGTTGAGGTCGCGCAGCGGACGGGCTGCGAAGCCATCCATCCTGGCTACGGCTTCCTCTCTGAAGCGCCCGCTTTTGCGCGGATGGTGCGCGATGCTGGCCTGGTCTTCATTGGACCGCCCGCCGAGGCGATCGAGAAGATGGGGGTGAAAACTGAAGCTCGCGCCATCATGGTCGCAGCTGGCGTACCAATCGTGCCTGGCTTCCAGAGTAGCACCGCCACACTCGATGACTTTGCGCGTGAGGCCGACAATATTGGCTATCCACTGATGGTAAAGGCCGCGGGTGGCGGTGGCGGCAAGGGCATCCGCATTGTCCACCAACCGGAACGGCTAACAGAGGCGATCGAGTCGGCGCGCCGCGAAGCGCTACACGCCTTCAATGATCCCATGATCTTCCTGGAAAAGTACATCGCTGACGGGCGTCATATCGAGGTGCAGATTCTGGCTGACATGCATGGCAATGTGATCCATCTCTTCGAGCGCGAGTGCTCGATCCAACGCCGCCACCAGAAAATCATCGAAGAAACGCCATCACCGTTTCTCTCGGACGACGTGCGGTTGCAGATGGGCGAAGCAGCCGTGAACGCCGCACGAGCGGTCAATTATGTCAATGCGGGGACGGTCGAGTTCATCGTGGATAACCAGATGAACTTCTATTTTCTGGAGATGAATACCCGTCTGCAGGTCGAGCATCCGATTACTGAAATGGTGACAGGCACGGACCTTGTGAATGCACAGATCAGGGTCGCAGCCGGTCAGCCGTTGCACTTCAGCCAGGACGATCTTTGCCAGCGGGGACACGCGATCGAATGCCGTGTCTATGCCGAGGACCCGGGCAACCACTTTTTGCCCGCCACCGGCCCGGTGTTGCGGACAGTTGAGCCGGCAGGACCGGGAATCCGTGTCGATGCCGGCGTCGTATCGGGCGATCAAGTGACAATTCATTATGATCCAATGATCGCCAAGCTGATCGTTTTGGCTGATAATCGGGCGGATGCGATCCGGAAAATGGATTGGGCGCTGGCCCAGTATGTCATCCTAGGACTGACAACCAACCTCCAATTTCTGCGCGATGTGATCCAGCACCCGGTCTTTGTTGTGGGCGAAGCCACAACCCACTTCGTCGACGACTATTTGAGTGAGTGGGAACCACCCGAAACATCGCTCTCGGATCACGTGTTAATCGCGGCAGCTATTGGCGAAATGCTCAAACAACAGATTGCGATGGGCGGCCGGAACGGGGGCTGCAACGGTGATCAATATAGCCCCTGGGCACGAACAGATCGCTTTCGGATGGGACAATAGGCATGGAATATCGTTATCGTGAGAACGAAACGGACTATAACGTCCGCCTGGAAACCAACGATGATGGCACTTTTTCCGCATATATCGGTGACCGCCACTATGAGATCCGCCTGCAGCGCGCCCAACCTGGTCAACTCAATCTCTGGATAGATGGACGGCGCTTGCACGCTTATACCGCCAGCATGAAGAGCGATATCACGGGCGTGCTCCACCACTACATCGCGCTCGTTGATCGCGAAGCGCGGCACTACGAATTGGTTACGCCGACTTCAACTGCTCGTTCGCAGCGTCCCGGGGCAGCATCTGGTACGCTCAAAGCGCAGATGCCAGGTCAGGTGATGGATGTCCTGGTCGCGGAGGGCGATACTGTCGAACAGGGCCAGACGTTGATGATTCTGGAAGCTATGAAGATGGAAATCCGTGTTACCGCCCCCACGGCCGGGCAAATCAGTAGCCTGAATGCACGCAAGGGGCATACGGTCGAGCGCGGCCAACAACTCGCGACGATCACCCCATTGCCGGAGTAGACATCGCGTTGCTGCCGATAAGCTAGCCCACACCTGCGCCCCGCAACCTAGATGATACCAGCCGTGCGCGCGCGGGCAATAACCCGCTCAGCAGCCCGAATCATCGGCATGTCAATCATCTTACCTTCGTACGCAAAAGCCCCCTCACCGCTGGCCTGATGTTCCTCGTGCGCCGCAATGAGTTTCTGGGCCGCGGCGATCTCATCTGCTGTCGGTGTGAAGACATCGACAATTGGCGCCACCTGGCGGGGATGGATCGCGAGTTTGCCGGTATAGCCCATGTGCATTGCTTCGGTGGTCTCCACACGCAAGCCCTCTACATCATCCAGATCAATGAAAGGTGTATCAATGGCTTGCAAGCCAAAGGCAGCCGCATGAATAACGACTGCGCTTCGCGCATAGAAGACTTCAGCACCGGAGCGGGAGCGCACCGCCCCAATGTCGCCTACCAGGTCCTCAGCGCCAAAAATCAAGGCTACCAGACGCTGATCGGCAGCGGCGATCTCACGCAGATTAACCACGCCACGTGCAGTTTCAATGATCGCGAGCAGCTTGATCATGCCCGGTTCCATACCCAGCAGCAATTCACGCTCTAGAAGCGCATGCGATATCAACTGGATGTCGCGCGCAGACTCGACCTTGGGCAGCACATAGCCATCTGGCCGCCCAACGATGGTGGCCGCAATATCCTCAGCCTGCATGCCCTTGCGAGGCTGATTGACGCGCACCAGCCGCTCAGTAGCGCCAAAGTCGATCTCACCTGATGTCAGCGCCTGGGTAACGGTCCGGCGTGCTTCCGGTTTACGATTCAGCGCCACGCCATCTTCGAGATCCATGATAATCGAGTCGACGCCTAGTGATGCCCCTTTGGTGATCTTCTTGAAACTATCACCTGGCATAAACAAAAGAACACGACGAATTTGATGGTCGGCAAAGGGCATATCGCGTCTCCTATTTCGCTTCCAATGGTCGCTTGAGAAACATCACCGTTCTCTCCACTTCGCATATGGTGGTGCCATCCTGATTCTTGCCAATGTGGCGGAGCTTGACAATCCCTCTATCAGGTTTTGAGCGGGATTCGCGTTTCTCCAGGACTTCGCTCTCAACGTAGATCGTGTCACCATGAAAGACTGGATTCGGGTGCACCACGCGCTCATACCCCAGGTTAGCGACAATTGTGCCATCAGTGAGTTCGCCGACAGTCAGGCCCACCACAAGTCCCAGGGTGAAAATACCGTTGACGATTCGCTGGCCGAATTGCGTCCTGGCGGCAAAGTCCTCATTCAAATGGAGTGGTTGCGGATTCATCGTCAGGGATGAAAACAGAGTATTGTCCATTTCGGTCACTGTGCGCCCCAGCGTGTGACGCATTCTCAGGCCAACTTCTAGATCTTCGAAATATCTCCCAGGCATTAGGTCCTCCCCCTGATTATCCTGGATACGGTGATAAGCGTACCCTAACTCGCGCAATCGTGAAAACATCTTCGCACTAGACTATATTCTCGGCTATTATCTCAAGAAAATACGTTCACATTCCTGGAAATCATAAGCGAGAGTAGTTATATGCAATTGGAGAACAAGGTCGCTATTGTTACTGGGGCATCGCGCGGTATCGGCAAAGCCATTGCCATCGCCTTTGCCCGTGAAGGGGCCAGGGTGGTGCTTGCCAGCCGCAAGCAGGAACTGCTGGACGATGTGGTCAGTGAGATCGAGGCTGACGGAGGCACCGCCCGCGCTGTGGCCACCCATACGGGCGATCCGATGCAGTGCAAAGCCCTGGTCGACGCAGCAATTGGTGCGTTTGGAAAGGTCGATATCCTGGTAAACAATGCCGCCACCAATCCGCACTTTGGGCCGCTACTTACTGCGGAGGCGAGCCACTGGCAGAAAATCCTGGATGTCAACCTCATGGGCTATTTCTGGCTGAGCAAGTTCGTTACCGAAGGCTCAATGCAAGCCAGCGGTGGTGGTAAGATCATCAACATGGCTTCGACGGCCGGTATCAATCCCGGCCCGCTGATGGGTGTCTACAGCGTCAGCAAGGCCGCGGTGATTATGCTCACCAAAGCACTGGCGCAGGAGCTGGGCGGCTTCAACATCCAGGTCAATGCGATCGCGCCTGGTATCGTCAAAACCCGTTTCGCCCAGGCGCTATGGGGAAGCCCTGATATCCTGAAACGCTATACCGACCGCACGCCTCTGGAGAGGATCGCAGCGCCAGAGGACATCATTGGCCCGGTGGTTTATCTGGCCTCAGACCAGTCCGGCTACCACACCGGGGATGTTTTGCTCCTGGATGGCGGCAATAGTATCATGGGGTTCTAGCAGTCGGTTCTCGATAGGGAGAATATATATGCGGTCACCACGGTCTGAACTCGGAAACTGGTGGTGGCTATTGATCTTGGTCTTCTTTGGGTTCTCGGTAACGGGATCAGTAGCCGTTTTCGTTGTGCAGTTGCTTGGTTTTCCGTGGGAGTGGTCTTTTGGGATCTCGATCCTGTTGCTGTTAGGTGCAGCCTATCTCCTGTTTCAGAGCTACTCGATTGAAGCCTGGTTCCTGCTCGGCTGTGTCGCGGTTGCCGGCTTGAGTGGATTGGCCATCGTGCGGGGCCTGACAGTCGCCGAGCCCGATCCGCCCAATGGTATTTCAGATGCAACGTTGGCTGCCATTCAGAAGCGCGCAGAAGCCGGCTACATTGACGCTTACGACACATACTATGATGATCTTGTTATCGAGCCCGAACAAGACACGTTCACGATTGACCTCAGCTACCTGGATGAAGTCGCCCTCACGCTGGAATTTCCGCCAATTGACACCCTGGATGGTCAATGGGCCTTCGAGCGCGGCGCCGTCCGCGCCAATGGCGCACTCAACGGCTCTTTCCGTGCTAACCCGGATGACAATTGGTTCACAAATGAGGAGGTTATTTTCGAAGCATCTGAGTCCTCGATGCTGGAGTCCGTCTATCCGCGGCTGACGATCACATTGCCCATAAGCGATCGCGAGTCCGGGCAAATGTTGGCCCTGAGTGCAACCCTCACGATCACGTATCCGTTACCGGCGGAGAATGAGGCCGGCTTCACGACAGAGAGGGAAGAGCTGACTCGTTCGCTCAGCGGGACCATTGACGACACGTTCAGCTATTATGAGTACGAGACGGCCTACCGGAACTACGTGCGGGCCCGGGACGTTGTGGAAGACAGCCCGGGTTTGATCCCGATGGCTGTAGTCAGTGTATTGGGGATAGCAGCAGCTGGCTACTTTCTGTATCGGGGCAATTGGCGCGAGCGCAGCAGCGGGCTGACCGTACAGGTCCGCCAACTCAGCGGACTACAGCGGCTCGGTATTGAGGCGCATAAGTTAGCGAGCATCAATGATGAGGCGCAATCGGTGTCGCAGGGAATATTCGTGGGCATGGTCAACGCGCAATCACCGGCCGGACGTGCGGGGCTCCAGTCAGGGGATATTATGACCCATTTCGCCAGCAAACCTCTCCGGTCCCCGGCTGAACTCAACCGGCTAGCGAGCCGGATTGCGCGCGGCGAAGTTGCCCAGGCGACGATTCTACGCGAAGGTCAGCAGATGGACCTGTTCATCAAGTTCTAGAGTAAGCCTTTGCGACGCAGTTCGGCTTCGAGCTTTCGAAAACCACCCGGCTCGTCATTGACAAAATCGATGTATGGAACCCCTGCAGTCAGCAGCGTAGGTTCCATTTCGCGCACATGTAGCAGGAAGACAGGCGTTTGCACCTGCTCGGAAAAGATGAGCTCTTTGGGGGTCCAGGGTGAGCGCTTCCAATCAGGGGACAAAACGCTTAGAGTGGCCACAGCTTCGCGGATTACGTCCTCAAGTTCCAGGAAGAGCTGGGTATGGTAATCCCGGTTGCTTTCCTGATAGTCCCAATAGCTATAGTCATGCTCCATCAGAAATTGACGTAGCCGTTGGACAAAAGCCGTGTCTTCCTCGGCATAGCTGATAAACACGTAGCCCCGCGACTGCGCGCTCTTGCGGACCACCGGCTCGTTCTGGCGCGTATCCGCAGGCAATCGTTCCAGCAAGCTTTCAAGAACGCCGGCATAGCCCTTGCGGACATCCAGCCAGTCGATGCCATAAAGTTGCTTCGGCATCGCGCGAAAACCCGGGAAATCACGCACGACAGGAAAGACCGTCACGCCATTTTCCTGCGCAATCTCGAGATCGCTGAGCATCAACTTGGAGTTCATTGAGCCCCGGCTGGAGATATAGACCACGGCATCTGCCTGGGCAATGGCCGCTCGGATGGCTTCGCCCCAATTCTGCCCGGGGGCGATCTCCTCGATACCGCGCCAGACATCGACGCCGGCCTGCTCAAGATCGTCTGATAGCTGCTCGGCAAAACGCTTGTCAGGACGCGCATAACGCACGAAAACGTAACCCACCTCGGCCCCCTGTGCACACTCTTGGACACCTGTCTCATATTATAGAACCAACCCCCCAGCCAAAACCAGTGCTCGAAGAAGACTGCGTCGCCAATCGCAGGGGCCGATTGGCAAGGTTTAGCTTTCCTTCTTCTTGCTGGATGACTTGCGCTTGGACGTTGATTTCTTAGAACTCCGCTTTTTGGCGAGCAACGTAACCGCCATCTCCAGCGTTACAGTGTCAGGTGGGGTATCCTTCGGGAGGCTGGCATTGGTGCGCTTGTGTTTGACATATGGACCGTAGCGGCCTGTATTGAGGGTGATCACGTCGCCGTCATCGGGGTGTGGGCCTAGCTCACGCAGGACACTCGAGGACGTACCTTTCTTCTGCCGGAGTAGCTCAACTGCCCGATCAAGCCCAATCGTCAAAATATCATCGTCTTTAGTCAGCGATTTATAGGTTTTGCCGCGCCGCACGTAGGGGCCATAGCGACCGATTCCGGCCTGGATTTCCTCACCGGTTTCAGGATCATCCCCCAACGTGCGAGGCAGCGCCAGCAGGCCCAGCGCCTGGTCAAGGCCAACAGAATCCGGAGGCATTGAGCGTGGCAGCGAAACGCGCTTTGGTTTCTCGCCATTTTCACCGGCTTCCCCCAGCTGGATGTAGTACCCGTAGGGGCCCTGCATCAAGAAGATGGACTGGCCGCTTTCGGGATCCTCACCCAGGACTGGTGGTCCTTCGTCTTTCTGGCGCAGCAGCTCCTCAATGACCTCGTGTTCTACGTCACCGGGGGCCATATCCGCCGGCAGCGAGGCCCGCAAGATATCATTGCCATTCTCTTTTTCGACATAGGGACCGTAGCGACCAACACGTACCTTGGCCTCCAGTTCATCAAGATCCAGTGCGTAGATGTCGCGTGGATCGATATTCTCTTCTTTGCGCTGAACCTGCGCCTCGAGTCCGTCTTCTCCGCAATAGAAGTCGCGTAGATAGGGCAACCAGTCGGCGGCGCCGGTGGCAATCTCGTCGAGCGTCTGCTCCATGCGTGCAGTGAACTCGGCATTGACTAGATCAGGGAAATGCAGAGAGAGCAACCGCACCACTGCAAATGCCATGAAGGTGGGTATCAACTGGTTGCTGGATTTGACGACATAGCCGCGGTCCTGAATTGTGCTGATAACAGTCGCGTAGGTACTGGGACGCCCCACGCCATCGCGTTCAAGGGCCTGGACAAGCGCCGCCTCAGTGAAGCGACTGGGTGGCTTGGTTTCATGACCAATGGCTTCTAGCTCCTGGCAGGCGACGCGCTCATCCACCTGCAGTGACGGCAAGATCACCTCCTGGTCATCGAGGGCCGCATCCGGATCATCCGAGCCTTCGACATAAGCTCGGAAGAAGCCCGGAAATTCGATACGCTTGCCAGATGCCTCAAATACCGCGTCTTCAACACCGATCGAAACAGTCACAAAGCGTAAAATCGCTTCCGCCATTTGCGTTGCCATCGTCCGCTTCCAGATCATATCGTAAACGCGATATTCAACGCCTTTGAGACCCAGATCCTCAGCAGTTGGCATCTTATTGCCCGCAGGACGAATCGCCTCGTGTGCTTCCTGAGCACCCTTGGACTTCGTGGTGTACTGGCGGGGTTTATCACTCAGGTACTCATCACCATAGCGTCGCGTAACGGCGGACCGCGCGGCCCCGATGGCCTCCTGTGACAGATGTACCGAGTCAGTACGCATGTACGTAATATATCCCTGTTCGTAGAGGCGCTGTGCGACGCGCATGGTCTCGCGTGATGACAGACGGAGCTTGCGGTTGGCCTCTTGCTGGAGCGTACTGGTCACAAAAGGCGGCGGCGGACGGCGGCGCTGTACGCGTTCCTTGACATCAATTACTGTCCATTCACCATCAATCAGTCGCTCGCGCAATGCCAGTGCCTGGGCCTCGTCCAGAAGCAGGACCTTGGCCCGCTTCTTGAGCTTGCCCGTGTTATCATCAAAATCCTTGCCGGTGGCAACGCGCTGGCCACCCACCGACACCAACGTAGCTGGAAAAGTCTGCTTATGAGCCAGAATCGTGGCGCGCAAGTCCCAATAGCTGGCCGGTACAAAAGCCAGACGCTGGTTTTCTCGCTCCACCAAAATCTGTACAGCAACCGATTGAACCCGCCCGGCTGAGAGCCCCGGTGCAACCTTCTTCCACAGCAGCGGCGAGATGGTATAGCCAACCAGACGGTCCAGAATCCGCCGCGTTTCCTGGGCACGCACCAGTTTCTCATCGATCTGCCTTGTGGACTCCAGGGCAGCTTCAATCGCCTCGCGGGTGATCTCATGGAACACCATCCGCCGCACTGGGACTTTCGGCTTCAACACTTCTGTCAGGTGCCAGCCAATACTCTCGCCCTCACGGTCTTCGTCTGTCGCCAGAATCAGTTCGTCGGCTTCCTTAAGGCGTTGTTTCAGCTCTTTGATAACCTTCTTCTTGTCCGAAGGCACCACATATAACGGCGCGAAGTCGTTGTCGACATCAACACCGATACGTGACCAAGGTTTGTCCTTATAGGCTGCCGGGATCTCTTTAGCTGAAGGCGGCAGATCACGTACATGCCCCATCGAGGCCTCTACAACATAGTCCTCAGGCAGGTAATTGCGTATTGTTCGCGCCTTCGTCGGGGACTCTACTATAACCAGTCGGCTCATTCTATTGTTCCGTTAGATCACCCATGTCCACAATTTATCTTTGCCGCCAACAGGCTACACGACATACAATCATATTGTCAAGTAACCCATCGGCCAAATCTTGAACAGTCCGGAAGCAAACTATGCTGCTACTCATCCGTATAATGCTTGCTGTATTCGGCGGGTTTTCAATCCTGCTGGCGGGTTTTCTGGAGAATCACAGCCCGGAAATCGCGCCGTCCTACCACCTGGCCTTTATCTCAACGCGCAGCGGTTATCTAGACTACCAGCTCTACCGAATGCGGGCAGACGGGCAGATCGTCCAACAACTCACCTATCGCGAGCCAGATAACCGGACCCAACGCTCACCTGCCTGGTCGCCTGACGGTGAATGGATCACATTCACCTCCTATGGTACCCAAACCGAAATCTACCGAGTCCGGCCAGACGGCAGTGATCTGCAACCCTTCATCTCACCATTGCAGCAACGGTTCTTCGGCAGCGTCTCGCAACCCAACTGGTCACCAGACGGGCGTAAAGTCGCCTTCATTGCCAACGATGCCGGCAGCCCTGAGATCTTTGTGTTGGCAATCGACAGCAATAATATCCAGCAGGTCACTGAGTCAATTGGCACGATTCTGGAACCCAGGTGGTCGCCAGATAGCCAATGGATTGCCTTTTCGTCGAACCGTACCGGCAAGACAGAGATCTACAAGATCCGGGCCGATGGCAGCGATGAAAAGCGGCTTACGGATAGCCCGGGCTGGAATCGCTATCCGTCCTGGTCGCCGGATGGGCAATGGCTGACCTTCGCATCCGATCGTGATGGCGCCATGCAGATCTATCGTATGCGGGCCGACGGCAGCGGGGTACAGCAGTTAACGTCCGGTGCAGCCAGCACACTACCCGTCTGGTCTCCTGACGGGCACTTGATCGCTTATGTGAGCGAGGGCAGCGGCAAGCCTGAGATCTATACGATGAAGCCGGACGGTAGCCAGCCACGCCAGATCACGCGGAGCACGGGTGACAACGTCTACCCCGTATGGGCCCCACCCCAGCGGGAGGAACGGCCACCAATATGGGTACCAGCCCTGGTTGGCCTTCTGATCCTGCCCGCTAGCCTGAACTGGCGAGCCACGTTTTCGCGAAGCTAGCGCGTGCCCTGCCAGCGCTGAACCGCGGCAAGCGCCTCAGGGGTACCGATACGCTGCAGCGACAACGCAGCGATCTCAGCGATAGTCTCGTCCTCGGTGGCATCGCCATCGGGCTCGATGAAGCGGTGGTCGCCAAGGCAATCTATCAATGGCTCGACCGCCAGCGGGCTGCCCGTCTCACCGAGTGTCTCTACCGCAATCGCCCGCCGGTAGAGATCAGCATCCTGGAGCTCGTGGATCAATGCCCGGATAGCGCGTTCATTGCCGGTCCAAGCAGCGGCAGAGGCCGCGGCGCGGTAGACATCGCCTTCAAACTGTTTGATACTGACAGGATCCTCAAGGATCGCGACAAGCCCATCTACAGCAGGCTCACCATAGCTGGCGAGGGCATTGGCGACCGACCAGCGCACCTCATATTCTGGGTCATAAATGCCGCCCAACAATGCCGGGAATGCGGCCACATCACCGATTTGCTGCAAGACCTGGGCAGCAGCGGCTCGGGTTTCCCAACGCTCGTGTTCTGCAGGATCAAGGCAATTACTGACCTCAGCGACAGCTGGTTTGCCGATACGTACCAGCGCCGGGATGACGAACTCACGCACATCATCATCGCCCAGCGCCTCTACCAGCACGGGAACTGCCGCCGGATGGGCGATTTCGCCCAGCGCCCAGGCCGCGATGCGCCGTTCATAGAGATCGCCATAAGCCATGTACTCGATCATGATTTCGACGACGTGGGCCTCGCCCAGGCTGCGCAGCGCTTGAATCGCCGCCCGCGTCTGCCGCCAGTCGCCACGGTCGAATTCCTTTGTCAGGGCACTACGAATCTTGGCCAGGACGTCGTCAGAGATGCGTATGCCCGTTGTTACGGTTAGCCCCGCCAGATAGGGATCACGCCGCAGAACATCAACCAGGAGCGAGCCTGGCTGTTCTACCAAATGGCAGGCCATCTGGACAGCTTGATCCCAACGACCGGGTAGGCGCCGGTATTCCTTGGGGTCGAATACTGGCGGGTCAACTGTATCACCGATGCCTTGCCGCGTCAGCGCCTCACCGGCAAAGTAAGCCAGATACAAACGATGGCTGAAACGGACCGTATCCCGGTCTATGTCCAACAAACCTAAGCGGTAGCCGACCTGGAGGAGTTGAAGCGCATCCTCGTCCGGCCCGCTTCGCAGCCAACGACGACGCCCGCCGATTTTAACCGCCGCCCATGCCAGATCAGCGCCAACAGTTTCATCCTCGTCGATCATGCTGGCCGCTAATCCTGAGAAGCGTTCGATCATCTCATCATATGCAATCCACCCAGGCTGGCCCTGTGCTACTGACGACACCCAACGCGCCCGAACGGAAGCTCGCATCGCGGCCCCCAACTGCACCGGCAACGCCGCGTGGGGGTGTGCTTCGAAGATCTGCATAAGCCGCATCAACAAAAACGGCACACTCCCCAAAGGCAATTTTTCTCGCGGTGACCGTGATGGAAGCGATAACTGAGCCACAAAAGGCTCGCGAAGCTCGCTGGGGAGAAACTGCTGGGCAAACTGGCGGATATGGGCATGATCCAACGTATCAACGACCACCAATGGCAACCCTAGCTCACCGGTGTAACTGGCGGCGCGGCTAGCAATGACGACCGTTTCCGAGCATTCGTCACTGTCCAGCCACGCGGCCAGCACCTGGCGATTCCGCGGTCCGAGCTGATCAAAGCCGTCAAGGAATATGGTTACCGCTGACCAGTCAACTGCCAAAGAACCGGGCAGCATGCTAATTTCCTGCTCCAGATAGCGTCGCAGACGTGTGCCTTCGCGCCAACTACTCAGGTCAGCGTAGACGGGTAGCCCATTCACTGTTGGATCGGAGCGGTAATCCCACACTGCGACCGCCACCAGGTGGTGGAGTGTCGTTGTCTTGCCTGTTCCGGCAGCGCCAAGGAGGGCAAATGAGGAATAGAGATCAGCAACGGCCAAAATACTTGGCAGCGGAATCAGTCCAGTTTCGTCAGCGGCAGGTGCTGGGTCGTCCTCATCCTCGTCTTCGTCGCTGGCATCCTCAGCGCCTGGTAGACGGGGTGGTTCCTTGACGACAGCGCCCAACTCCAGCGTCGGTTGGTCCGCGTCATCTTCATCAAGGGGCTCAGCATGAACACCCAATGGGATATACCCGACCAGACCACGATAGATCCGGGCCAGTAGCGCATTCAGATACTGATCAACAGACTCTGGGGGTTGGGTCAGCGCCGAACTTGCTCGTTGCCGGAGAGAATCGAGAATCGCCCCCAGCGCCGCCTGATACACCTCTTTGTCTTGCCAGGCTGATGCCAAGATAGCACGATCACGCCTCAGACCGGAGGGCCAAGCGGCTACTGCCGCGCTCAACACCGGCAATATCGTGACGTTGCGTGCAGCCAGAAGTGCCAGCTCCTCCTGACGCTGCTCAACAAAGGCCGGGGACAGCACAATGATCCCTGCACAGCAGCGGGCAATGGCATCCTGCCGCACCGCCGGACCGTTCTCGTTTAACGTTCGCGGGTCTAGCTCAAAAGAATCGATCCACACGCGAACCCCGCGATTCTTGAGATCAGCGGCTAGTTGTGCAGCAAACCCACCGTCGGAGACCACATATCCCAGATACACAAAGTCATCAGCCACGCGTGTTACTCTCCTGGTCACCCAGCACCACCGGCGTCGACAAACGATGCGCTGGGTAGATTCTAATCCGTTTCACTATAGAACTCGTAGAAATCCCCCCGCAGATATGCGTACTCATATTTGCGTGACCGGCGCCCCTGGTCAGCCGGCTCGCCACCATCAATAACACAGGCCAGGCCATAGGCGTAATCCTCATCCCCGAAATTGAAGAAAACCGTACTCTGTTCTCGAAAGACATCAACAGTGTCGGCATCAAAGATCCCGATGTCGGCATCGTTGGGATCGAAGATGTGCGGGGATTGGTCGGCGTGTTCCTGCTTCCAGAATTGGCAAAGCGACTCCGCCGTGTCGAAAACCTGGCCATAAGAGTGGTTCATCTCCTGGCTAACTGCCACCTCAAAGAAACTCGGCATTATAAAGGGCGGAAAGCCCACCATCACCACCGCGGCCACCGCCAACAGCACGCTTAGATAGGAAGCGCGTTTCTGCAAGGCCAGGCGGCCGATCCGCAAGGCGCCGTAGGCGAGGATCGCCGCCAGGGCAAAACTCCCTAGGTGCCAGACCTGCTTGATAAAACTCAGCGCAAAATAATCTGGCGGACTAAGCTCGGCAAATAGAACGCGCAAGCCAAACCAGATCAAGGCCGCCACGAGAAGGGACACTAATGACAATAGAAAGTT
Source organism: Chloroflexota bacterium (assembly GCA_010092845.1). Taxonomy (GTDB): domain Bacteria; phylum Chloroflexota; class Anaerolineae; order Aggregatilineales; family J027; genus J027. Next base: position 21,915 of record JAADYW010000272.1, read on the forward strand.
GCCGCGGGCTAGCGGGTGGAGATCTTCCCAGAGTAATAGCAAATTGCGGAGGCGCGAGGGCCTAGCCAAAGATTCGTTGTCGTGGTGGTTCACTGTAGTCATCGTCTTCTTCATAGAAATAGAAACGGTCATCTTTTCGTTCGAAAGTATAGCGCTCAGTATCTTCGGGCGGTGCACCATCGGCAGGAATGCACACGTAGCCGATCTCACCCCGGGCCTCGCCTATCTCGATCCAGACGCGACCATCACGCCGCAGCCTGACTTCGGCATGGTTGAAGACACCAATCTCCTGCTCATCACCGATTGCAGCCGCCCCATAGCCTTCCGCCAGCACCTGGTCGCAGACAGCTAACATCTCATCGCGCGAGCGCTGAAAGTCCCAATCGGTTCGAGCATCCAACACGACTTCTAGCAGCGGCAACCATACGGCCATGAGGATCATTACGATAATGGGCGCGGCCCAGACGGCAACAAGATTGCGCGTATCAGTATAGTCCACCAGCTGGTGATAGCGAATATTGACGCGCAGCGCGTTCCAGAAGAGTAGCAGCAGGGAGAACATCGCCGCCAGAAGCCACACCCAGGGATATACATCAACACAATGCCGACGACAGGGGCAACTGAGCTTGGAATAAGCATCAGGGTAATAATCAAGCCCAGTTGTGCCAAGATCAAAAAGAACAGAAATGCCAGGTTGACCAGGGTAAGCGGGTGCCAGGCTTTCAAGAGTCGAGAAATCAGCATCACTATCTCCTTGGCCCCAAGTTTAGCAACTCATTGCCGCTTCGGCGATTGACAACGCATACGGGCCTGCGGATTGGTTTTGAACATGGAGCGTTTCAGCCTTGTAATTTACATACAGGCACGGCATACTGCAACGGCATTAGACGATTTATGCAGAAACTGAAGAGTGTATAGGGTCGGTTTAGAATGTCGGCAAAATCCAAAAAGCAAGCTCCCTTCTGGGAACAAAAATGGTTTCGCAACGTCGCCTTGTTCACAATCGCGGTCCTGGCAACGGGCGGCCTGGCGCTGGCCTTTATCGAACTCAGCGACAACAGCGCCGTCATCGAATTTGTCAATGAAAGCAATTGTCCCCAGGTGGTCTGGACGTTACAGGGGGCTGATGGCACGAATTATACGGTTAGCCTCCGACCGGGCGAAACGGAAGAGATCGAGGTCAGCCCGGATGTCGAATACGACTACCTCATGGACACCAACTCTGATCCGGACATCAACAACATGGCCTGTTTCGATCGCGATGAGGGCACCGTCAATGTGCCGGCGGGTGGCAAGCAGACGTTCCGCTTGAAGTCGCAGACCCGGCCGACTATCGCCTTCATCAATGATACGGACTGCGAAGAGGCCTATCTCGAACTCACGTCACTCCGCGCCGAGGACCAAAACGCCAGCGCAGCGCCCAACGAAACGTCTAACGTGGAAATCGCCCCTGACATCGAATATACCTACGAGATCGACGCGTGCGGCGTAACTAAAGAAGGCAAAATCACTCTCTCGCTGGATCGCTCCCAGACGTTCCGCGTCTCGGAAGTAGTAGCAGAGAGCGAAGACTCGGCGGAGTCTTAGCTCTGCCAGACGAAGCGGCCACCCACTGAACGCCCGCTGACCGGTTTGTAGAGACCATCGTTCTGAAGCACCACCACCTCAACCGACCAGAGCAACTGGCGACTCTCGCCGGCAGCGGGCCGCAATTCCTGGGGCAGGATCAAGCTCGATGACTTCGTCTCACGTAATAAGATGACTTCCCCACTACCCTCGTCCGTAATGGTCACCAAATAGCGTTCGTCAGCCTCCAGGGTGCGGCCAGGTAGGACCCAGCTTAACATCACAGGGTCTTCGACAGTCGCCCCATTAGGTGGCGAGAGCACCTCTGGCGGCAGAAAGGTTGGGGTTGGCGTAGCGGTCTCATCACCGGTGAAGGTTGGTGTCGAGGTTACGGTATGCGTCGGGCCGGGGACATTGAGGCACGTCTGATCACTGATCAATGGCGGATTCGGGCAATAGCCGACAGCGGATTCAGAGAAGTCGCACCCACGGCAATCTAAGCCATCCGGGCCGCTGTTGAGTTCACAGATCCGCTGATTCGAGGTGCCATGCTGGATGGCAATACTGGTCAGCGTATCCCCCTCACCCGGACAATAGGTGTAGATCGCATATTGGGTCGCATTGCGCAGACGTGTCGGCAATGCCTGAAAGACCGCGGTAGCTGTCTGATCCAGCCCAAAGGGCGTCGGCGTCGATGTTGGATACGGTACCAGAACCTCCTGCCCCTCGCTCAAGGTGCACGATTCGTTCAACCCGTTCAACTCACGGATCGCCGCCACCCCACCGGGGAGTGACAGTCGATAGAACACTGCGAGTTCGCTGCATGTCTGGCCAGCACGCACCACATGGACGTAGGGCCCAGGCGTTGCCGTAGGAGGCGCAGGCGTAGCCGGTTGCTGCGTAGGTGAGGGCGGCGCCGGGGTCAACGTTGGAGGAAACGTCGGCGACGGGGTCCGCGTTGGACCACCCGGCGTCACAGTTGCGGTCGCGGTTGCTTCTTCGGCAACTTCAGTTGCGCGCAGTGTCGGTGCCCCCGTCGGCGATTCGGGCTCTTCCTCGTCACCACAAGCTACAATAAGGCCCAGGGCCAGTATCACCACAAGCAGCATTACGCCTGTACGGCGATTGATCAATCGTTGCATAAGCGCGTCCCTATTTCTTCTAACTATCTCGAACGCCCTTGCCAGAAGAACTGGCGGGGAACCGTTGCCTCGCGCATGGACTGCACCTGGCCATCCTGAATGACCACGATACTCACCGACCACTCAAATCCCTGACTGCCACCATCGGTAGGCTGCCAGTCTGCCGGCACAACGAAAAACAGATCTGTTGTGCGACCCTGGTAAGCTTCCCCGGTATCCAAGTTGCGCACACTGACCTGGTAGAATTCATTCGGCGCCAGTGAGCCGGTGGCGGTCCAACGTAACGTAATGAGGCTATTAGCGTCGAAGCGAGTATCATCCGGTGGCTGGTTGGCCGAAGGCACGTTAAAGGTCGGCGAAGGGCTCGGTGTCGGCGTCTCACTACCGGACGGTGACGGCAAACTTGTCGGAGTCGATGTCGGCGCTGGCACCCGGATGCGCTGGCCTTCATAGATCATCACTGTACACGCCTCGCCCCCAAAGCGTTCGCTGAAATCACACTGGCCGAACTCGATCTCTGGGTTAACATCAGAAATGATCTTGGCATCTATTCCGTACTGGACTGCAATAGAGATCATCGTCTCGTCCTGCTCGACGGTGTGCCACATCAAACCGGGACGGAGCGTTGGCTCCTGGCGCAATGTAGCCACGAGATCAGGTGTACCGAACTCGTTCACCGGGACTGTTGCCGCTGCGGCCACATCACTTTCCCCAGCAGCAAGCGCTGCGTCACTCTGGCCCTGGCCTGTCGACCCGCTCTCGACATCATCATCTTGTGTGTCTTCAGCCGTGGCTGTCTCGCCGCCTGGTGTCGCCGTTGGCAACGGGATTTCGATCGTCTGGCCTTCACGCAAGCAGGTTTCGCAATCGAGTCCGTCATTCATCTCGATGATCACATTGACGATTGAGAAATCGCGGTGGCCGCACTCAAGGGCAAGCCCATAGATGGTGTCTTCAGCACCCGCCGTCTTGATGCATGGCCCCGGGGTCTCAGTCGCCGTCGCGGTTGCTGGCATCGGTGTTACCGACGGGAAATTGACCGGCGCCGCGCGCGTATTGGTCGGCTGAGGCGTTATCGATGCCGTGCGGGATGGCGCCGGAGACTCCGATCCCAGTGGTGCGCTGCCGGACGACACATCATCGCTAGAGTCATCACCATCCAGCGCTAGAAATGCGCCTGCGCCAGCAGCGAAAAGGACCATGACCAGCAAGACAAATCCGAAAGCGGCACCCAGCGGGGTGCTGCTTATTCCTTGTGCCAGGAGATCATCTTCCCCTTCATGCGAATCATAGACCCGCTCGTCCTGGGGTGTGGGTGTCTGTGCACGTTGTGATATGCGGCGTGGCGACTCAGCGAGGGCAGCACCACAGATCAGACATTGGCGTGCCTCAGGGTCATTCGCAGCACCACAGGTTGGACATCTTGGTTGAGATACACGGCCCATAATCAACTACTGCCCTGCTGTCCATCCTGCTGGGTGGGCAGCCCGACTTGTCCACAATACTGGATTACGGATTGGAGATTATACCAGGCTCCGCGAGCCGCGTATACGGTGGTCAGGCAGTCGTGATGTGAGCGCCGGCTTCACGTCGGGTCAAAATGGCTTAAGCCAGTTGTCCAGCCAGTCATAAGCCCGGTGCCGAGAGCGAAGGGTCATATATGGTTCTTCGGGTTCCTCAACGGCATAGTGATACAAAGAGATCCGGTTGGACGCACCGATGCGGGTATAGGCACGCTTGGCTTTCTCATAGAGTTCGACAACGTCCATGCTATCGGGATCGTCCTGGCTGGCGGAGACGAGAAAAGGACGTGGTGCTGCCAGGCTCAAGACGCGGTCGAAATCTGCCACTTGCAGCAAGCGGGGCACGGCGAATTCGACTTGCACGAAGTGCCCCAGATCGAGCGCTTTTTTCATGCTGCCGATACTGCCATGCGCCACAGCAGCGAAGACGCGTTCGTCAAAAGCCATCACCCAGATGGCCATCTTTGCCCCATAGCCATGACCCATGAAGCCGATACGCTTGGCATCAACTTCGCGCCGACTGAGGAGATAGTCCAGTCCGCGGCTAGCATCCCAGATCACGGATTTTAGCAGTGTTTCGCCTCGCAACAAGCGGACAGCCAGCTCGGTAAAATTATGCATGTATGCGTCAAAGGGGTCGTCGGGGTCAATATCCGTCGGACAGCGGTCCTCAAAAGCAAGTGCATCTGGCGCGAAGACAACATAGCCACGCTTCACCAATTCCAACCCAAAGGCTTCGCTCGGATCCCCTCGCACGCCCACCACCTCACTCTTGCCCAGTGTCCAGTCGCGATTATGGCGATGATGGCAGAATACGGCCGGCAACGGCCCCTGCGCCTTTTTGGGAATCAGGAGATAGGCATAGCCCCATTCGCGTGGATTCACATGGTAGCGAACCTTCTCACGCCGATATGTCTCTTCCTCAACCACCTCAAGGATTTGCGGGTTAAGAGGAGCGCTATCCGGCGGCGCGCCGAGTACCGATTTGAGTGACTCGCGGTGTGCTTCGGATTGGTGTCGTAGATGCATGGTCAGTACTTTTGGTCCCACACATTAAGTAGATATAGAATAGACATAGAATAATTCTACATGAAACACGGAACATCCGCTGCAATCATAACAAATTAGTGACCTGACGCCCCACCCTGACCAGCCAGCCCCAGGTTCGGGGCAATCTCCTGCATTGCAGAAAGTACCAATGGCACATGTTCTTCCCACAAATCCACCCCGAGCTCAGCACACCCTTCTTCTATCGACTCACGGTGCGCACCGGCCGCGAATGATTTGTCTTTCCATTTCTTCTTGATCGACTTGACCTTGACATCACGGATATCTTGGGAGGGGCGCACCAGCGCCACTGCTATGATCAGCCCGGTAAGTTCGTCAACCGCATACAATACCTTGTCCATCAATGAGTCACGCGGTACGCCTGTATTGACGCCGTGGCTCAATATACTGCGAATGATATCCTCAGGCACACCTCGCTCGCGCAGGATTGGCGCACCCTTCACCGGGTGCTCGTTCAGATCGGGATGGATCTCCCAATCAAAATCGTGCAAGAGGCCAGTGATTCCCCATTTTTCTGCATCAGCGTCGTACTTCTGGGCGTAGGCACGCATACCTGCCTCTACGGCGAGCATATGATTCCGCAGACTCTCGCTGTGGACAAATTCGGTGACGATATCCCAGGCATCTTCGCGTCGAAACGACATTGTGACCAAAGCTCTCCCTATACCGGAATACGTTTTTCCCGCATTATAATAACATCTTGACAGGTCTCACCGGGAGCTACAGCACTATTACGTAAGACAATCGTCGAGGCAAGCTGCGCGCCTTCGCCAACGGTGCAGCCGTGTTCCAGGTAGACATACGGCCCGATTGTCGCGTAGTTCCCCACGCGAACACCGGGATCGATTCGGACCGGTGGGTGAATCGTGACGCCATTGGGTAACTCACTCAAGATATGGGCGTCGCGCCCCTCATCAAGCGAGCTAGTGTTGACAACCATCAAGTCATGCTCGGTGAAAAGGCTATGGTAGCCAGTGGCGCCAAGAAATCCCACACGGTTGCCATCTTCAACAAACAGGCGGATGGCATCCGTCAAATCACGTTCTCCCCGTGCAGCAGGCCGCACCTGCTTCAGGTAAGGGGAAAACTCAGGACGAAAGGCATGCAAGAGGTACAACGCCGATACGGGCTCAGACCCCGTGTAAGGCGAACTGACGATAGCCTTCACGCACCTATCATCGTCTTCAACGACGGCAACAGGTGCAGTGGCGTTATCCTCATAGGGAATAACACTGAGCACGCCGGCATAATCACCTTGATCAAACGCCGCCAGAAGCGCGGGTACATGTTCCGGAGCTGTCAGGTTGTCCCCCGCTGCCACTACGAACGCCCCTTCCAGATAGTTCTCGGCCAGCAGCATAGCATCCACTGGGCCCTTGGGCACTGCCTGTAGCACGTATTGCACTTCGATATTGGGATACCAGGAGTTACTCAAGTAAGAGGCCAGCTCCCCCTCTTCAGCGCCAATGACTACCACGAAGCGGCGTATCCCTGCTTCGCGCATTCGATCCATTACCCGAACCATAATGGGTTTGCCCAGAACCGGTAGCATTGACTTAGTACGATCGGGGGTCAGCGTGCCGAGACGTGTACCTTGCCCAGCTGCCAGAATCAGTGCTTGCTCAATCATCAAAGTACTCTTTTCCCGTTTTCGTCAACCAAACGTGGCTGACCAGCCGTAAAACAACTCGAAGGCACCAACGAATTACATAAGGATACCGCCAATTGCGAAATGCAACCTCAATGCATCTCTTAGCATCGATGACCAGCTACGAAGTGCAGTAAACTTACAGGGTTGCGACCAATAGACCATCGGTCATGTACCATTCGGGCATGTTTTTGTTATACTCAATAAACAGCAACACACAAGACTTCGACCGTCACAGTTCCACATGTTGTTGTGGGTGATGGACGTAGAGACGGAGCATATACAAAATGGCAGACGCTGAAACAAAGGTAATCCAATTCCATATCTCGCGCCTCAAGGACAAGAATCCTGAGGTGCTGATGAAAACCATCAAAGAACTCGTGAAGTTTGGCGCGAAATCAAAAGAAGCGTTGCCGCACCTTGAGACGGTTTTCAAGTCTCATCCCGACGTAGAGGTCAGAAAAGCAGCACACGCCGCCGGATTACATATCTACAAACAGGTCCAGATGAGCGAAGATCATCAAGAGCCGACAGAGGCTTAAGCCGATCTAGCTTAAGCCCCTTCCCTTCTCGCAAGATGCTTATAACGTACGCAAACGTTCCGTAACTGTCTCGATGCTTGCTGTTAGATCCTCTAGCTTAGCCTGCTCGCGTTGAACAACTTCTGGCTTCGCCTTCTTCAAGAAATCCTCATTGGCAAGTAGCTTCGTAACCCGTTCGCGCTGGCTCTCCAGATTATTAAGCTCGTTCTCCAGCTTGGCGCGCTCCTTGTCAAGATCGACCATTGCTGCCAATGGCAGATAGACAGTAACGTCTGATGATACAATCGTGGCGGCCTGCTCCGGAACTTCACCATTGTCATTGACAAAGCTCACCTCGTTGACGTTGCATAGGCGCGCAAAAATGTAGTGATGGTCTAAAAGGACTTCGCGGTAGGAGCCCGTGTCGATAACAGCCGCGATCCGGTGTCCAGGCTCGACATCGTATTCCTGGCGCCTAGCGCGAATACCAACGACCAGGTCCATGAGAACTTGCATCGTGTTTTCAGCAGCATCGTCGACAAACGCCGCGTCAGCCTGGGGCCAGGCCGCGACAATCAAGGCCTCGCCTTCATGCGGAAGCGCTTGCCATAGCTCCTCAGTGATGAACGGCATATACGGATGCAACAGACGTAGCGAAGTATCGAGTGCATAACACAACACCGCCTGTACCATCGACTTGGCGTTGTCATCATCACCATAGAGCGCATGCTTGCTGATTTCAACATACCAATCCGCCAGTTCATCCCAGATAAAGCTTAGAATCTGGCGCCCAGCTTCACCATACTGGTAGTTCTCGAACAGGCGATCCACTGTCTGGATGAGACGTACTAGCCGGCTCATGATCCAGCGCGACGGGAGATCGAGTTGATTCCGCTCTGGAGGGCCTATCGGCGCTTCATCCTCAAGATTGCCGAGCACGAACCGTGTAATCTGCCATAGCTTGTTGCCGAAATTGCGGCTATGTTCCACGCGACTCATCGCAAGATTCATGTCATTGCCGGGCGTGGATCCAGTGAGGAGGGTGAAGCGCAACGCATCAGCGCCGTATTCTTCCACGATCTCCAGAGGATCGATTACGTTGCCGAGCGTTTTGCTCATTTTGCGGCCCTGTTCGTCCCGCACCAGGCCATGTAAGTACACCGTAGCAAAGGGCGCTTCATCGGTTAGCCACAAGCCCATCATGATCATACGGGCCACCCAGAAAAACAGGATATCGTAGCCCGTTTCCATCATCGTGGTGGGATAGTACGTCGTCAGATCAGCGGTCTCGTCGGGCCAGCCAAGCGTACTGAATGGCCACAACCCACTGCTGAACCACGTATCGAGGACGTCCTCCTCCTGAACCCAGGTTCCTGTGCCGGGCGAAGGCGCCTCGCGAGCAACAACCACCTCGCCGGTATCGGTATTGGTCCAGGCCGGAATACGGTGCCCCCACCACAGTTGGCGGCTGACACACCAATCCTGGATATTCTCCAACCAATGGAAATAGACCTTTTCAAAGTGCTCTGGCACGATAGTGATCCGGCCATCGCGCACGGCCTGGATTGCCTTATCAGCCAGGGGTTTGGCGTTTACAAACCACTGCTCAGACACCAGCGGCTCGATAACCTCACCGCCGCGCTGGCTAATCGGCAACACCATCCGATGGGGACGCACTTCCACCGTTAACCCCAGCTCGGACATATCCTGCCAGAGTTTCTCGCGTGCTGCGAAGCGCTCCATACCGGCGTAGGGTCCAGCATGCTCGTTTAGCGTGGCATCTTTGTTCATAATATTGACAATTTCAAGGTCATGGCGCTGGCCGATCTCATAGTCATTGAAATCATGCCCAGGGGTTATTTTGAGCGCGCCAGTCCCGAATTCGCGGTCGACATACTCGTCCGCGATAACCGGAATCGCGCGGTTCAGCACAGGAACGTAAGCCGTCCTGCCGATCAGATGTTGGTAGCGTTCGTCCTCAGGATGAACGCATACCGCCGTATCACCAAGGATCGTCTCCGGGCGTGTTGTGGCCACGGGAATATGCTCACCGCCGTCCACCGGATAACGGAAGAAATAGAGCTTGCCATCAACTTCGACGTTTTCAACCTCAAGATCGCTGACGGCGGTCTGCAAGCCCGGAGACCAATTGATGAGACGTGTGCCTTTATAGACCAGGCCGTCTTCCCACAAGCGCACAAAAGCTTCGCGCACCGCCTTCGAAAGGCCTTCATCCAGCGTGAAGCGCTCGCGATCCCAGTCACATGACGCCCCAATACGCCGCAGTTGCTGCTGAATATGGCCGCCATATTTTTCCTTCCAGGCCCAGGTACGGCGCAGGAACTCCTCGCGGCCAACTTCCTCGCGGCTGGTACCTTCTTCGCGCAGCATCTTCTCGACCTGGAGTTGGGTAGCAATGCCGGCGTGATCGGTGCCAGGAACCCATAGCGCGCGCCGCCCTCTCATGCGAGCATGCCGCATCATCAGGTCCTCCAGGCTAACAAACATCGCATGACCGTTGTGCAAAGCCCCGGTCACGTTGGGTGGGGGCATACTGATGATGTATGGCTGACCATCCTCAGACGCGTTTTCGGGTTTGAAATAGCCTTTTGCTTCCCACCAGGAATAGATTCTCGTCTCGGCCTCATTGAAGTCGAAATTCTTGGTTAGCTCTTTTCCCATCAGATGTTCTACTCCTCCACCTTGTGCGCAATCATAACGAGTTCGAGTCGATCACGGATAATCTCAATATCCTGGAAGCCCGCTTCGAGCATGGCGACCTGGACTTCGGTCGCGGTGAGCGCCCGATAGACAACCGGACGTTTGATCACACGATAGTCATCACCTTTGCCGCTTACTATGAAGCTATTGACGGTAACGGTTAGGGGCGGGCCATCATCCCAATCCCAGATATCGAAGGTGATGATCTGGGGTTCTTCGAGCTCAGGATCATGGACTCGCCCTGGGATGAAACGTGGACGATCCTCGATGAACGGCTCAAAGTCCTGCATCCCGACGATAACCATACCCCCTGGCCGGAGCAAATTGTAAAAGACGCCGAGGGCATGGGCGATCTCTGCATCGGTCACCAGATGTGGGAAGGCATTGCCCTTGGTGATTACAGCATCATATTGACCTGACACCTGTTCTGGCAGATCTGCAAAAGCGGCCTGGACAAACGCAATCTTGTCAGCAACTCCGTGCTCACTGGCATGACGACGTGCGCGCTTCAACATACGTGGACTCGGATCGGCCCCGGTTACGGTATACCCCAGTTGTGCCAAAGCGATCGACTGCGTGCCGGGACCGCAAGAGGCATCCAATACCTGCTCAACACCATGTGGGCGCAGCCAGCGCCGTAACTGCAACCCTTCACGTTCGAGGGTGCTCTCCCAATCGCGATACCACAGATGATAATCATCGGCAACTGAGTCATAGAAGTCTACGATGTCATTGGTCGGATCCGATTTATTGTCCATAGCCCTCCCTATAAACAAAAAAGCCATCCGTCATACAAGGACGAATGGGCTGCTATCCGCGGTACCACCTTGTTTCCCGAATTGATCGGGCACTCGGAACGCGATAACGGGCGATCCCGGATCCTTCTACTACCGGCCGCAGGCCAGTTTCAAGTGGATCACTCCGGAGCGACATCCAGCACAAGCGGCGTAGTTGCTTCCAGCCGATGGCAACTCTCTCTGTAACGCCCTTAAATGCTGAAACTCTCCTTCAGCGTGTTGGCGGTATTCTATGAAAATGTGTGGGCAATATTAATAGCCATCCATGGGACTTGAACCCATAACCTATCGCTTACGAAGCGATTGCTCTGCCAATTGAGCTAGGATGGCGTACAGCTAAATAGTAGCATCCCAATCCGGTGCCTGCAAGACTCAGTTTGGCCGCCAACAGCCATCTTTCATAGCCTGATCTCTAGTCGGCAGCCCGCAAGGTCTCGATGATCGTTGACGCCAGGTCATCGAGCGCAACATCGGCTTCAGAGGCCGACTCCAATGCGTCGTCGATGGTGGGGAGCAAGACCTCCGCAAAGACGGGATAGGGTGAGACGGGACGAGCCCGCAAGAACTGGTTCCAGACCACAAGCTGAAACGGGCTAAGGCTATCTGCATCCGCCACAGTCAATGGTGCCTGGCCAGTCTGTTCAGTAATGAAGCGCTGGCCCTGAGCTGACAACAGGTAGCTCAGCAGCAGTTCGGCCGCTTGGATAGAGATATCGGGTGCGTTCTGGCTGATAACGACAGGGGTTACCCACATGAAGGGTCGCCATTCTACAGACTGGATCGGCGGGAGCAGATGGACACTGACGTCTTCGCCAAGGGCTTCACTGATTTGAGGGTACCACGACGCATAGCCAACCTGAAGGGCCACCTCGCCCCGGGAAAAGGCTCCCGCGTCGGCGCTGAAACGGATCCCTTGATGGACATCCAGGAGCTGATAGGTACTGAAGTAGTCCATCAGCGGAAGCTGGCTGAAAATCACCCGGCCGTCGAGATCAATGACTGATGAGGAGGTACCAGGATACAATCCGAGTGTCCCTTCCGCACCGGGATAGAGCACTACTGGTTGATTTTCAGCAACAGCGCGGAGCTCTTCGACCGTTCGTGGCGGTGCGCCAAGCATCGTCTGGTTGGTATACATCACCAACACATCGCCGGAGAGCGGCACGCCCCAGACACGATCGCGGTACCATAACGCAGGATAGAGGCTGGCAAGGGCATTTGAGTCCACCTGCTGTGTGACATCGCTGCTGAGGGGCACCAGGTAACCGGCATCGGCTAGATCGGCAATCCAGCCAATCTCAGCAACCAGAACATCAGGCCCACCGCCCGCCGGCACCGCTTCTTCAAAATCAGAGCGCAGCGCTGACGGAACGCGGTACTCAAGAACAACCGAAATGTCCGGATGGTCTTCCTGGAAACGCGCCATAGCTTGTTGCAGGCCATCCAGCGCCGCGCCAGAAAGCCCATGCCACATGGTCAACTCAACCGGGAACGGCAGGGTGGGTGTCAGTTGCGCGGCTTGGTCTCTCGCTGGTTCCTGACTATCACCCTCATCCTTATCTTCACAACCGAGCAGAAGCATGCCGAACAGCAACATAACCAGTGCCAAGATATAGTATCGACTTGATCGCATCATTTCCCCTTTGTTCAAGCATTGCAGACTCAGATGACTCCCGGTAGCGCCATTTACCAATTGCATGATACACTGCCTAAGACATTTTGCGTAGTTCAGAAGAGGGATGAAAAGGCTCATGAACGCCGACTTCGATCCTGTAGAGATGCTTAGCCGTGCCTTCCCCAACGTCAGCAGTGATGTCCTATCGGCTATTGCAAGGTTAGCCAGAATCCGGTCGTATGAACCCGGCACCATCTTGTGCTACGAGGGCGAAACCGGGGACACGTTCTACCTTGTAGGGTCTGGCTCCGTCGAAATCACCAAGAAGATGAACAACAACGAGGACCGCATCCTGCGGCAGGGCAAACCCGGTGAGTTTTTCGGGGAAATGGCCCTACTCCACGATACACTCCGCAGTGCGACGGTAAAGACAACCGACCAGACGACCGTTCTCGAATTGGACCGAAGCACCTTCGTCGCCGCAGTTCAGCAAAACCCGACCATGGTCCTGACCTTGATTCGCGTCATGATTGAACGCATCCGTGCCAATGATGCGCAGGCCCTCAATGACCTCCAGCAGGAAAAGGATAAGGTCGAGGCCGCATACCAGGAGCTGAAACGGCAAGAGCAGAAACGCGACGAGTTTCTGGACACCATTGCTCATGAGCTGCGCACCCCCCTAACCGCCGCGAAGGGCTACATCCAGCTCGTGAAATCTGGCATGGTCTCAGCAGAGCAACGTGACGCATCCATCGACAAGATTGATCGCTCCTTTAACCGGATTATCAGCCTGGTCAATGATCTTCTCTTCGTGCAGGAAATGGAATTACTGGACTTCGGCTTCACCACAGTCAATATTGCTGATATTCTTGATGAAGCCCTTTCTACACTGCAACCTGGCACTGGCGACCAGAGCGCGCAGATTAGACGCGAACTCCCCGAGACGCTACCGGCGATCACCGCCGACCATGATGGGCTACTGCGCGCCTTCATCCACCTGCTGGACAATGCCGTCAAATTCAGCCCCGAAGGTGGCGAGGTTATCGTCAGGGCGACGCCAACCGACAGGCATATCGACCTTGATTTCATCGATCAGGGCGTCGGCATCCCCCCCGAGTTCATGCCACGCCTGTTTGAGCGATTCGAGCGGATTGAAACCTACAAGGAATTCCTCTTCGGGGGGCTAGGGCTGGGCTTGCCCATTGTCAAACATATTGTTGAGAGCCACGGCGGTACAATCACCGTCGAATCGGAGCTGGGGAAAGGCAGCCGGTTCCGCTTGCATCTCCCCATTGACGCGCGCGCAGCCCGCAGAACACGGGTCGAGGCGCAGACGACGGTCCCTACCAAGCCCGAGGGTAACAGCAATGTACAGGAATGGGTTGATGTACCCGAAGATGATCAGAATACACCGGCCGTCTCCGCCGAACCCACCACCGAGGATGAAGGTTAAGCGACCAGATTCAGTCCCCAGTCGTATTTATTGAAGCGCACTTTGAATCGGTCAGGGTGGTGAAATAGGGCCTGCTGCGCTTCATCGTCCGCAATGTAACGTGCAATATACGCCAAAACATTCCGGAAGGATCCCCGGCCAATCTGGTTGAGAACATTGCCGCCGAAATCGGGCGCATACCACTGGAAAATCCGCGACAGATGCACCTCATTGCGCTCAAGATCAACCCGTACCTCACCGCCGTTAATGAAATTGTGGGCCGCTAGATCGAGTTGTTGGTCCAGTTGTTCGGGACTGTATATCCCGACAGGCGGGCAAGACTCGGAGGCACACACCAGCGTGAAATGGATCCGGGGATCGACCTGAGAGACAACAAGCGCGAAGCGCGGGTCATGGAAGCGGAACTGAGGCCCCGGGATCGCAGGATTTCCTGCATTAGCACGCAGGATACCATGCTCAATATCATCGGCACTGAAGCGCAGCCCGTCAATAATGTAGGCTGCTTTGACAAAGAAACCCCGGACCTCATGAACTGTTGCCTCGACACCAAAATGGATCACAGCATCAACAATGAGGATATTGTAGAGGTTAATCCAGAATGCCAGCCTCTCTTCCAGCGTCTTGAGTGATCGTAGCGGGAATGTTTGCAGTCGCCGTGTGGTCTGCCGGTAGCTCTGGTAAGCGGGGCTGGTCTTGAGGCGGCGGTAGTTCACGGCGCCGGTTTCTTCATCAAATGCGTCGAGCTTGATGGCATTGATTGCCTGTTTGAGCTCGAAGGCCAGATCGCGCGTGGCACGGCTGGAATCCTCGGTACAATTCAAGGCATTAGTTCGATCAACTCCGGCGAAGAGATGGTATACGCGCTGAGCGAGTGGTACCGCTGAAGGGCGGAAAAAGGGTGAACATGCCGTGGGCCGAACAGTCGATGACATTGCGGTACGCTTCCTTAGTCTTGTGGTCGGAATACATTGGTCGCCTATCAGACGGGCCCATAACTGCAGAACTTTCGACTCATTCAGCGAGCCGAAAACGGAGACGGTCTGCGTCGTCATAGCTTACGTGAGCGAAAAAGGGGATCCTCCCGTCCTCAAAGATTCGCGGCAAGATCAGAGGCAGGTCCTCGACCAACGGCAGTTCGGGTTCAACGCTGTGGATGCTACGCAGGACGTCAGTTAGGCGAAGCCAGTGTAAAGTCCCTTCATCGCCGGAATGAACCTCCCGGCTTGACGCGACAGCCGTAAAAATGAACAGCAGGATCCCGGTTGCCTGCCCGGCATCGATATGTGTCGTGCCGCAGTATCGTACCTGAGTGACTTCCAGCCCCGACTCCTCGCGAATTTCCCGAATGGCACTACGCAGCGGATCCTCATCACGCTCAATATGCCCCCCCAGGCCGTTGTAATAGCCTGGGTAAACGCGCTTGTGCTGGGCACGCTTCAGTAGCAAAATCTCCTCACCATAGGTCACAAAGCACAGGGTCCGTGGTACCACCTGCCAGCGATCAGCCACGGCCACTGCATCAGCACCTTGATCTTTTGCACCCATTTCGCCTCAATTTCCCTAAAGATAAACGTTTCCGATATACTACTCACAGTAAGAAGGGACAATGCACCCGACGCCTCCTTAGCTGCCCCCTAATTATAGGGCTAGCAGGTGCGGTGAACCATGATATGCTAGACTACAGAGTGGACTGTATCGGTGCCAGGCTGTCACCGCAATTGTGACGGGGAATACCCGGTCTCGTTGGCGTGGTCGTCTTGTCAGTTCTGGTACAGATTCAGGCGCGCATTTGGGAAACATCGGGGGATGAACGGGCCATAAAGCAGCATCAGCGTATCTGGCTGCCGGCTCTAGCTTGTCAGCAGGTCTCGATGAAACAGATAGCCGAGGCCACAAGCACAGTTTATGATATGCGATCGAGCTGAAGGAGCACACACACATGGACGACCTCTATCAGAAACTCGTTGACCAGCGCCGCGGAATGGCCTGGCTAATAGGGAAAATGCCTGGCTTCCGTGGCTATATGGAACATACCACACGACGCACGGCCGATCGGTTGCTGCGCGATCACATTGCCAGCCAGTTCAAGCAGCTCATGAACGAGTACGTCAACCTGGAGACCAAATTACTTAAGGCTGGTGGATTGGCCTACATGTCCGATACCAAGAGCGCCAAGACCAAATTTCAGACGCTGATCGATCGCATTGCAACAGATGCACCCGGCTATTCTGGCTTTTTCGCGGCTAACAAGATCACGCCTGATGACCTTGAGGCCATCTATACCTTTGACGAGGCCATGATCCGCTACACTGAGGAGATCGCCGAAGCGTTAACCGAGCTGAGCAATGCTATTCAGACCCAGGAGGGCATACCGGCGGCACTCGATCATCTGGACAGCCTTATGGTTGAAGCCAACCAGGCATACGACTTACGCGATGACGTTATCAAGGGCATAGCCTGATTAGATCATTCCAATAAGGGGAACTGTAAATAAGGAGCAACCAGCATGCCAAGAATCATTGATGTTGTTGACCACCCGAATGTCATGGACGACGAACTGGTCTATCGCGAGCCACAGGCCGGCGCCGGTGACTTTCGGATGGGTTCACAGTGTATTGTGATGGAAAGTCAGGCGGCCGTCTTCGTCAACCGCGGCCAGGTCCTTGATGCCCTCGGACCAGGAGCCCACACGCTCAGCACTGCCAATCTTCCTCTGCTGTCAAGCCTGGTGGGGTTGGTGACCGGTGGTCGCAATCCGTTCACAGCCGAGGTCTACTTCGTCAATATGAAGGACCTGCCGCAGGTGCGCTGGGGGACTAACCCACCCGTCACCATCTACACCCAGCAGGGCATCGGCGTCATGCAGTTGATGACCAATGGCGTGGTAGATATCGGTATTGATGATCCCGTACGCTTTGTCAAGCAGTACGGTGTCGGCAGACCAATTATACGACTGGACGACCTCAAGGACCGGATCCAGACACTTCTTCTGGGCGAAATCTCGCAAATACTGAGTCAACAGAACGTTCAGACCGAGCAAGATGCCAATGCAATGCTGCGCGAGCTAGAGGGGGCATCTCTGGCCCTGCTGAACGAAGGATTTCAGGCGCTTGGAATGCGCATCAAGGCATTTGAGGCACGCCCATTCCAGCGTAAGCAGCTCACCCGCGAAGAAGCGCTCAATCTCGTCGGCAGCAAAGATGACTTCTTCCGTTTGGAAGAATTGGATGTCATGCGCGCCGCAGCCGAGAACGATGGCATGGCGGGCGGACTGGCGGGTGCCGGCCTTGGTCTGGGAATCGGCCAGCAAATGGGCAACCAGCTCGGCCAGCAGCAAAACGCGGGTAACCAGCAGCAGATGCTTATGATGCAGATGATGCAGCAAATGCAGCAAATGCAGCAACAAATGGCTCAGCAGAACAGCCAGCAACCTGCCGCCCCCCAACAACAACAGCCCGCTGCGACCGGAGCCCCGCCAAGCAACCCCACAACGCCGGCCGAGATACGTGCCCTACTAGACAATCTTGACACTCGCCTGGCAGCCGGCGAACTCAGCGAGTCGATCTATGAGCGGCTCTATAGCAAATGGGAATCCCGCCTGAACGAGCTTGAAAACAAGTAGGCTTGCCCCACCGACGCCCAAAGGGCCATCCTGAGAGTCGGATCAGAAATCCGGCTCTCGTTCATTTTTGCAGTAGAATCGACATGTGCTGCGCACAAACACACTATCTACCAGCCATAGCAGTATAGGATTTACACCCATGCAGACGATATCATGCAGCCGCTGGATTGGCCGCTCCCCCTCAGATGTCTATGAGGTTCTGACCGACCCCGCAAAGCTTGTCACTATTGTCAAGCGCCTTGCCGGGATCGAGGTCTTGCATCGCGACGGAGATGTCGGGCGCGTCAAGGCCATTCTCGACCTCCCTGGTGGCAAGCATGTCGCTACTGAGGGTAAGGTCACCGGTCGTTCAGACAGCTTTCTAAGCTTCACGACTTCCACACCTTTCGAGCTTGAGATCACCTGGGAATTGACCGCAGATCTCCGAGACGGCATAGCCGGGACTGACGTCGTCTATCGAGCGGGCGTGGATTTCGGCCCCATGATCGAATTCCTGTCAAAACTGGTCCTCAGCGGCTACCTTACAACTGAGATGGAACGCGATCTGGACAAGTTGGAGGGGTTTCTGGCCAACGAAGTTTCCCCAGCCTAATGCGCGGGTAGGGTAATCTCTCCCAGATAATAGCGCCCCTGATAACGCTCCTGGAGGGTAGGATCCGCGAGGGGCACGAGGTTCGCGGCATCGTAGGTTTCATACCACCCCACACGCACGCCATACGTAGCCGGCGGCAATTCAACCGGCACTGGGACAGGGTCGCGAATCAGGACTCCGACCGGCCAGTGCTGGGTTGAGATCACGCCACCCTGGACCCCGTGATCCAACACAGCAACTGCTGGCGCCATTGGTTGGCTAGGTTCTACGTGGCCAGGCGTCAGGTGCAGCAGGACACTGTAGTCGACGGCTGTCTGGCGCAGGGGTTCCCAGTAGAGCTGGAGTATAGTGCCGCCCTCGCCTCCTTGTAAGAGCGTGTAGCCCCGCAACAATGCTACATCGCCGAATTGCACCGTCAACGGATAGTCGATTTCTCGGGATCGCACCTCACGGGCCCGGTACTGGATCACCCCTGCCCACGTATCCCCTGGAATATGCTGGGCATGGTCCTGGAAGTAGCGCAGTGCGTATGAGGTATTGGCATCAGCCAGGACATAAATGGCATCATGCTCTTCGAGTAAGGATGCAAAGAAGGCCTCGTCACCTTCGCTGCCGATCGACAGAAAGCGGACCTTACCCGGCCCTCGATAATAGTACTCCAGCGCGGGATCAGCAGAGCCGGATAATACGGCATCATATTGGGTGGTGCGCGCCTGAAGATAGGACGTCAGCCCTTCCCAATCCGGTGACTTGGGCGGATCGCTGTGAAAATAGTCATAGACCTCGCCTCCGGCCAGAATCAGATAGACCGCCACTCCGCCTGAAGCGGCATAGCGCCCTACCCGGGGGCCCCAGCGGCTCTTGGCAAGCGCGTACAAAATCGCAACGGTGCCGATTATCAACGCAGGAACACTGTGAATGACATATCGAGGACGGAAGACTGTCATCCAGTTCCCCACAAGCAACAAGGTGGCGGGGGGCACAATCCCCCACAGGAGCAGCAGCGCTGCCCAGTCCTTACCGCGGTGCACAATCCAGGCCAGGCCACCTGCAAAAAGGATCACAAAAAGCATACCCCAATGCCAGGGTACGGTGTTAGCGCCCACCAGCAACGTCGGCACGAAATACTCAAACAGATCACCGAAGTCTGCGCCTGCGGCGGTGCCCTCGTAGTCAGTCACAAATCCCAGCCAGTATAGCTGCACCAGGTTTGGCAAACATAACAAGCCAACCGTTACCCAGGCGCGAAATGCATGGCGCAGAGCGGCGCGTCGCCAGACAAACACGTAGATCATCTGCGCTAGTAGTGGAAACACCTCGAAGTAGTAGATGTAGAGACTGGCTGCCTGAACAATGATATAGGGCCACCAAACGCCGAAGTGCCGTCTCGGCTGCCGATGTTCCACGGCACGCCAGAGCAGATAGAAACTAAGAGGTGTGAAGAACCCGATAATTCCATAGTTGCGTGCGTCCTGAGCGTGCCAGATCAAGAAGGGATGGAACGCCCAGACGAGGCCAACCATGAACGCCAACCACCAGTTCCGGAAAAGCCGACGACTGAACGCGATGACCACCGCGCTGCCAAGCACGTTAAACAACAGCGGCAGGACCCGGAGGGCGAACTCGCTGGTTCCCGCAAGCTCGGCCCAGAACCAGTAAACGATAAATATCCCGCCGGGATGAGGCTCGTAGCCAACCATATCGAACCACGCGCCCGTTAGGGGACGCTGGATCCAGTGAACGGCTGTATATGCCTCATCGCCACGAAGGTCAACGGCATCAAGCTGGTAGATACGAAGAGCAGCAGCCACGAGAAGCAAGGCCGCCAGTCCTAGCCAGAGCAACATGCCAGATTTTGCGCGAGGTGGGGAAGCTCCCGGATGCAGCGGCGATCCCATACGAAACAGACTAACCGGCCTGGTAAATCGTTTCGTTTTCGAGCGCTTCGATCTGTTCTTTGCTCAGGGTCACCCGTTCCTCATCCTTAATAGACTTCAGGTATTCCTTCAGCGTTGGGGACCCCACATTCGTCGCAAAGACAACAGGCACAGACTGCTGACCTTCGAGCTCGACCTTGGCACGGGGACTGGTGAACACAATCAATGGCTGGACTTCGACCCCGATTTCTGGAAATCTCTGGTCCACAATACGTTGAAAGAGCTGCGCCTCAGCGCGAGCGTCACGCGTCGGATTACCGATCGCTTCCTGGCGCATGAAGATCAGCAATGAGCCTAGAAAACCGCCCGGCATCCGCCAGCGATCGTCGTTCACATACACCTGGCGATCCTGAAACATGGGATAGAGGACAAATACGCCCATTGGTCCAATCAAGACATGGCGTGCGGGGAAAACAAAATGATAGAGAACTGCGTTCGGGTTCAAGCCACGGACGGCTTCCTGGAGGGATTCCCACGGCACTGGCTCACGGATCCAACTATTGGCCATCCTGACCGCGAAGAGGATGATCAAGAACAGCGTTGGTAGAATGCCGCAGTTGAAGTACAGTGCCGCCGTTTCGTCATCACCAATAATTGTGCTACCAAAAATAAACGAGACCAGCAACGCAATGAGGCTGAAGAAGAAGCTCATCTGTGCAATACGCCGATTGCGCTGGATCACCGCGTCGTTTTGGACCACTCGCATTGATTGCCTATGTCTTCCTACGTACCATTCAGAATAAGGACCGTCGGCTAGGGATGTTAACACAGAATCGGGGGGCGTGGGAGTAGAAAAACGAGGCAATCGCCACAACAGCCATTCCCGCCCATATGATTGCGTTTGCGCATGCCGCTGCAGGCGTTGTGCTGCAACAGCCATTCGCACACGCGCTATAATGATCCGAGGCACAACATCCGTTTTCGACAATAGCAGGCAAGGAGTGCAGACTACTCATGGAAATCATTTTCTCGCTGGTGATCATCATTATCATTATCACTGCCTACTGGTCGCTATTTGTGTTCCCCAGGCAACGCGAGTTCAAGAAGCACCTCCAATAAGTCCAAACGCTGCAGGTTGGTGATGAGGTCATTACCTATGGCGGACTTATTGGGACGATCACCGAACTTGATGATGAGATCGGGGTTGGCAAGATACGGCTAGCAGAAAACCTAGAGGTCAGGATTCTGATGGCGGCGCTGCAACGCCCCTATGATCCGGAGGAACTGGCGCGTAACATCCGGCTGGCACAGGGGATTCCAGAGCCGCTGTCCGACCAATCAGACCAATAGCCATTGGCAAATAATGCCGCAAGTGGTAACATCTTTTGCCGCTACACCTTTAGGAAACATAATGCAAATGCAGCATGGATGACATTTGTTCTGACGCTATTTGAGGGCGCAAGATGAGTAATTACCGCTTTTGGTTGGTGATCATTTTGATCATCAGCGTCGTCTCAGTCTGGATTGACCTACCTGATAATCCTGGCCTACACATCGATTTCGGTGGGGATGGCGAAGATGATATTTCGATGGACTTCGAGGTCGTTCAGGGCCTCGATTTGCAGGGCGGATCACGAGTCCTGCTGAAGTCTGAGCTTGATGATAATGTCGATGAGGACGAGATGAACGTGGCTCGCGACATTATTGAACGCCGTGTCAATGGCCTGGGCCTCAGTGAGGCAGTCGTGCAGCTTCAGGGTGGTGACCGCATCATCGTTGAGTTACCAGGCGTGAGCGACCGGGATCTGGCGCTGGAAACGGTGCAAGAAACGGGTTTGCTGGAATTCGTCGATCTGGCTGGCTATACGCAATTAGGGCTTGGCGAGGGCGATTGTATTATAACAACAGAACAGGTCGCGATTGAACAAGCCCGCGCTCGCGCCGAGGCTGAGAATGAAGGCGACGAAGAACAACCGCAGCCGACGCCTCAGGAGGAAGCGCCTGCGCCTGAAGCAACGCCAAATCAACGTGTCTTTGGGAAGGCGGCAGCGCCGCCAACGAGCGCCTCAGTTGCCCAGGATGGGGGTGACGAGAACGTCCAGTGCGAGAACAGGACACCGGTCGGCACCAATGGCCAACCGGGAGGGCCGCCTTTCACCACGGTCATGACTGGCCGCGGCCTGGACGATGCAGCCGCCGTGATCGACCCCAACACCAACCAGTGGCAGATCCTGTTCACCCTCAATGATGAGGGATCGGATATCTTCCGCGCCCACACTGCTGCCAACCAGGGACAACCCCTGGCAATCGTCCTCGACGGGGTTATTCTTTCAGCTCCAACCATCCAGGCAACGATTAGCAATGAAGGCACGATTACCGGTGATTTCACCCGGGATGAAGCCCGTTCTTTGGCTGTGCAATTGCGCTATGGTTCGTTGCCGGTGCCACTTGAGGTTGAGGCCTACGACCAAATTGGTCCGACGCTGGGTGAAGTCTCCGTCCAGCGCTCCATCCGGGCCGGCATCATAGGTGTCATTGTCATCCTCGTGTTTATGATGATCTACTACCGGGTACCTGGGTTGGCGGCGGCATTGGCGTTGCTCATCTTTGCGGCGATCAACTTCGCGCTATATAAGGCCATTCCCGTCACACTCACGTTGCCAGCGATCACCGGTTTCTTGATATCAATCGGTACTGCTGTTGACGGCAACATCCTCATCTTCGAGCGTATGAAGGAGGAGCTGCGCGGCGGCAAACGGCTTGAAAAAGCAGTCGAGCTGGGTTTCGAGCGCGCCTGGACCTCTATCCGGGACTCCAACATCTCGACGATGATTATCTGCGTCATTCTGTTTTTCTTTGGACGAACCTTCGGCGCGAGCGCTGTCCAGGGGTTCGCGATTACCCTGTTCCTCGGGTTAAGCATCAACCTGTTCACAGCCGTCATTGTGACGCGGACGTGGTTGGCTCTGTTCCTAGACGTATTCGGGAACTTCTTGCGCAAGAACCCCAAGGTCATGGGTGCCTAGGAGAGAATATACCAAATGTTTCTCTTTAATCTGGTTGAACGCCGTAAGTACTATTTCCTGTTCTCCGGGCTGATTATCACCGCGGGAATCGTCACGTTGATTATCTCAACGGTCACTACCGGCGCGCCCCTCCAGCTCAGCATCGACTTCACGGGGGGCACACTGATGTCGCTCCAGTTTCGTGAGGCCGTCGAAGAGCAGGAAATCCGTGATGTTCTCGACGAATTTGATCTCGATGACATCATCGTCCAGAGATTGAGCGCCTTGGAAGAAGTCGACTACCCCGAAGACAGCCGCTGGTCATTCCGGACGGACGTATTGCTGACAGACAATCAGTATGCCGTCGTGTTGAACACGCTCGATGCCCAGGTCGGCGCGGTTGATCGCGATCTCTCAACCAATGTTACCGATCGTCAGACCGAAGGTGGCGGGATCGTCATTGTCCACTTCGAAGACTCTGCTGATGAGGCTGAAATCCAGAGTGCCCTCGACAGTGTCCTTTTCAATGAGGTAGAGCTCGACTACCAGCAACTCCAAACTGAGACAACCGAATACCCTGAAGATAGCCGCTGGTCGGTCCGTACCGATGAGTTGACCCCTGAAGAGGTCACTACTATCGAAGACCGGCTGGAGGAAGAAGTCGCCCCCCTAGACCGAGCCGCGACGACAGTGTCACAGGTATCCGAGTCCGTTGGTCGCGAAGTCACGCGCGCGGCTTTCCTGGCGACGCTGGCAGCGGCGGCCGTGGTTCTGGGATTCATCTGGTTCGCTTTCCGCAAGGTTCCCCACCCAGTACGCTATGGTGCCTCCGCGATTGTCGCCATGCTCCACGACATCATGATTATGGTCAGTGTGATGTCAATCATGGGTATGCTGCTTGACTGGCAGGTTGATGCACTGTTCCTGACGGCCCTGCTGACGGTGGTCGGCTTCTCAGTGCAGGACTCGATCGTTGTTTTTGACCGCATTCGCGAGAACATCCCGCGCCGCCGAGGTGAGTCGTATGAGCTCATTGTGAACCGCAGTATCCTGGAGACCATTCACCGTTCACTGGCAACCCAGTTGAACGCCATGTTCGTGATGGTCGCCATTATCCTCTTCGGCGGTGAGACTATCCGCCAGTTTGTGACCATTCTACTGGTCGGCCTGGTGAGCGGAACCTATTCCTCAATCTTCATCGCCGTTCCGCTGCTGGTCGCCTGGTCCAAGGGCGAGATCCCCTTTCTGCGACAGGCGGAAGACGACGAATAGACTGCTTTCCACGCCATACAAAGGGGTGGTTCCAAGCGGAGCCACCCCGCACCACGAAGCCATTAACTCCGCCCAAATTCTCTCTCAAGCACGTCGTTACTCAGGTGAATCAGTGTTGGTCGGCCATGTGGGCAGGTATGCGGGTTCTGGCAGCGCTCCAACTGGCGCATCAGGCCCTGCATCTCAGCATGGCTCAGGATCTGGCCAGCTTTGACCGCGGCAGCTTTGCAGACTCGGCGCACGATCTTGGCTTCGATCGCTTGCGCGCCGGGCTCACGTCCGCTCTCGGCGTCCTGCAGAAGCTCAAGGAAAACATCCGCCGGGTCCCGGTCGGCCAGGATCGCAGGGACCGCACGAATGCGGTAGGTGTTTTTCCCAAATGGCTCAATCTCAAAGCCGACTGCAATCAACGCTTCCTGGACCTCATCCAGAACACGCGCCTCCATCGGCCCCAGATCAACCGCCATCGTTTCTAGTACCTGCTGAACCACAATTTCTTGGGCCTGGTAAGCAGCCATAAACTGCTCGTAGAGAATCCGCTCGTGGGCAGCATGTTGATCAATTAGATACATCCCGGCAGGGCCTTCAGCCACGATGTAAGTCGCAGCCACCTGGCCGATCACTCTGAGAATCGGTAGGGTGCGAGGGCGCTGAGGCGAGCCCATGCGGTCTGGCAGCGCGGTAGGGTCGTCCGGTGATTCTTCACTATCCTGGCGGGCCAGATGGGGCGGCGTTGCAGCCTCGAAATGCGGATAGTAACGGTCTTCTTCGTCCCGCGTATCATATTCATCGGGATCAATCTGCTGACTATAGCGCCCCGGCGAAACGGACGCGATATCAAGGTCGAGTTGTTGGTTGGATACCGGCGAAGTTTCAATTGGTCCTAATGGACGCGGGCGAACAGGCACCGCAGATTCGGTATCGTGCGCCCCTGGGCTGGTCGAGGCATCGGATCCATAGCGCGCTGCTGGGACGTCCATCCGATCCACAATTGCCCGGCGCACAGCCCGTTGCACTGCGGAGAAGACCGCATCCGGCGACCGAAAACGCACCTCTGCCTTGGTGGGATGGACGTTGACGTCGACTTCGTCTGGCGGGATGGTGATCATCAGGACCGCCAGCGGATAGCGCCCGGAAGGCAGCAGTGTGTGATAAGCCTGCACGACGGCATAGGTTAGCCGCTGATCGCTGATAAGCCGGCCATTTACGAAAAGGTGAATCTGGTAGCGGTTGGCGCGATGGAGATGCGGCGTGGTAGTGAATCCATAGACCTCGATCGGCGATAGATCGGCGCGCATGGGTGGCAAGGGCACGACCTCAACCATTTCGCGGAAAGTCTCCAGGCCAAGAACGGCAATCAATACGTCAGCAAGATCACCGCTGCCGGTACTATGGAACATTTCTCGCCCGTCAACGACGAGCTGAAACCGTACATCAGGATACGCCATTGCGTACTGGGACACGACAGTAACGATGTGACGCCGTTCGGTAGCATCGCTCTTGAGAAACTTGCGGCGCGCCGGGACGTTGTAAAAGAGGTCGGCCACCTCGACGACGGTTCCTGGCGGCGCGCCCACGCCCCGCATGTCCTGAACCTCACCGCCTTCGACCACCAGGCGTGCGCCTTTCTGGGCTTGCTGATGGCATGAAGTGAGTGTCATGCGACTGACAGACGCAATACTATGTAGCGCCTCACCACGAAAGCCAAGGGTATGCAGACTAGCCAGGTCATCGATAGCATTGATCTTGCTGGTAGCATGACGCTGCAACGCCAACGAGATCTCCGCCTCGGGTATTCCATAGCCATTGTCACGCACACGAATGAGCTGCCGCCCCGCCCCCCGGATCTCAACATCGACGCTGCTCGCACCCGCATCCAGCGCATTCTCTAGCAGTTCCTTGACAACGGAGGCTGGGCGCTCGACCACCTCGCCGGCGGCGATTTGCGCGGCAACTGTTGGGGAGAGAACTTGGATCGGCATACGCATCGTAATCCTAATATATTCGCCAATCGGGTTTAGAACACACAATTCTACCAGAAAACAAACCTGCCCGGCGGGGTGAATCGCCAGGCAGGCATGAACTAACCTCGTTGTTGTCGGTGGCTAAGGGCTAGAAGCAGCGATCATCGTATCGACATGAGCCACAGTGTCCGGCAGCGCGTGGCGCACGCATTCGCTCAATCCTTCGCCGAGCGAGAAATCCTGGCCAACAACCGATACCAACGCTGCCGCAGGGGCGTGTCCGTAAAGCAGTTGCGCTAGTTCCAGCAAACGCTGTGGATCCAGATGATGGACCAGCGGCCCGGCTGCCTCGGTCTCGGGCCCGGGTAGCAGTCGCCAGCAGGCGATCGTACCCGGCACACCGTCGATACTGGCATCAATGAAGACCACCTGCCGGGCCTGGCTGATGGGTTCAGCCAATTCTGGCAGGAGTTGGTGAAGGCTCAGCACCTCTACGTCGGCAGCAGCACAACGTTGCGCCACACAGGCGGCAACTGCCGGCCCGATGCCATCATCTGTACGTAGGACGTTGCCATAGCCGATGACCAGAACGCGACTCATCAGCGTTGGACCTGATCTACCACTGCACCATCCGGGCTAAGCAACTCGATGTGCAAGGGCATCTGGCCAACCGCATGCGTTGAGCAGCTCAGGCAGGGATCAAACGCGCGGATAACGGCCTCTACGCGATTGAGCATCCCTTCTTCGATCTTCTCACCTTTGACAAAGTGCTTGGCCGCCTGGGCCACACCGCGATCCATCGCCAGATTGTTGTTGCCAGTGGCGATTATGAGATTTGCCCAGGTCATGATCCCTTGCGTGTCAATCCGATAATGATGGATCAACGTGCCGCGCGGCGCCTCAGAGATACCAACGCCCTCGGGCGAGTTAGCACTGGCCGTCGCCTGAACACGGGGATCGAGGATGTCCGGCGCGTGAAGGAGTTCCTCAATCCGCTCAATGCCATGCAGGATCTCAATCAAACGGGCGTAGTGGAAATAGAACGAACTCATGCGCTCCTGGAGGCTCAGCTGCTTGAACTCCTCCATCTCGGCATCAGCCAGAGGTGTCCCCGCACGTTCGGCGATGTTCAGACGCGCTAATGGCCCTACCCGATACAAGCCATCAGGGTAGCCTACGGGCCGGTAGTAGGGTGACTTGAGATAGGACCATTCTTCGGCGGCTTCACCGATGTAGTCCTGATACTCGTAAGGTGGGATATTGGGGTTGATGATGTTACCACCTGCATCCATCATGCGTAGTTGGCCATCATAGAATTCTAAGGTATTGTCTGGACCGACCAAGCCCATGAACATTGTCGAGAAGTTGGCGAACGCACTAATCTCCTCGCGATAGTCGCCAAGGATAGACTTAAACCACTCCAACGTGCGCTGCGTGGTAGCCTTGGCTTCAGGGATGCCTGCCAGGATTGCATCGCGTTTCTCCGGCGTCAACGGCTCATTGACGCCGCCGGGAACGACCCAGGCAGGATGGATGCGCTTGCCGGCCAGGGTCTCAATGAGCTGCTGGCCAAATTGCCGCAGCCGGATACCGCCGCGCGCCATCTCCGGCTCGCGCTCCAGGATTCCAAAGATATTGCGTTTAGCAGGGTCAGAATCCATCCCCAGCAGGAAGTCCGGTGCCGATAGATAGAAGAAGCTGAGCGCATGTGACTGCACCATCTGGGCCAGGTTGAGGATCTTGCGTAGCTTGATAGCAGTTTCCGGAATGCGGACGGCCAGCAATTCATCACACGCTTTGGCCGATGCGATCAAGTGACTTACCGGGCAAATACCACACACGCGGGCAGTGAGGGACGGCATCTCACGAAAAGGCCGTCCCTCACACAGTTTCTCAAAACCACGCAATTGGGTGACGTGGAAGTGTGCATCGTCGACCTCGCCAGCGTCATTGAGTTGAATCGAGATGTGAGCGTGGCCCTCGATGCGGGTAACTGGATTGATTGAAATCTGTTGTGCCATGTTATCTCCCTAACCAATCAACCAAAACGCGCGATATCGCTAAGGTCGGGTTTGCGTCCTTCGAGTAGTTCAGTGAGTACGTGCTTGATTAGCGCGGCCGAAGGCGGGCAGCCAGGCACGTACACGTCCACTGGAACGATTGTGTGTACGGGCACAACCCACGGCCGGAGTTCCGGAACGCCGATATGCGGCACCTGCGGGTTGATGGTGACGTTTTCGTTATAGGCACGATCAATAACTTCGTCGACGAAGAATGGATTGCGCATCGAGGGGACGTTGCCCGTAACCGCACAGTCCCCCAATGAGATCAAGGTTCGCGTATGCTGACGAATATACTGGATCTTCTCATAATCGTCCGCGTTGCTCACAGCCCCCTCGACCAGCGTCACCTCCACCATCTCGGGGAAGTCTTTGTTGTCTACCAGCGGGCTGTAGACCAGCTCGATCTTATCCGCCAGATCCAGCAGGAACTCGTCGATATCCAGAAAGGACATATGACAGCCAGAGCAGCCATCAAGCCATACCGTGGCAAAGGTTGCTTTACTCATCACTACTTCGTCTCCCGCATTGTCTTGAGGTACGGCAAGAATTCGTGCTCCTTAACCATCTCGGCCACGGCCTTGCTCTTCTTGAATAGCGCCCCTGTCGGGCATACCTGGATGCATTTGCCGCAGCTTGTGCAGGTTTCGGAATCACCCCAGGGTTGCATCAAGTCGGTGATAACCTGCGAGTCAATGCCATGCGACATCACGTCCCAGGTATGAGCGCCCTCGATCTCGTCACAGACACGCACACAGCGGGTACACAATACACAGCGGTTGTGGTCAATAGCGAAGCGGTAATGTGAGGCATCAACAGGTTTCTGCTGGTGTAGATAGGGCAGCTCATTGTGATCGACGCCCAGGCGCTGCGCGAGGTATTGCAGGTCGCAATGGCCGTTGGATACGCAGACCGCGCAGATGTGATTGCCTTCCGAGAACAGCATCTCGATGACCATACGTCGGTATTTCTGCAGGCGTTCCGAATTGGTCAGAACCTCCATACCCTCCTGCACCTGCGTAACGCAAGCAGGTACCAGCTTGGAAGATCCCTTAATCTCAACCAGACACAGGCGACATGCGCCCACGGGTGAGAGGCCCTCCAGAAAGCACAGTGTTGGGATGAAGATGTCATGCTCGCGCGCAACTTGCAGGATGGTATCGTCCTCAGCCGCGCTCAAGTCCATGTCATCAATCTTGAATGTTTTGAAGCTCATTATTGGGTGACCTCCGAGGTTTCATCTGCCGCGACCGCGGCATCGGGATCGTAGTCGGTGAGTAGTTCGAGGTATTCGTGCCGGAAGTAGCGCAGGGTACTCACCACCGGGTTCGGTGCAGACTGCCCCAGGCCACAGAGGCTGGTTGCCTGTACCATGTCGCACAGTTCCTCGAGTTGGTGCAGGTCATGTGTTGTGCCCATGCCTTTGGAAATCCTATCCAGCAAATCGTGCATCTGGCGGGTGCCGACGCGGCAGGGAATACACTTGCCACACGACTCCGACATACTGAATTCCATGAAGTATTTGGCAACATCCACCATCGATGATGTTTCATCCATGACGATCATGCCGCCGGAACCCATAATGGAACCGAGTTCCTTAAGGGACTCGTATTCCACCGGCATGT
The DNA here is from genome assembly GCA_010092845.1 of Chloroflexota bacterium. GTDB lineage: Bacteria > Chloroflexota > Anaerolineae > Aggregatilineales > J027 > J027. Next base: position 51,986 of record JAADYW010000272.1, read on the forward strand.
CTAGATACTCCTCAGGGATGCAGCCGCCGGAGGGGCCACCAGTCTGGACCGCCTTGAATTTCTTGCCGTCAGGAATACCGCCGCCAATATCAAAGATGATTTCGCGCAATGTGATGCCCATTGGCACTTCGATCAAGCCAATATTCTTGACGCGGCCCGAAAGCGCAAAAACCTTGGTTCCCTTGCTTCCCTCCGTTCCGATCGCTGAAAACCATCCCGCACCATGGCGCATGATTGACGGCACATTCGCCAGCGTTTCTGCGTTATTGATGAGGGTTGGGTAGCCCCACAAGCCATATGCCGCGGGATAGGGGGGGCGCGGACGCGGGTTGCCCCGTCCGCCTTCGACAGAGGCAATGAGTGCTGTCTCTTCGCCACAGACAAAGGCACCAGCGCCTAGACGGATATCAACGTTGAAGCTGAACGGGGTATCGAAGATGTTGTCGCCAAGAAAACCGAGCTTCTTGGCCTGCCGAATCGCGTTCTTCAGGCGCTTGATGGCCAACGGATACTCCGCGCGGACATAGATATACCCCTGATCGGCACCAACAGCGTAGGCGGCGATCGCCATGCCCTCAAGGATGCGGTGCGGATCGGCTTCCATGATACTGCGGTCCATAAATGCGCCAGGATCACCCTCGTCGCCGTTACAAATCACGAACTTGCGCTCACCTTTGGCCTTGGCGACAGTGCTCCACTTGAGACCGGCTGGATAGCCAGCGCCCCCACGCCCCCGTAGACCACTGCGCATCATACGTGATATCACACCTTTGGGCATGACCTCGTTCAGGACTTTGTACAGCGCTGTATAGCCGTCGGCTGCGATGTAGTCCTGGATGCTATTTGGGTCGATCTTGCCGGCATTTTCGAGGACGATCTTGAACTGACGATTGAAGAATGGCGTGTCGGTCGGATGTGACAGGCGTTCATCGGGTGATTTATCGATCGTGGCCACGATATCGGCGGCATGATCAGGGGTTATCTGTTCGTACAACACCCCGTCGGGGTCAACAGCGACCATTGGTCCTGCGGCACAGATGCCCATGCAGCCAACCCCTTTAACACGACATGTCTTGCTCATACCCTTGGCATCGATTTCAGCCTGGATAGCATCCTTTATAGCCTCACTGTTGGACGAGTGGCAACTAGATGAGACACAGACGTGTATTTCATGCTCATACTGTTCACGTTCTTCAAGCTCGGACTCGGCGAAGGGAATAAGCTCATCCAGCGTCATGGTCAACCAACTCCTTTACACGTACTAACGCAGACTCAGTTTCCAGACGGCCAGCAACTTCGCCATCCAGTACGGCCACAGGTGCCAGACCACAGGCACCAACACAGCGCGCAGTCATAAGCGACAATTTGCCATCAGGGCTGGTATGGCCCGGTTGCACCCGGTACGCGTCTTCAATCCTCTCAATGATCTCGGCGGCGCCCTTGATATAGCAAGCCGTACCCGTGCAGACCACGCAGGTATGCTCACCTTGTGGCTTGAGGTTGAAGAAGTGGTAAAAAGTTGCTACACCATAGGCACGGCTCAACGGTACCCGCAGGCTTTGTGAGACAAAATGGAGTGCATCTCCATCGAGGAAGCCAAAAGCCTCCTGAACGGAATGCAATGTTTCAATCAGACCATCAGAACGATAACCGTGACGGCGCATGGTGGCATTCACAATCCGCCAGCGTTTGTCATCTGACGGAAACGTGATCTCGCCTCTTCGTAATAGCATTGAAATCTCCCTTGCAAAGCAAAGCGATACTCCGTAATCCTAAACAATTCAGGTGGAAACGCCCACTGTTAAAACCCATATTCTAGGGCGCTAAATGTCACCAAACTCCATCACAAGGAAGCAAAAGACGGCCTAAAAGCTTGGCCTCAGCTTGTAGGCATGGATAAGGACTTTGGATATTGGCCAGAAAGAGGTGTTTCAGGGGTTATTGACCGCCAACGAGGTTTTCGCCATCAAGGGGAATGGTGATAGAGAACGTGCTGCCTTCGCCAACAACACTGTCAAGCGTTGCATAGCCCTGGTGCTTGCGGGCTACATTCGAGACAATGAACAAGCCGAGCCCCGAACCACGAATCCCCTTATGCTCTTTGCGTCGGATACGCTCACCCCGGGCAAAAAGGCGTTTCTGATCTTCAAGCGCGATCCCATAGCCATTGTCACTCACCGACAACACAAGGTTATCATCGCTGATCCGCGCGGCAACCTCAACTTCGCCGCCATCTGGCGTATATTTGATGGCATTCTCAACCAGGTTCATCATCGCTCGCTCAATCATCAGTTCGTCAATGTTCATGATGGGGACATCCGGCGCAACCTCAGCCGCCAGCGCAATACCCTTCTCCTGTGCCGGCGAGTTCAACGTCGAGACAACCTTATTGACGATCTGACTCGGATCACATGGCTCGCGACGGATGTCGTAGGCATCCATCTCAGGATCAAGCCGGCCAGCATCCAGCACCTTCTCCACCAGATTCGTCATATCATTAATGCTGGAGAGGATTTTGCCAATGAAGCGTTCCTGTTTTTCGTTTACACTACCCACCATCGCGATCATGTCGAGAAATCCTTTGGCGGCGGTCAAGGGAGACCGAATGTCATGCGAGACGGTGTGTAAGAAATCGCTCATATTCTCGCTCAATCGCTTGAAGCGTGTTACGTCCCGCAGGACCAATAGCCAGCCACGGAGGGTCTGGTTTTCTGAGCGGACCTCCGCAACATGCGGGGAAAAGGTGCGGCCATCTGCAGACGCATACTCAATATCAGCTGGCGCTTCAGTGCCGACATGCAGCATATCGACCAATGCTTTGCTGGAGATAACTTCCTCAAACGGCTGACCGATAGCATCATCAACACGCATATCAAATAGCGACTCAGCCGCAGGGTTGAAGACTCGGATACGGTAGTCAGTATCAACGATGACGATCGGTTCGAAGTCATTGACCAGCAACGCCGTCAGCCGTTCGTGTTCTGCACGAGCCGCCTCGTTCACCAACGCAACGTTCAGCGCAATTGTTGCCTGATTGATGAGTAGATCCAATAACGTCTCCACCTGGTCATCAAATTGGGGTTCAGCGTCGAACCCAAGCCACAATGTTGCCACAGAGCCGCCATGCAGCTGCAAAGGATAAGCAACTATCATGACGAAAACCGACTGAAGCTCGGCCAGCGGGAGATCGGCGCGTACAGGATTCAGCAATAAGTGCCTCATCGGAGCCTGCGCCTGGCAGCGTTCATGTACAATCGAATCCGCAGCGAACAAGCGGTCATCTTGAAGACCGAAATGGAAACAGCGCGTTCCATCCAAAACAAGACGCGCACTTATAGCGCCGGTCAGTTGAGCTGCTGCATCGAGCGCCAGCAGCAACGACTCATCCAGCGACGTCGATTCAGCAATCCGCCGCGAAAGATCACCCAGGTACTGGATAAGTCGATCATAGCGGTCGAGTTGGGTTTGGGTCTCAGAAGGTGTCAGGTCACTCACTTTATAACCTGCTTGAACATTTTACATAATCCAGGATATGGCACTGATTCCGCATTATAGCACCCAAAGTGCATAGAGCAAGTCGCGGGTGTGTGGTTCGCGTATAGCGGGTGTTAGGGATTCGTTGTGCACACTCGCGCGCAAATGCGGTATCTTTGACGCGGATAGATCAACAATCTCGCAATTTCAAAAAACTGAAACAAGCTGCTGATGCTAAAACGAATGATTTCCTACACCAGAATCGTAGTCTTTGTCAGTGTTCTAGGTAGCCTGCTATCAAGCCTGGGTTGGCTAGAACGCCCAGACGTCGCAGAAGGACAGCGTGGAACGACAATCGGACAATATGAGCGCTTTGAGACGGTTTTTCCTGTCCGCGCCGATTATGAGAACCCGTACAATCCAGATGAGATCCGCGTGGCGGCCACGTTCACAGCCCCAAGTGGCACCCGCTTTGAGGTACCAGGCTTCTACATGCAGCCTTATGAAGATGATTGTCGCGATGACACGTGCTTCGCCGAGTCCCTGGTACCAGTTGGTGATGGCGAATGGCGCGTTCGGTTTTCTCCCCCCGAAACAGGCGATTGGACATACCGAATCGTAGCGATCGTCAATGGAGACGAACGGGATGTGAGGACGGGCAGCTTTAAGGTCGTTGCCAGCAGTAATCCGGGATTCATCCGCATCGCTGCGAATCAACGCTACTTCGAATTCGATAATGGCACTGCCTATTTCCCGATCGGTCAGAATCTCGGCTGGTCATGGGAACAGGGGGGCGGGATTTACACCTATATTGAATGGCTCGACCGGCTTGAAGCCGCTGGAGCGAACTATGCGCGTCTCAATATCGATGTCCCATGGTTCATCGGCATCGAATGGGGCTCCCCACCCGGGCAATACGGCGAAAGCGGCCAGGAGGCAGCCTGGCGACTTGACAGTATCCTCGAAGCAGCTCAGGAGCGGGGGATTTATCTGCAAGTCACGATGATATGGCACCAAGCATTTCGTGACTACAATGGATTGCCCGTCAACGTTCCCCGCTCGCCATCGCGCCCGGATGTCAGTAGCGATTTTGACAACCACCCTTACAACGTCCGGCAGGGGGGCAATATGCAGGTTCCCGGAGATATCTTCTTCAACACACTGGCGCAGGATTGGCTAGAAAGGCGGCTCTACTATATTGTTGCCCGGTGGGGCTTTAGCCCAAATATCTTCGCGTGGGAAATCGTTGATCGCCTGGATCAGATCGCCGGATTCACCCCCGAACGCGATATTGAATGGCTCAACGATTTGATCGCGAGAGTGCGGGACGCAGACCCACACCAGCACCTTGTGACGGTCGGGAGCACCGATTTTCAGCCTGCTATTGAGGAAAACGCGAATATTGATTTCAGCCAGTCCCGAATCTACCAACGCCGGCCCATAGAACAGGCCGAGGATCAAGTCCAGATCACGTTTTCGGCGCTTTCCGAAACCCTATCGCGGCTTTCACGGCCAGTAACCGTCACCGAATTCTCGCTCAATCCGTGGTTCGAACCAACTGCCGACGATCCTGAAGGCATTCATATTCGGAAGACGATCTGGGCAACCGCTCTGTCAGGGGCTGCGGGCAGTGCCATGCCAACCTGGTGGGATACCTACATCGCACCGCAGGACCTGTTCAGTCTATATGCCCCGCTGGCGCTTTTCACTGATGGCGTCCCCTGGAACACGGCTAATCTGCAGATGGTAGAACCCATCTTGACCACGGATGCTGCAGTCGAATATGCGCCTTTGCGCATTGAGGACTTCAGCCGGCAGTTTCGCGTCGCGCCCGGGCCAGAGATCAGCTATCGAATTACATCCGATGGTGCCTACCCACCAACATCGCGAATGTCCAGCTACCTGTATGGTACCGAATACAATACGCGTGACCGCCAGCCGCAGTCACTGGTATTGACGCCGCCAGTGGACACCACCCTGACGATCGGAATCCGTAGCGTTTCAACGGCGGCCGATGCTCAACTGATCGTCTCAATTGACGAGGTGAATGTGGCGACGTTGGACCTGTCGTCCGGCACTGAAGGGACGAACTTCACCATCCCGATCACGGCCGGGACTCATAAACTGGGTCTGGATAACCAGGGTGCGGACTGGCTTCAGCTCGAGTACCTGGAAATCGCCCAATACCGGGCCCCACTGCGGGCAATGGCCCTAGCCGACCGCGACCAGGGATTGGCGCTGGTCTGGGTACAGCATCGCGACTATACCTGGGAGAACATACAATCCGGCGTCGATATTGCCCCCCTGAACTACCGTTTAAGCCTGGATGACATGCCTGCCGGGGAGTATCGTGTAGAATTCTGGGACACCACAAGTGGTGCCGTCATCGGGGAAGAAGTGCTCCTCGTCTCCGGCGAAGCCGAACGTGGCCAACTGCAGGTCGACTTGCTGCCCATAACCGATCAACTCGCCCTACGGATTTTCCGCACCGCGGGACCAGCCGCCGAGACCGCCCCACCCCAAAACGAGACACCTACTGGTACGCCAGCACCGCCTCTAACCCCTGGCGACACGACACCCGAGGCGACCATCCCGGCCCGCCGTGACCTAGCAAATGGTACAGAGGAGAGCAGTCCCACACCCTAGGATCAGGATAGAGCACTGGGAAAAACACCAACCGCCGGCCATCGCGTTTGACAGGATGGCCGGCAAGTGGACTTGCGATACTGTGGACTACTTGGTTAGATCACGCAGCGCCAGATAGGCCGGGCGCGGATTACCGGCTGGGTCCAGCAGGCTCCAGTAGCACCGAAAATCACCCAGGCCGTAGACCTCGCAGGCGTTCAGGTTCCAGACGAACATTGGGCCAACATAGCCAAGATTGCGCCCGATCTGGAAAGCACGAATGGTATACTGGGCTTGCTCGTCGAGCGTCACGTTTTCGACAAAGGCAAAGTTCTCATCAACGTCGACCTGGAATCCGTCCGAAGTACCCCAGCCGAATTCAGTAACCCAGATAAATGTGCCTGAGTCATTGTTCTCCTGCATAATCTCCCAGTAAGCCTGCAAAGTTTCCAGGAAGAAGAAACTGGGGTGATCGTCCCAATTCAGGATATTGGGATTATTCTCGCAACAGGTTGTATCTGGTGGATTAGCCCAACCGTAGGGATGCGCGCCAATGGCATCGGAATACTGGGCAACACCAGCAGCATACATTTGCTGGAGATAAAGCCGATCATCTTCAGCGTTCACCCCGTCGCTCAGGCCAGTGGGGGCCAGGCCAGCGGTAACGACAACCGCTTCAGGATCGGCTGTCTTGATGGCACCTTAGGCAACCCGAAGCAGTTCAACATATTCGGCGCCGTTGATCGGTTTACCGTTCCAGTTCTGGCGAAGATTCGGCTCGTGCCAGATTTCATAGGCGTCCACGCGACCCTGATAGCGCTGGGCAAGGCGCCCAACGAAAATCGCATAGTCCTGATAATCGGTAGGCGGGCCGCTTTCTTCACTAGAGGCGCGTGCCCAAGTCGGTGCTGAGGTCACAGTCAGCATAATGTTCACACCCGCGCTGTCAAGGTCGTCGATAATCACGTCCAGGTTCTCGAACGTATAGTTACCACGCGACGGCTCATGAAGCGCCCAATCTACTCGCTGTTTGGCCCAGCTTACCTCCAGCTCCTCAATGCGTTCGACCACTGGTTGGTTTTCCTGGTTCTGAAGCTGCACCACAACCCCGAAATCGAACGGCACTGATGCGGCCTCATTCTCAGCCTCATCGGGATCCCCAGGCACAAATGGGGTCTCAGTTGGTGTCTCGGTTTCATCGGGTTGATCCTCGTCGCCGTCACCGGATGGGGTATCCGTCGCCGTTTCGATTTCCTCGGCCGGCACAGGGGACTCCGTAGCATCTGGTGGTGCTTGTGTGCCGGGGATCCGAAGCTGCTGGCCGACAAAAATCCGGTTAGGATCGGTAATGCCATTCAGGTTCATGATCGCCTGGACAGTGGTTCCATAGCGATTAGCGATACGGAAGAGGTTCTCGCCAGCCTGGACAACATGAATGGTTTCGCCCGGTGCCGGTGTCATTGTCGGATCCTGTTCCGCTGGCTCGTTCCCGGTACCCGGGATCACAAGCACCTGGCCGGCAAACAGGGTACTATCGACCGTCAGGCCATTTGCTGCAGCCAGCGCATCGACAGTGACGCTGTATTGTTGTGCAATGCTGAACAGAGACTCCCCTGGCTGCACAGTATGCTGCATTGGGTCCGTTCCATCTTGCGCCGTGACAGACGGTGGCACCAGTGCAATCCCGCTGACTACCAGCGCCAATAAGAGCAGGACAATAAAGACGCGTCGCATTAGCATGGCCTCCTAATCAAGGAAGATTAAGTTCATTTTTCACTATGCAAATGATAGACCAGATTTGTAAGATACGCCATTGCCCGCCCGGATGGGATGCGCAGCAAAGGAATAGATGACACCGAGGTGGCAAGTGGTGTACAATATCCGACCGACCGTATACCCAGCGAGACTAGGAGCATCGCCATGTCCTCCTACACGAAGGAAGCAACCTTTGAGGTACCTCCTCCTGAGTTACGCATTCTACCTGTGAAGAGTCTGTTACCACATGAAGAATTTGATGTGCAACGTGTTGAACCCTTAATGCACCGCATTGAGGACGCAGGAATCTGGCTGCACCCGCCGATTGTAACCCCCCTCCCCGACAGTGAGCATGAGTATGTGGTGCTGGATGGCGCCAATCGTTGTCATGCGATGTCACAGCTTGATTATCCGCATATTCTTGTTCAAGTTGTAGACTACAACTCAGCGCAGGTGGAGCTCGACACTTGGAATCACGTCATAGCAAATCTGGAGACAAGCACAATCGTCAGCAGCATTCAAGAACTCGCGGGGGTAGACATCCAATCTTCGGACAGGTTATCCGCGCAAGCTGCAGTAGCGCAGCGTATCGCGCTGGCATTCTTGATCGACTTGCAAACCCAAGACACGTATGTTATGCGCGCGCAAGCTGACGCTGGCCAGAATGCGACGGCCATGCTCCGCCAGATTGTTAACCAGTACAAAGATCGCTGTATGTTGGAACGCATCAACACCGACGACGTTGAACATGTCCTCCAGATGTTCCAGGAGGCAACAACTCTAGTTGTTTTCCCCCACTACGAGCCATCAGAGGTTCTGTACGCCGCCCGAGAACGGAATCTTCTGCCCCCTGGGATTTCGCGACACATTATTCATGGGCGGGCCATGCGGCTCATCTATCCTTTGCAGGCTCTACGAGATTCGAAGACCTCCCTGGAACGTAAAAATGCCGACCTCCAGGAGTGGGTCAACCGGCGGATTCAGCAGCATGCAGTACGCTACTATGCAGAATCAATCTACACGTTTGATGACTGAAGATCAGCGAGGACCAGATGGCCAAGACCCCCCAACAAGCGCTTGCTGATTGCCAGCTCTACACCGACGAGATCGCCTATATCTTCATCAAGCTGCCGCCCAGCGCAATCTGGGCTGGGGCCGGTGTTCTGGCCGAGATTGGAGAAGCTTTTTGTGCGCTGATCGCCGACAAAGATGAACTGACTCTTGTCATGCCTGAAGATGCGTGGGAGGAATTTCAGCCACGTCTGCCAGGTGCCGAGCGGTCGGCTACCTATCACCTGATTACCTTCGATATCGAATTAGAGCATGAGATGGTTGGCTTTCTGGCGGCAATTGCCCAGCACCTGGCGGCCAGCAAGATCCCGGTTATGGCCCTCAGCGCTTTCTCCCGGGATCACCTCCTGGTTCCAGAACAGCACTTTGACCAGGCCTGGGAATCACTGGTTAGTCTCAGACAGCAGACCTAACGGAGACAATATGACGATTAGCTTTTTCGAGCCTGGCGACGTTCCCCAGCCACCGGACAATGTCAAGATCGAGCGACTGGACGCACTCCCGCATCCTGACGGGTGGCGTGTGAAAATCGAACTCCATGTCACCCCATTTCAGCAACGCCCCAATTTCGAGGTAATCCTCCTGCGGCGCGACGAGGATGGCACAGACAGCCAAATCGCAAATCTCAGTATCGTTGAGACCATGCACCCTAAAATGGAGTTCACCATGCATATCCGCGGCGTCGACGATCCCAACGGTGACTATTTGCTACGAGCGATACTCTACTATCGTGAGCACGCTGAAGAGGGTGCCGAGGAACCACCCCCTGTGGAGATAAAGGATCAGCGTGAGATCATGTTCTCAATACCTCACCAGGTCGAAGAAACTGAGGAGTCCAAGGATGCTTGACGATCAGGCAAAGCGCGAGATTCTCAGCAACGCCAAGACCATTGCCGTGGTTGGTCATTCCGACAAACCAGCGCGGACGAGCTATCAGATCGCCCAATACTTGAGAAGGGCTGGGTATACGGTGTATGCTGTCAATCCGTCTGTCGAGGAAATAGACGGAGAGCGGAGCTATGCCAGCCTCAAAGATATTCCCCACCACATCGACATCGTCGATGTGTTCCGCCGGGCCGAGCATCTACCAGGCATTGTCGAGCAAGCCATAGAAGTCGAAGCAGGTGTCGTATGGGCACAGCTTGGCGTGGCAAATCAAGAGGCGGCGAAACGCGCTCATGAAGCTGGAATGCCGATCATACAGGATACCTGCATCAAAGTTGAGCACGCCCGCCTGCTTGGCTAGAAGTCGCGGGCAATGACATAGTCAGCCAGCTCGATGAGTTCGTCAACTGCCGGGGACCATTTAACGTCCGAAAGTACGGCTTTCGCATTCTCAATATGTTCGTGGGCCACCTGGAGTGCGCGCTGAGGGGCTTTTTCTTCACGAATCACCCTGATAAGCTCGCCGACCTTTGCTTTGTCGCGCGCTTCGGCCACAAAATCATCCGCCGCAATGTCGTTATCTGCAATATACAGCATAGCAGGTAGCGTAATATGCCCTTCGCGAAGATCGTGGCCGGCTGGCTTGCCGAGAGTCTCGGTAGTAGCCATGAAGTCTAGCGCATCATCAACGATCTGATAGGCCATGCCAACCTCGCGCCCAAACGACTTGAAGGCCTCCACGGATGTATCGTCGTCAGGGCTGAGCAACGCCGGCGAGAGCGCCGCGGCCTCAAATAACGCCGCCGTCTTGCCATAAATCCGCTGCTGGTATAGCGCCAGATCTGGCACCTTCCAACGTGTCTGGGCTTGTAGGATCTCACCACGGCAGATGTTGACCAGAGCGTCAGAAAAAACCTGTACCACGGGAACGCTCTCGGCCTCAGCAGCCAGCGCTGCCGACTGCGCAAATAGAAAGTCTCCGGTGAGAACGGTTACGCCGAGGGGCAGTTTGGTATGCATCGTAGGGGTGCCACGTCGTTCATC
>JAADYW010000046.1 GCA_010092845.1 Chloroflexota bacterium
ATTACATCTACACCGACCGCCCGATCTATCGTCCGGGCGAAACTGTCTACTTCCGTGGCGTCCTGCGCGACCGGAACGATATGGACTACCAGATCCCCAACATCCGCACGGTGCCCGTTACGATCACCGCAGCCGATGGCACCCAGCTCTATCAGGCTGAGCTCCCCGTAACCGAATTCGGCACGTTCAGCGGCGAGCTTGAGATTCCGGAAGATGCAGCTATCGGCGAGGCCTATATTCAGCTGCCCAACAGCAGCGTCTATTTCACTATCGCCGAATTTCGGGTACCAGAATTTGAGGTCAATGTAACCGCCCAGCAGGATGAAATCCGTCAAGGCGAGTCACTGAATGCTGTTGTTGAAGCCGATTACTACTTCGGAGGTGGGGTCAGCAATGCTGAGGTCTACTGGAGCGCCTATGGTAACCCAGCCTCTTTTAACTACACCGGACCGGGACACTATAACTTCAGTGACGCGACGTTGAGCCGGTTCTATTCACACTATATCGGTGATGGCACCGCCACCACTGATGGCGATGGGAATTTCGTCATCAACATCGAGAACACGGCGGCGCCGGCGCCTATTCCCATGAACATTACCGTCGAAGCGACCGTTACCGACGAAAGCATGCAGGCTATCAGCGGACGCACAACCGTCATGGCCCATCCAGCCAACGCCTATGTCGGGATACGCAGCGACCGCTATTTTGGCCGCGAGGGCCAGCCCCTAAATCTCGAGATGATCGCCGTTGACCGCGACAGCCAACCCCTGGCTGATAAGCGCATCGAATTGACCATGGTCGAGATTCGCTGGACACGTGAGCCGATTGATGGCCAGTTTGGACGCTACAACTGGACCCAGGAAGAAATCGACGTGGAAACGGTCGAACTGCGTACCAGTGAGAACGGTACAGTTACGTACGAATTCACGCCACCAAACGCCGGTATCTTCCGCGCGCGTGCGGTGGTACTGGATGAGTTCGAACGGCCTAACAGCAGCACACTCCGCTTCTGGGTCACTGGCTCTCGCCCGGTCTGGTGGGGGCAACCCTCAGATCGCATCGATTTGATTGCGGACAAGGATTCCTACCAGGTTGGCGATACCGCGGAGATCCTGGTGCCGATTCCTTTCGCAGGTGGCTCGACGGTGATGGTCACGACCGAACGCGCCGGGGTCATTTCCTACGAGGTCATCGAAGTTGAAGGATCGACCCTGCTCTATGAACTCCCGATTGTTGAGACACATGTACCCACGGTCTATGTCTCGGTTGCATTGGTGAAGGGTATCGATGAGGAAAGCCTCAACCCTGAATACCGTACGGGTACTATTGCGCTGTCCGTCGAGCCGGTGGCAGAACGTCTCAACGTCAAGATCACACCATCGGCGGAACTCACCCAACCAGGCGATGTCCTGACCTTCGATATCGAGGTCACCAACGCCGCCGGTGAACCCGTTCAGACAGAGATCGGTCTGGCGCTAACGGACAAAGCCATTCTGGCGCTTGCGCCCCCCAATACCGGCAGCCTGGAAAACAATTTCTATGGTCACCAGGTCAATTATGTGATCACGCGTGTATCGATTGAGGCCCTGCTGGATCGTATCACTGATGAGACTGTCGGTACAGAGAATGAACGGGATGAGGCGCGAGGCGTCGGCGGCGGCGAAGCGGCTGAGGAAGGAGACTTTGCGGCCGATGCTGAAGTCGCCGCGGCTCCAACGGCTGCCCCGGGTGCTGAGGGACGGCAAGCCGGCCCAGATGCGGTGCCTGTTCGCGAGGATTTCCAGCAGACGCCGCTGTGGGAAGGCCATGTTGTAACTGACCAGGACGGCTTTGCCACAGTCTCGGTGGAGCTTCCCGACAACCTGACCACCTGGAAGCTCGATGCGCGCGGCGTTACTCTCCAGACCCAGGTCGGGCAGTCCACTACCGAAGTCGTGACTACACTGCCGCTGTTGGTGCGGCCGGTTACGCCACGCTTCCTGGTGGTTGGTGATCGTGTCCAGCTTGCCAGTGTTATCAACAACAACACACCCGATGAGCAAACCGTCGAGGCCACGCTGCGCTATGAAGGCGTTGACCTTGAAAGCCCCGCAACACAAGAAGTGACTATTCCAGCAGGGGGACGGGCCCGCGTAGAATGGACCGCCGTCGCCCAGGATGTGGAAGGCGTTGACCTGACATTCATCGCCGTGGGCGCTGATGGCTATCAGGATGCGAGCAAGCCCCCGCTGGCGACCGGCCCTGACGACACCATCCCGGTCTATCGCTACACCGCGCCCGATCGCGTGGGGACTGGCGGCCTGCTGCGCGAGGGCGGCGCCCGGGTCGAAGGCATCAGCTTGCCGCCCCGTCTTGATACATCGCAGGGTGAGCTGGTCATCCGTGCCGACCCGTCGCTGGCTGTCACCACGATCGACTCGATGGATTACCTGATCAACTATCCGCACCAGTGCATCGAGCAGACCGTCAGCCGTTTCCTGCCAAATGTCGTCACCTACCGGGCCTTGCGTGATCTCGACATCAGCGATCCCGAGTTAGAAGCGAATCTATTCAGTGTTCTGGACGAAGCGCTCGACCGCCTGGAGCGAGAACAGAATCCGGACGGTGGTTGGGGATGGTTCAGCGGTATGGACAGCAATGCCCTGGTCACCGCCTATGCGGCCCTGGGATTGATCCACGCGCGTGATGCCGGCTTTGATGTGGACCCCGCCATGCTCGAGCGCGCGCTAAACTTCGTACGTAGCGACTACATCACGCCCACTATCGACAGTTCGCGCTGGCGCCTCAACCGTCAGGCCTTTTACTTCTACGTGCTGGCCCACGATGGCCGTGGCTCGGAGCGCGAATTCGACGCGTTGTATGACCTGCGACTGAACATGACGCTTACGGGCCGGGCCTATCTGCTGATGGCCTATCACAAGCTCTATCCCAACAGCGGCGCAATCGACGACCTCGCCAGCGATCTCAACACTGCCGCGATCCTGTCGGCCACCGGGGCCCATTGGGAAGAAGATTGGCACGATTGGTGGAACTGGACCAGTGATACCCGTACCACAGCACTGGCCCTGAATGCTCTGACGCTGGTGCAGCCGGACAACGAGCTGCTACCCCAGGCCGTGCGCTGGCTGATGGTCGCCCGCAATGGCGATCACTGGGAGACCACGCAGGAGACAGCCTGGTCGATCATCGCTCTGACAGACTGGATGGTCTCCACCGGCGAGCTACAGGGCAACTACAACTACAGCGTCAATCTCAACCGCGATACGCTGGCTGAAAAGGATGTCACCCCTGAGACCGTTCGCGACGGTGAAGTCCTACGGATTGCGGTGAGCGAATTGCTCACTGACGAGATCAACCGGCTGATCTTTGCCCGTGAAGACGGCACTGGTGTGCTTTACTACACGGCTCACCTGAACTTGCGTCTCCCTGCCTCAGAAGTAGATGCACTCAACCGGGGTGTAATGATCAAGCGGCAGTACTTCCTGGATGGCGATCCTGAAAACCCCATCACGAGCGCTGAGGTTGGCGAAACCATTACGGTACGCCTGACGATTACACTGCCCCAGGATATTTACTACTTCGTACTGGAGGACCCCATCCCGGCTGGCACCGAGCCGCTTGACACCTCTCTCTTGACAACCAGTCGCCAGGTAGAAGGCCCGACCCTGCGGCCCGGAAACGACCGGGAATGGTTCTGGTACTGGGGCTGGTGGTGGTTTGACCGGACCGAAATGCGGGATGAGCAGGTGAATCTCTACGCTGACTTCCTGCCGCGTGGAACCTATACCTATACCTACCAGGTGCGCGCGAGCGTCCCCGGTGAGTTCCAGACGATGCCCACCGAAGCCTACGCCTTCTACTTCCCCGAGGTTTTCGGTC
>JAADYW010000047.1 GCA_010092845.1 Chloroflexota bacterium
GCGGCAGAACCGGGCGCGGCTCTGATAGCCCCAGCCTGGTTCGTTCTAGAAGAATCTGCGCACTTCCCTCGTCACACGTTGGTTCCTTCTTTCTCGATAAGAGCCTCGATTCCCCACAACACGATACTGATCTGCAAATCAATATCTTCAACCAGTGCCGTTTTCCCCAGCGCCCCAGCCAATGCTTTGATGGCCGGGTATGTCGTTTCTGGAAGCGCCTGCACGGCGCCGAGAAGCGTATCCTGGTCATCACCCTCCGCGGGCGTGCCGCTAGCAAAGCTAGGCAAAAAACACAGAAACAGATCGATGATTTGAACAATACTCGTAGGTTTCAGTGGGGTTGTCGCCAACGCGCTCACGAGATGCTCTACCACGTCAAAGGCGGCCGGCATCGTGCCATCCACTCGCATCATGAAGGGGATGAGATTAGGGTGATTGGTTGCTACATTGTAGTACTCGCGCGCCAGTACACGCAGTTGCTCCTGCCAAGCTAGCTTTGCGAGATCCGGCAATGTCATTTCTGTCAGCGCAAGTTGAAGCACAGCGTTGATCAGATTGGATTTGCTGGGAAAGTAGTAGTAAACCGCCTTGGCATCAACTCCGAGTTCCTTGCCCAGTCGCCTCATGGAAAATACGCTTCCTTCTTGATCAATCAGAATCAGCGCGTGTCGTGTGATCTTGTCGGGCGACATCTGTGTCATCTGGACATCCTTCTTGACTTATTCCACACTGTGGAATAGAATAGGGTTATTCCACAGTGTGGAGTTGGTGATTATCAGTAATTATAAGGGATGGACACAACGTTGCAAGGTTTTCCGTTCAGCACCTCTTTCTGGTTCGATAGCGAAATCTCGACCTCAGCACCGCTCAATGGTGACTTCCAGGCAGATGTTGTAATCATCGGTGGGGGCTTCGCAGGGTTGTCTGCAGCCTACCATCTGAGAAAACGCGATGCTGAACTCCGCATCATCTTGATCGAGGGAAAGCACATTGGCTATGGTGCGAGCGGTCGCAATGCCGGCTTTGTGATGAACCTACCGCCACTACTCTGGCTGCTTGAAACCTTGGCCGATGCACAGCGCGTGGCTGATATTCGTTGGACAACCGCATTTATTGCCGAGAACGTCAATGCCCTGGGCCTCTTGCTCGAAGCGGAAGGCATCGATGCCGAGTGGACCCCAACTCAGCACATGTTGGTCGCGCGCAACATCATCGAAGCAGCGACGGTGCGCTGGTTGGCGGCGCGCTTCACGGCAATTGGACTGGAAAGCAGCTATCACAAGGGCGATGCAGCCCAGTCCCTGATTGGATATCCAGCCCAGGCGGTGCTAACCTTTCCAGTAGTGCTCATGCATCCATACAAGCTGGCACGTGGGCTGCAGGCCCTCCTGACCCGACACAATGTACAGGTCTTCGAGCGATCTCCCGTCACGCAAATCACGCCAGATGATAAGGGTGTCAGGGTACGGGCGAGCGGCGGCACAATCAGGGCGCAAAAGGTCGTATTGACTACCAACGCCTACCTCAACCGGAGTGACCTTAATACCGATATCGCCCTGCCTGAACCATCCACTTATCACACTTACCTACTCGCGACCGAACTACTGTCGGCAGATCTGCAGCACCGCATCAGCCCGGCCGGCCAGCCCTTCGCTGACCCGTCGGGATCGTTCTTCTATGGACGATTGCATGACAATCGTCTGCTATTCGGCGGTATCGACCGCGCCTCGGGCAACACTTTGGCCGATGACCGCCATTTGCCTTCATTTGAACGGCTCCATAGGGAAATGCGCCGTCGATTCCCCTTCCTCAGCGATGTGCCGATGGCAGCGGCCTGGGGAGGCGCGGTTCAGGAGACGACCACAAAAGCCCCAATTGTATGCTACGCCAATGACAATCCGAACATTGTATTGAACATCGGCTATGGAGGCGGCAGTGGGGTCGGTATGGGGCTGTTATCGGGCCGGTTGGTAGCGGCGTTGACATTTGATGACGCAAATGATGCCGATGCCTTGCGCCTGATCAACCTTTATGAACGCAGCCGCTTCCCGTTGCTTGGCCCGATACGTGCCGTAACCGGTGTGGTGAAGCACATGCTAAGCGGATGAGAGGTTGCACCGTAGTCAATTGGCCGGACGATCAAGCAGAGCTCTCGCCCTAACGCGACAGCTCTGTGACTCTTCTACTCATCTACATAAGGAGCAATCATGCCAACCCACATAGCAACAGGTCTTGTAATCCTGATTCTTGTTTCAACTCTCTTACTACCGGTCGCCCCGATGGCCCAAGCCCAGACAGACAATACGCCCACACTCACGGATGAAGATGTCGATGCCATCGTTGCCCAGATTGATCCACTGCGCGAAGAATTCGAGGTACCGGGTGCAGCCGTGGCTATCTTCCGGGACAACGAAATCGTCTATCTGGGAGGGCACGGTGTGCGCAATCTCTCCACGGGGGAACCTGTCACGACTGAGACAGTATTCCGTGTCGGCTCCACGACCAAAGCCATGACCAGCTTCATGATCGCTACCCTCGTCAATGACAGCATCATTGCCTGGGACACACCCGCTGTCGAGATCTACCCTGATTTCCGTTTGCCAATTGCAGAAGCAACCCAAAGCGTGACCATTGCCGAGCTTATGGGAATGGGCACTGGCTTCCAAGGTGTTTATCAGCCATTCCTCTGGGAAACCTATAAGACACCTGAAGATATTTTCGCCGCCATCGCGGTTCAACCTCCACTGGAGGAACCAGGTTACTCTTACAATAATGAAATCTACGCCAGCGCAGGCCATCTGGCTGCCATCGCCGCAAACCGCACCTATGCTGACCTGATGCAGGAGCATGTGTTCAACCCAGTTGGCATGTCCACCGCCCAAATCGGCGATGCTCCAGCAGCAGTCAGCAATAACTGGGCGCAATCCTATATCTACTCGATTGCCGGCGAACTGACCACCGCTGCACCTGAACCGCATCGCATTGGGGGAAGCCTGGCCCCATCAGGAATGGTGATCACGAATGTGAACGACATGGCGCGCTTCGTGATGACAGTTATGAACGGCGGGATCACCCCCGAAGGCACGCGGGTTGTCTCTGAAGATGCAATCACCCGAACAACCACCGGACAAACACCCATTGACAACACCGCCGCCTATGCAATGGGTTGGGTCGTAGATCATCGCTATGGCCATGATTTGATTTATCACGAGGGGGGCATCGATGGATATTCCTCGTATATGGCGTTTGTTCCCGACGCGAACGCCGGCCTGGTGATCCTGACCAACTCGGTTATTGGTGAGTTGTTCATTCAGGCCATCAAAGCAACGTTTCTAGAGCATTTGTATCCAGGTTCTACAAATGATGAAGTGAGTGCGGTTCGGGAGTCATATGCACAGCAGTATGAACTCTTTGAGCAGGTCGCGTCGCTGCTGAATATTCCCGTTCCGGCAGATGCTGTAGCGGCCTATCTCGGCGAGTATGAAAACGGGTACACGCTAGAATGGCACCCCGACGAGACTTTGTGGCTCATACGTGGTGATTTCGAGATTGCGCTGCTACCCGGTGACAACATTGGTCTGCCCCATGCCTATGTAGTAGGCAACACCTTCCTGGCCTACGCCAATTTCGTTGTCCAGCTGCAAGAAACTGAGATAGATGGTGCCACACTCACGTTTTCGGTCCCAGGCGTTCCCCAGGAAATCATCGGAGAAACGCTCGCAAAACGGGAGTAGGGTGCCTGGCCAGATAATGCGGAGTACCGGATGAGCTGGCGACGTCGGCTCATCCGGTTAGGATGGCGCTTCACCTGATCGAATGATCGAAGCGATTACTGCACCCTGGAATGCGCTAGTTGTTATACAGGCCGTCGTCAGAGGTGTATTCCTTTTTGATTGTTACAACTAGAGCCACGCTTCCGGAAACAGTACTAGGCAGTCCTTTCCTTCTAAGGATTTAGTGCGCGAGGTTATCGCTCCTAGCAGAAAACCAGATGATGGGGAATAAGATCCTACGGTCGTCGTATCTGAATTCGCTACATATGGCTCAAGTGAGCCGAGGAGAAATAAGTCAGCTTCTAGGTACAGGAGCGATGCGTTGCTGTCGATTGTGTGTCTAGTACAACGTTGCAGCGAATTCCGGTCAAAATACTGTAGAAATACTGATTCGGAGGGAAACCTTATGGCCTAAAACACCAATATCAGATTTGGCGCAATGATCCTAACCTCAACACACGACCAACTGCTTGACCTCGACCCAATTTCGGTCTATACTCAGAATAAGAATATAAA
>JAADYW010000273.1 GCA_010092845.1 Chloroflexota bacterium
ATACTGGGCACGCAGAATTGCCATCGTTGTTTTGCCACTGCCCGCCGTGCCGAGCACAACAGTATGCCCGTGTTCAGGAAGGTAGACGACCTCGCGCTGACGTCCTTTTGGTTCCGGGAGAGACATAGCTTGATGACCCAATTATTGCGTTAATCACAAAGGATGAAACCTTTGTGTTAGTATATCACACGATGCTCCATCTGTTGTTCGTCATTGTTCACCCGCCGCCCTCGCTGCACCCGCTGCCCATTGTACAGGTCTGACTTGCGCGCCGGGATGCCGTGCAGCCACTCATAGCGAGCGGCTCCCTGGAGCAGCAGCAGGCTGCGCGGCGCAAGCCACAGCGGCACCTGGGCGCGGGTCTGCTGCTCGGTGAAGCGCATCGCGCAGCCGGACCCCAGGCTCAGCGAGAGGATACTATTACCGAAGCAGGGCACACAATCGATGTGATCGGCGATGCCCTGCCCTGGCACGTACTCATTCACAATCACCTGGTCGGGCAGGGTCGGCGTGTGGCCATCCTGCTGCACGCGGCGGGCAAGCTCCTGGAGCCACGGCGGCAGAGGTGCTGCCTGCATCTCGGGGGTGATCATCCGCGCTTTGTAGTCGTAGCGGTAGCCGTAGTGCTGGACGCGCCGCCGCAGGTCGCTGCTCCAGGGCTGCTGGTCAAGCTGCGCCAGCAGGCAGGTTTCGTCGTCGGAGGTGATGTAGTCGGGGATGGAGGTCAAGCCTGGGATGGCGGTGAGATGGGTATCAGTTAGGCCATGTGTATTCATCGTGGGCGAGCCTCCTGTGTATCATCGTTCCCAATGAAGAACATGTGTTTGCTTCGATTATAAGCGATGCAGGCGGGGGGATGCAAGAAGGCCAATGAAGATGCAGGTGTAAATAGGGAAGATGATCATAGTGTTGTCAGCTAGTTGCAATCGGAACACATCGGTAATTGCCAAACCCTGCATCTGCCAGTATGTGGCAGACACGGTCGGTAACAAGGACAATGTTGGGGTTCATATCCACCGTAAAGAAATCGCTGCCATCCCAACGGTTCTGATCTACTTCGAGCCAGTGAGGATCAGGAAACAGTTTCCGTCCACACATGTGACAAGTGGTGATGCGCTCTTCATCAAATCCCACGCGCCAGGCGTGCCCTGATATACATAGCTCATAAAGGAGTGGTGGATCCTCTGCGACGAGGCGCTGGGCCTTCATTCCCCACTCCGCAATGACGGGCACAGGTTGAAATCCGGTAAGCCGCGCTTGCTCCAGTGCATAAACCACCGTGTCCCGGACAATGAGTTGTCCCGGAAAAGGATGCACAATTTGCTGAACATCTGGTTGCAGTAGCTCTGCACGGGGCAGCCCAATGGCTGCCCCTGGGGTAATCCGCATATACGCTGGCACATTGAGTTCTGTCCGTATCCTGTCCCGGACTTTCTTCCACTCTGCTGGCGGCAAGCTCTGTCCACTCAACACGGGTTGGAGCAGTGTATCGTCTGGTATATCGACCCGTACGCGATCACTTGATGCCCAACCTCCTCCAGTTTCTTCCGTACAAACCGGGCAAAGGATCCCAGGCACAGAGTATTCTTCTATCATTCGAATGGGATTAGCCCTATTGTGAAGTTGATCGGTGGAATAATCTGGCTCTCTTAACTCATAGAATTGCATATTCTATAACCTTCTACCTATCCACCCACCCATAGTATACTCCCGCCACCACGCAGCATCCACCACCGCGAAGCGCTGGTCGGTGCGGCTATGCCAGCGCAGGATGCCCATCCCGCTCGCCTCCAGCGGCTTGCCTGAAGCGCGTGTATCCCAGTGCAGGTCGGTGAGCTTGCACGATGTCGTTGTGCTGTTGGCATCCGGGCGCACGTCAAGCGGCTTGCCGGTGTGCCCGTAGAAGTGATAGCGCGGACGGTAGCGGTCGAGCAGCAGCCGGATATCCGCCATCCCGTAGCCCCTGGTCACAAAATCCTGCGCCGAGTCGTGGGTCAGCAGGATATCCAGGTCAACGTGTTCAAGGCTGCGCAAACGCTCGCGCTCGGCAGGCTGGATATATTGAGCGCGTGCGGCCTTGTGTGCATCCTTCGGCCCGATGCGCCCTACACCCAGAATGGTCAGCGCCTCGTCTCCTACACGATGCGTGTACGGCACGCCCGTTTTCAGGCACCACACGCGCTGGTAGGCATCGACCGCAAAGAGGGCAGCATCGGTCTGGGCTTCCAGGCGGTCCAGCCAGGCGTGATCCTCATGATTGCCGCGCACGAAGATGAGCGGGCAGGTGGTTTCTTCCAGCACCGCCGCCACCTCTGACTGCACCTGCGTAAAGTGCTGCGCAAAGCCAAGCTCGCTGGGGTCGCGCTGGGCATAGCGGAGGGTCGCTCGGTCGAGGCGCGCCGGGTTGGGGAAGGCTCCCAGGTCGCCGCATTGCAGGATCAGGTCAATGTGCTCACCAGTTTCGCGCTGCCAGCGGGCACAGAGCGCAAAGCAGAGCAGCACGCGCCCGTGGACATCGGCAAAGATGGCAATGTTCATTGTGTCCACTCACTCCCGTTCTGTGACAAGATTTCATGTCGCTGTGCAAACTGCTCCACCCAGGCTCGCTGCTCAGGCGTATCGGGTACGGGACAACCTCATGCCTGCGCAATCCTGTACAGTGCATCAGAAGGGTTCATACCCAACATTACCAGGATACAGGCGGCCCCCAGTGCAGACCGCCCAATGCCCATCCGGCAGTGCAGCACAACCTGTTTGCCCTGCTCTCGCTGGCGCACCAGGTCGCGGACGAACGCAACCGTTTCAGCAGTGAGCGGCGGCACCTGGCGGTCAGGAATGGGCAGGGTGTAGAAGGCTATCTGATGGGTGGCGCAGGCATCTGCTTCATCGGTCAAATCCAGGGCGAATTGCTCTGATGCAGTGAGGAAGGAAACCAGCACCGCAACACCAGCGTGATGCAACGCCTGTATCTCGTCATCCAGCCAATCGCCACCACGCGGACGGGCCATCACGCCCAGTCGCCCAGGGTAATCGTCATCAATCCAAGAGATAGCGCTATACATCGGTCGGGTTCCTTCTCCACCAGGTTCATCGGCGGTTGACACTGCCCTCATGATACAATACCGGACGAAGATTTGGCGTAGCCAGACAATCTCTGTTATGCAGTTTTGGTGCAATTGTAGTTTCTGCATACCGCTTTCACCGCCCTGGATACCCGATCTCCCTGCTTTCCACCAGTAGATCAGCCAGCGAGCGATCAGGAGCCAACGTAGTCACCACGTCGCTTGTGAGCGGTAGATGGGCGTAGATATGTTCAATCGCATGCCTATCGACCGGTCGCTCATAGTAATCCTCCGCCCAGGATTGATAGGTCAGCGGATTGCCATCGAGCAGTGTTAGTAAGGCTGCTGAGCCGTCAGGGTCGGGGCCAGGCGGAAACCCAAGAGCACCATGCTGCCACGCTGGTGCATCAGGTGTGCTCCACAGGCAGAACGTCGTTTCTGCAATGAGCAGGGCTGGTTCGGAGAGCAGCGACGCGAGAGGATCGGGCATACCAGCGAAGATACCAGGCCAGAGGCATGGTGGGTCGTGCCGATATGGACTCATCACCGACTCGTGGGCAAACCCCTTGAGTACCGTGCCCGCAGGCGTGAACACGACGCAGAACCAGTCACCGGAGCCATTGCGCATTGAGGCAAACTGGCTATAGGAGTCCCAGGC
>JAADYW010000048.1 GCA_010092845.1 Chloroflexota bacterium
ACCCAAAAATGGTCACATAGGCACCCAGTCCCAACAAAGCGATCGGTACTCCCGCAATCTCAGAGTAGACACTATCCTGAACACCAGCACAGTCAATACTGCCGCTCGACGTGCAGATCACGTCTGTATCGGAAAGCTTGGTATAGCTAAGATAAGCGCCGACGCCAATGCCAATAACGGCCATTGCCAGGCCAATCCAGCGTAGCCAGTCGCGCTCAGTGACCTCGGAAAATGACTCTTGCTGCTGAATACGCACAGCGGGGGTTTGGGCTTCGGTGGTCATGATTTCAATGCTCCTGCTGCTATATGATCCTCACCACAACTATATTACCTGATCAAAGCTCCAGAACGCTAGAGTCTCTCCGGCCCGTACCTCACGTAGGCCGGCAGGGATAATGATTAGACCATCTGCTTTGACCATCGACGAAATAGCACCGCTACTCTGGGTCCCAGTCGAATAGGCGACAAGGTCGCCATGTTCGTACTCAACCCGCACCCGAGCATAGGTCTGGCGACCGTCACTTTGCATTGTCTCTCCGACGCGGACATTGCGTGTATGGACATGGTGATCGAGGCCCAGCAGCGTCATCACCAGGGGACGGACGAATACCATAAATGTAACCAGCGCCGAGACAGGGTTACCAGGCAGCCCCAGGAACGGCACGCCGCGCACATGGCCAAAAGTCAAGGGTTTGCCGGGCCGCATATTGACCTTCCAGAAATCAACCGATCCCAATTCCTCGAGAACGGCTTTGACCACATCGTAGGCTCCTACGGACACCCCGGCTGAACTCAGAATCAGGTCAGCTCCCTGATCCACGGCAGCAAGCAGTCGCTGGCGCACATCCTCTACAGTATCTGTAGCAACCCCAAGGCGCACCGGCGTCGCGCCCAGCGCCATGATCATCGCCGGCAGGCTGTAGCCGTTCATATCGCGGATTCTTCCGGGCTGGAGGGGCTGTTCAGGGGTCAGGAGTTCGTCACCAGTCGAAAGGACAGCCACCCGCGGCCGGCGGACAACGCTCACCTCAGAGTAACCTAAACCAGCGAGAGCACCGATATCGGCTGGACGCAGCCGCCTTCCCGGCGAGAGCACCACGTCTCCTGCGCGCACATCCTCACCCGCCCATCGGATATTTGCTGCGGTGGGCACTGGCTCCAGAATCTCGATTTCGGCCGGCAGCGCAGAACTGTCGCCGGGGTCTGTGGTAAGCTCGACCGGCACCACAGCATCAGCCCCTGCAGGCATGGGCGCGCCAGTCATGATCCGTGCCGCCTGTCTGGCCCCTACCGTAGAAGTTGGCGCATGCCCAGCGGGGATATCCTCAATTACAGCCAGATGCACCGGGGATTCCAGCCTTGCAGTCCGAATATCAGCCGCGATAACCGCATAGCCATCCATCGCACTATTATCAAAAGGTGGCAGATCATGGCGGGCCCGCACCTCTTCGGCCAGGGCGCGCCCTGCCGCGTCCAGAATAGACACCCGTTCTGAAGATAACTGTACAGCATGCCTCAGGATATTCTCGAGCGCCGTTTCAACGGTTAACATCAGCTCTCCTTTCGCTCATACCGACGCTGTATACTAACACCAGACGATTGATACTCGCTACAGGCGGCCACTATGCGCTAAAATGTTTCATGTGCCCACTGGTGGTGGTTCTACCCGGTCGATATTCAGCTTGTAAACACGGAGTGTAGTCGATGACCGAAAATCAAGAAAACCCGATCCTGGTCATTACGGAGGGTGAACAGGCAGGCCAACGCTGGACTATAGAAGGCCCTGTATTCACGATTGGACGTGGGGCTGAGTGCGAGCTAATTCTACCAGAGCGGCAGGTATCCCGTGAACACATCCGCATTCATCGAGATAATGACGAACACTTTCTGGAAGATCTTGGTAGCAAAAATGGTACATGGGTCAACAACGTCCAGGTCAAGTCAGAAACGATCCCCTTGCGCGATGGCGACGAAATCAACATCGCGATGGCAGTGCGCATGACCTTCGTCGGGAGCGAAGCCACGGCACCACTGATACTGGGCCAGATGGCCAACCACGAATCAGGCCGCTTGCGCTTGGATCGTGACGCGCGCCGTGTGTTCATCGAGGATGTCGAAGTGGATCCTCCTCTGAGCCTGCCCCAGTATCGCCTTCTTGAGCTGCTTTACGATGGGTTGGGGGCTGTACGAACGCGCGAAGAAGTGGTGGAGTATGTCTGGCCGGATGCCGCCAGTGACGGCGTCAGCGAGCAAGCTATTGACGCGCTGGTACGGCGCTTGCGAGACCGTCTGAGCGAAACCGACCCCGAACACCAATATGTCGTAACTGTACGCGGACATGGCTTCCGCCTGGATAATCCTGAAGCCTAACAACGCCTAACCCGGAACACTCAATCGAATATGGCACCGTGGCGTGCCCACATCCTTAGCACGTCTACTCCGGCTGGTGCAAATCCGGCGTAGTGCTAGAACGAGTATTGAATCTCATGACCCAGCATTTCATAGACGAAGCCCGCATCTTCGTCCGCAGCGGCGATGGTGGCAATGGCATGATCAGCTTTCGCCGCGAGAAATATGTACCCCGTGGCGGCCCCAATGGCGGCGACGGCGGCCATGGCGGCGCTATTGTGCTGGTCGCTAACCCGAAGATCAACACGCTACGCGCCTTCAGCCGGCAGGTTCATTTTCGTGCCGAGAACGGCAAACGAGGCGGCCCCAATAACCAGACAGGGGCCACCGCGCCGGACCTCGCCATCGAAGTCCCGGTTGGCACTATTGTCCGCGACGACGAGCAACGCCTGATCGCTGATCTGACGCGGCCGGAGCAGCGGGTCGTGGTAGCTAATGGCGGCCGGGGGGGCAAAGGCAATACGCGTTTTAAGTCCAGCACCAACCAGGCTCCCCACATTGCCGAAAAAGGCGAGCCCGGAGAGGAAAAATGGCTCAATCTTGAGCTTAAGCTCATGGCTGATGTCGGTATCGTGGGCGTTCCCAATGCCGGCAAGAGCACCCTTCTCTCGGTGATCTCCAACGCCAAGCCGCGCATCGCTGATTACCCTTTTACGACGCTGGTACCGAATCTGGGTATGGTTCGCCTCGACTACCGCGACATGGTGGTAGCGGATATTCCAGGCTTAGTCGAGGGTGCCCATGAAGGTGTTGGATTGGGGCACGACTTCCTCAAACACGTACAGCGTACACGCGTGCTGGTGCATCTCCTGGACGGCGCCGGTGAGAATCCGATCGCCGACTTCCACCAGATCAACAGCGAACTGGCTCTGTTTGACGAGCGGCTCCTGCAACGCCCAACTGTTGTCGTAGTCAACAAGATGGATTTGCCAACCGCGCAGGCAGCCTGGCCTGACCTCAAGGCAGCGCTAACGGAGATGGGGCACGAACCCTGGCAAGTCTCCGCTGTTACCCAGCAGGGCACCGGTGAGCTGGTGCGCCACCTGCTCGGCTTGTTGGAGGAGGTGGCCGATAGCCCCGAGCCAGAAGCAGTCGATGAGGAGGAGATGCCGGTCTATGACGTCGAAATGGATGACCTGGCCTTCACCGTCGACAAGATTAAGCCTGGGGTCTACCAGGTACAGGGCAAACGCATTGAGCGCGCCGCTGCGATGACCTATTGGGATTACGATGATGCGCTGATGCGCTTCCAGCGCATTCTCCAGGCACTGGGCATAAGTGAGGCACTCGAAAAAGCTGGCGTGGAGGTCGGTGACACCGTCTTCATCGGCGATATCGAGCTTGAGTGGGGCGAGTGAGAGCGGCTGAATATCGCGCTGCTGGCTCAATCTTACGTCCTCAACCCTGGACACTTCTCGCCTTTTTCGTTGCGCACCGTATCGATTCCCTACCCCATCCGTCATAGGCTTATAGAAGCAACGTCCAGCGATGGAGGGTCCAGCGTGGCTGATGAGCATTCGCTGCTAATGCGTGCGCACGAACTCGAGGAAGATGCCCTGGCGGAGATTTTTGATACCTACTATCGCCGCCTCTACCGTTACATCTACCACCACACCTGTCATGTGCAGACTGCAGAGGACCTCACCGCGCGGGTTTTCCACAGACTCCTGGAAGCACTGCATCGTGGCACCGGGCCAAACCGCCATTTGAAACCCTGGCTGTTTCGAGTGGCCCACAATCTGGTCATTGATGATGGGCGACGACGCCACCATACAGAAACACCCCTCCATGAACGTTTCCTTCCGGTTTCATCCGATCTCGAAGCCGCAACCGACCAGGCGATCGCCATCCAACACGTTCAGATGGCCCTGGGTAGCCTGACAACCGGGCAGCGCAGCGTCATTATCCTCCACTTCCTCGAGGGCCTTGAGTATCGCGAGATCGCGCAGGTAATGAATTCAACCGTCGGCGCAGTGAAAGCGCTGCAGAATCGTGGACTGGCCGCCCTGCGCCGGCAACTTGAGCCTACCTATCAGGGAGAACAACCATGAGCCATAACCACCATCACGAACTGGAAGCCGCCATGAACAACGTCCCCGAACCGGATCCAATCCAGCAAGCCCGCACGCGCGCCGACTTCCTGGCCGCAGCACACCACCTGCGAGAAGAAGCAAACGCCGCGCCAGTAGACACGCATCCTCGCCTGATCTCGCGGCCACGCCTGGGCCAAGGCGTCTGGCTCAGTGCCGCGGTGCTGATCCTGGTCCTCCTGGCCGGCACACTGATCTATCTTGATCAAGCCAGCCAACCAACCAACGCCGTCCAGACCGAGCTTATCGCTGGTGGTGGTGCCGGCGGCCTGACTCAGTCAAGCACGCCGCCGCCCGTTCCGTCTGATGGCCCGGCGATAACAGCGGCCAATGCCGATGCACTTTTACCAGTAAGCACCGTGGGGCGCGGTCGTCTCTCGGGAGTCGTCTACGCGTCATGGGAACATACGTTGGTGGCCTACGGCAATGGCATTCGCCTCTACGACGCTGGCACGTTTGAGGAACGACAATATTTCAGTTCGGGCACGTTTATCTTTGGTGCAGCCCCCAGCCCGGATGGACGTCTGTTGGCCACCGCCAACCACGATGGCACCGTACACATCGTCGATCTGGCCGACGGTTCGATCTTGCACGAGTTACCCGCTTCGGATGAGGCGGTATTCGAGGTTGCCTTCAGTCCAGACGGCCAGATGGTCGCCGCGCGCAGCGGTTGGGATGAGCCAAGTGTCTACGTCTGGGATACGACCAGTGGGCGTGAGCTCTTGGTGCTGACTCACGAATCGCATTCGGGTAGCAACGCTGTAAGCACACTGCTGTTCAGCCCCGACAGTACAATGCTGGCCACAGCGGGTGTAGAATCCATCTGGCAGACTGAAGGCGGTGCCGGCACGACCAGCGAATTCGCCGTGGTCCTGTGGGATATCCCCTCAGGCGACAAGATCGCCACGCTACTGGGTCCGGAGCGTGTGATCAAGGATATTGACTTCAGCCCGGATGGCCAAAACCTGGCGGCGGCCAGCGACGACGGCTATGTCCACGTGTGGTGGGCTGGGCGCAACGGCGCTGATCAGCGCGATACAGACCAGACTCTGGTTGATCAGAGAGGCCCTAACCGCGATTTTATCCCCCAGATGGGTGGCCTCACCTACAGCCCGGACGGCAAATGGATTGTCTCCACCCACTACGATGCACAGGTCCGGGTATGGAACACCGAAACCTACGAACTCCACGATCTGTTCTCGGAGATGCAACCGGACTCCCCCTGGCAATTGTTTCGGACATCCGTTGACATTGATTTCCTTGAGACTGAAAACGTTGTCATGATCACCGATTGGACCGGGAAAGCACAGTTCTGGGAAT
Source organism: Chloroflexota bacterium (assembly GCA_010092845.1). Taxonomy (GTDB): domain Bacteria; phylum Chloroflexota; class Anaerolineae; order Aggregatilineales; family J027; genus J027. The sequence continues at coordinate 5,820 of JAADYW010000048.1, forward strand.
TCGCCGACGGCCAGGCAGTTGCCGCGCCACGGGTCTTTGATTCAGGTTCGAAGAACATCATCAGTGTCGATTTCGACTCAGAGCGCACACGGGTTGCTTCCGCCGCGGGTTCGGATGGCGCTGCAGTATGGTCCCTGGACCAGATGGCACCAATCGCTGAACTGCAAGGGGAATCGCCGACGCGGTTGATTGGCGAATCGTCCGTTGGCTACGTATACAGCGCCAGCTTCCACCCCACACGCAATCTGGTTGTCCTGGGAACGAACTCGTCCGCAATCACCCCCAACAAGTCCGTGGTGCTATGGGATCTGGACACGGGTGAATGGGAATTCTTGGAAGAAGTGCCCTACGCCACATCATATGCAGCCTACAACACCGTATTCAGCCACAGTGGCGATTACCTGCTGGTCGCCGGCAATGCGCGCTCAGTCCGAGTCTTTGACGTAGCGAGCCGCGAAGTCGCGCACGAGCTTGAGGTGGAAATGCCCCCCAACTACAGCCCGCAGATCTTCGACGCCGAATTCAGTCCGGATGACTCCCTCGTGGCGTTCATCAATCTTGACCGGTCGGTTTACCTGTGGGATCTGGCGACCGGCGAACAACGACCGCCCTTGAACAGCCACAGCCGCACTGTCCTGGCGCTGGCCTTCAGCCCGGATGGCCTGCTGGCCTCCACGGATACCCAGCACGTGCATCTGTGGGATGTTGCCTCGGGCCAGGAACTGGCAGTCCTCAGAACTCACGCGAATGCGGAGGATCTCGTTTTTAGCCCGGACGGACGATTACTGGTGGTGGCAGGGAGTGACGGCATCGAAATCTGGGAGGTTGCCTCGCGCGAGCTGATCGCCGCTTACGAGCCACCAGACGGCTATGGCCATCAAGCCGTCGCTTTCAGCCCGGATAGCAGCTTGATGGTAACGGTGAATCGGGCTGGCACTATGACCTTCTGGGCACCCCAATAGCCGGCCAGCTGGTCGCCAATAGCCAGTACCAACCAGAGACTGACGAGCTTCCTCACACCACGGGAGCTCGTCAATGTTTGGGCTTCGCTGAGCATCAGACACCCCGCTTGCGAGAACAGCTTGAAATCCCTGGTATTTCATTAAGAAGCCTTAAACTTCTTTGGTTTCCCTGGCATAATGTGCTTAAATGAAAACCAAATCTGGCGATTTGGACGAAACCTATCGTCTTCTAACCATTTACAGTTATCATAGTGAGTTAAGTACTGGTATTCATGATCGGGTACTGTCATCGACCGTTGCTGGACAAGATTATTACCGGATAGAAAACACATGGACCTCGCCGAGATTTTCGAGCGCCTGCCCTCATTGACCCCCAATGATCGCACGCTGGTAGAAGATGCCTACGAATTCGCGTCGCGCGCGCATGCGGACCAGTTTCGCAACTCTGGGGAGCCCTATATTGCACACCCCTTCCGGGTTTGCATGATCCTGGCAGACATGCACATGGATGCGCCAACGATTGCCGCCGGCTTCCTCCACGACACCATAGAGGATTGCGAGTGGGTAACTGTCGATGTTGTTGAGCAGAGCTTTGGCCAGGAAGTCGCGCTGCTGGTCCATGGCGTCACCAAAATGAAGCAGTTGCCCACCAAGGCCAATGAAAACCCGGGCCACCGCCGCAGCGTGAACGACCGTCAGGCGGAGTACCTGCGCCAGATTTTTATGGCAATGGGCAATGATGTCCGCGTCATCCTGATCAAGTTGGCCGACCGCCTGGACAATATGCGAACCCTGGGAGCCCTGCCGCCCGAACGCCAGCAGAAGAATGCCCAGGAGACGATGGACATCTTCGCGCCAATGGCGAATCGTCTGGGAATTGGTCATCTGAAGTGGCAGCTCGAAGACCTGGCGTTCCGTTACCTGGAACCTGAGAAGTACCGCGAGATCGCGATGTCACTGGACGAACGCCGGATCAGCCGGGAAGACAACCTGAACACAATGATCAAGCGTGTGTCAGAGACCCTCCAAGCGACCGGCATCAAGGCCCAGGTTCAGGGACGCCCTAAACACATTTACAGCATTTATCGCAAGATGAACCGCAAACAGGTGCCTTTCGATCAGATCTTCGACATTCGGGCGGTGCGGGTCCTGGTTGACGACATCCCCACCTGTTATCAGGTACTGGGCGTAATTCACAACACCTGGCGCCCGGTCCCAGGCGAATTCGATGACTATATCGCCACTCCCAAGGAAAACGGCTATCGCAGCCTGCACACCGCAATTACGGATGACGACGGCCGTACGCTGGAAGTTCAAATTCGCACGCTCGAGATGCATCAGGACTCTGAATTTGGTATTGCGGCGCACTGGAAGTATAAGGAAAGCGGCCGACATACCGATATCGCATACGAACAACGGCTGAACTACATGCGGCGCCTCCTCGAGAACGTCCACAGCGAAGAGCAGGATGCTGAAGAATTCGTAGAGGCCATCAAGCAGTCGATCGCCGGCGAACGCATTTATGTCTTCACGCCGCGTAACGATATCATCGACCTGCCTGAAGGAGCGACGCCGATTGATTTCGCCTATCATATCCACACTGAAGTGGGCCACCGCTGCCGCGGGGCCAAGATAAACGGCAAGATGGTCAGCCTGGATCACGCTTTGGAGACAGGTGATCGTTGCGAGGTAATTACGACTAAGCGCGGCGGCCCAAGCCTTGACTGGCTGAATGCTGACCTCGGCTACGTCAAGACGCAACGGGCGCGCCAGAAAATCCGCCATTGGTTCCGTAAGCTGGACCGCGAGAAGAACATCAACCTCGGTCGCGACGCGCTCGAGCACGAACTGAAGCGCCTGGGGATGGAAGACCATCTCCGGAGCGAAATCGCTCAGCGTGCCGGCTATCCTTCCCTGGAACACATGCTCGCGGCGATCGGCTATGGTGATGTCACCGCTGCCAGCATTGTCTCCAGAGTTGTCCAGCTCGAGAAACAAGCCGAAGAGGCCAGGCGCGATGAACTGGTGGCGTCACCGCCCTCGCCCCAAAGAAGCCGCACCGCCGACCAGGGGATCGATATCGCCGGAACAAGCGGGTTATTGGTCAAACTTGCGCAGTGCTGTAACCCGGCACCGGGAGACGCGATCATCGGCTTCATTACCCGGACAGGGGGAGTCACCGTCCACCGCCGCGACTGCACCAACATCGTTAACACCAACGAACCCGAACGTCTCATCCAGGTGAGCTGGGGTCGGGCCGAGACCAGTGTGTATCCGGTACCGGTAGAGATACGCGCCCGCGACCGCGAGGGACTCATGCGCGATATCGGGGCGGTGATTGCCGGCGAGAACGTGAACATGACCAATGTGAACATCAACCTGTCCGATAATCATATTGCGATATTTCGGCTTGTTATGGAAGTATCGCATGTCGGCCAGCTGAGTCGGGTGTTGAACAAGATCGACATGCTGCCGGAAGTCGTCAATGTTCGCCGTTTACAGACTGTTGACAAGACGGAAGCGCTTCAATAGCAACCAGAAGCAGATCCGCGAGATTGTAGCGTGGCGTTACCTTAATGAGTTATGATATGTAACTGAGACAGGTCTGCGTACTATGAGATTAACTGCGACGGTTTCTTATACGGCTTAGTAGATTTGCATATCATACGCCAGCAAATCCACATCGTATGTCAACAGCCATCAAAATCAATACGCCCTGGGTAGCATTCAGCCCAAGTTAATAAAGAAAATATGAATTTACGAGTTTTCATACGCCGAAATGTTAGAACCAAGCTAATTATTGTTATAATGGTAGTAACTATGCTGGCATGTGCGACATTACGTGCGCCGGGAGATCCAGCACCAACGCGCCAGCCTACTCTGTCACCCTCGCCGCCAGTAGCCTCACCAACTCCGACTGGCGACCATCTGACACCGACACCCTTCGTGTTTCCGTTTGGTGGGTGACCGGACAGCGGAGAAATC
>JAADYW010000049.1 GCA_010092845.1 Chloroflexota bacterium
TCCGATAAACGTTCTAGATCATCCTCGGTGTTACCCGCCGTGATCAGATCAATATCACTATCCTTGAAGAGCGGGGCCGGTTTTGTCTTCAACATCGCCTTCATATTCTGGTTGACGATGGTATTGCGCTTGGCAGGGGGATCGCCCGGCTGGCTGTCCTTGGCTGGGATATCGAGCAGAACCACCGGAATCCCTACACCAGCAATTAGCGCCGCAATGCCGCTGCCCATGGTGCCCGAACCAATGACGGCCGCTTTGCGAATCTGATAAGTCATCGTGCACTCCTTGATTAAGATTCCAGGTCAAACGTCTATATCATAAAGGTTTTTCAGGTAATCCTGCGCTTTATTCAAATCGCCATTTGATTATACCGAAGATATGCAAATTCGCATCTGAATTTTCGCCCAAAATCTCGATAGCCTTCGCGTACCGCCAATAGGTTATGGAGGGCAGGGTTTTTAGTATTGATCGCTAACTACTTTTTATATCCTAAAAACGGGCTATTATTATAAGGGAAAATCGGGGGAGTAGAAGTTGTATGCTAATTATATATCTGGTGATTGCGTGGGCAGCGGGGATCATTTTAGCCGAAGCCACACAAGCGGATTTGCCTTACGGGGTCATAGCCGTTGGCCTGGCGATGCTATTCGGAATGGTGTGGCCATTTGGGCACCGTCGGTTAACCTTTGCTCTGGCGTGCATTGCGCTCGTTGCGCTTGGTGCCTGGCGGTTGGATGAAGGACGGCCTGAGCAGTCCCCTGGGCATATCGCGCAATATAACAATTCGGGCTGGACAACAATCTATGGTACCGTCCGCACCGAGCCAGACGAACGCGACACATATACGAATGTTCAAGTCGAAGTCGATCGTGTGGAATCGTTGGGTGCAGAGCGCGAGACACACGGCACCGTTCTGGTACGCTTTCCGGCCAACAGCGAGGTTGCCTACGGCGACCGGATCCTGGCATCCGGCCAACTGCGGCCACCGCCGAATCTGGACACATTCAACTATCGCGATAAACTCGCCCGGCAGGGGATCTTCAGCTTTCTCCAGCCCGCCAATACCCGTATCCTCAGCCATGACCACGGTGTATGGACACGTGAAGTCCTGATCGAGGCCAAGAGCCGAGCCCAAGGGTTCATTGAGGACTCACTCCCCGAGCCGCAGGCCAGTTTGCTCAGTGGAATTCTCCTGGGAGATGATAAGGGAATGGCCTATGAGGTCAAAGAGGCCTTCAATGACACCGGGACATCCCACGTCATCGCCATCTCAGGCTTTAATATGGCCATCATCGCCGGTATGGTCGCCACGTTTCTAGGGGCGCTGTTTGGACGCGATACCTGGTCGGTCATTGTCTTGAGCATCCTGTTTATCACAATCTACACGATATTCGTGGGCGCCAACGCTGCCGTCGTGCGTGCGGCCGTCATGAGCGGCGTGCTGATCCTGGCTCCCAAACTCGGTGGGCAAACCTACGTGCCGGCTTCGCTAGCCGCGACTGCCCTGGTAATGTCGCTGCTTGATCCGTGGGTGCTGTGGGATATCGGTTTCCAGTTGAGCTTCGCCGCAGTCCTGGGGATGGCCCTGCTCACGCCATCATTTGACCGTACCTTCCGCGGATGGATGCAACGCAGCTTCGGACGTCATTCAGGTATCAAGGTTGCACAATGGCTATCTGAACCACTGATCGTCAGTATCGTGGCCCAGATTTTCACCTTGCCGATTATCCTCTACTACTTCGGACGGCTCTCGCTGGTCTCGCCGATCGTCAATCTGCTTATTGTACCAGTCCAATCGCTGATTCTGCTTCTAGGTGGTGCGGCAACCGCGACCAGTTTCGTCTATGCGCCCATTGGCGAATACCTCTACGACGCCACCTGGCTCTGTCTGGCATGGACCACCACGGTCGTCCGTCAGTTCGCTGATATACCGCTTGCGGCTGCCGAATTCAGCTTACCACAGTGGAGCTTGATTGGTTTGTTTGGGGGCACGTTTGTGATGACGGTTTTACATGGCACCCGTCCGCCCTGGTTCGAGCATCTATGGAATCACCAGATCGTGCGCTTCGCCCTCCAGGGGGCGCTCGTCGTTGGTGCGCTTGTCATAATCGGAGCACTCGTGCAGCAAGCGATACGCCAACCGGACGACGAACTGCATGTGATCTACCTCGATATGGGCCAGAGCAACAGCGTCTTGATCGAAACCCCAGAGGGTGCCACCTTCCTGATTGACGGTGGACGCTATCCATCCCGTCTATTAACCGCGCTTGGTGATCACCTGCCCCCAAATCAGCGCCAGATTGATGTCTGGTTGATCACCAGTGATGACTACAATGACATCGGCGGTCTGGTTACCATAGCTGAACGCTATGATATCGAGGTTGTCATTGATGGCATTCAGAATAGCAACGAACAAGAATACTACGATCTGCTTGACGCACTGGTCGAACAGGACGCAACGATCCTCGATCCACATGTTGGCTGGCGTCTGGAAACCGGCGACGGCGTCAGTATCGAAATCCTATCGCCGCGCACGGACCGCGTCACGCCAGAGACGATGGTTCTGCGGCTAGCGTATGGCGAGGCGTCCTTTTTGTTCATCAATGAACTCGCCGCCGCTGATGAAAACTTGCTGTTGGCGCAACCACACCTGATTCAGGCAACGGTGCTGCAAGCCGCCGATCATGCAATGGACAAGTCCAATAGTGAGACGTGGATCCAGCAGGTCAATCCCCAGGTCGTGATCGTGCATAACGACCCCAGCAGTCGCGATAACGGTGCGATTGGACATGTGATGGCGCGCTTTGCGGATCGCGAGGTGTACCGGACGGATCAGCATGGAACGATCGAGGTCATAACGAATGGCAAGCAGCTTCGCATCCGCACAGAGTCGAACTAGGCTGTTTTCCAAAGCTCGAGATGGCGCACCAGAGCATCGACCACATCGTCAACCGTCTTGTCGTCGGTGAGAATATAGATTGCATCCTCAGCGCGGCGCAAAGGGGAGATAGCGCGATTAGTATCTACAGCGTCTCGCTGGCGTAAAGCCGCTTCGATCTCGGCAAGCTCGACGTGTTTGCCTTGTTGATGATACTGGTGATAGCGACGACGAGCCCGTTCCTCCAATGAGGCATCGACGTAGAATTTCACATCGGCATAGGGCAGCACAACTGTACCAATGTCGCGCCCAGCCATAATGATCTTACCTTTAGCGGCAATGCGCCGCTGCAGATCCAGTAAACCGTGACGCACTTCTGGTACCGCCGAGAGAGTCGAGACGTTCGCCTCGACTGCTGGCGCGCGGAGTTCATCCGTAACTTCGCGATTATCGATCCAGACACTATACTGGCGGGTATCATCATCTGGCTCAGGGTGGATATCAATCATCGTGCGGTGCGGCAGATCAGCGAGCGCGGAGGTGTTATCGAAGGCGATGCCAGCCCGAAGGGCGACCAGCGTTAAGGCCCGATAGAATACCCCGGTGTCAATGAACACGTACCCCAGACGCTCGGCCAGTAAATAGGAGACAGTGCTTTTGCCAGAACCGGCGGGACCATCAACAGCAATGACACTTGGTAGGGGCACAGAGTACAATCCTTGTTGGTGACGAATAATCTGAACTATAGGCAGACCGCCGTCAACTATAGCCCCGAATGCGAGGCTTAACAACTTGATTTGCCCGACGCACAAATCACGGCTCTGCAGGTGTGGTTGGCTTGGCAACCCAGGCTGCCAGCGCGTCAAAATCAGCAGGGATCTGGTGAATCTGATTAGCGTATTGCGGTACAAGACCAGCCAGCATACCACTATGGTAGTCGATAACCGCATTGGGATCCTTGAGGAGATGCCCTGTCAACACGGCGACAACTTCCTCATGTGTTTTGATCTCGCGGGCCTCAACTAACTGCCGCACCCCGGCGACAGATGCGGCTGAAGCTGGTTCACACCCGATCCCGGCTGCGTCAATCATCGCCTTGGCGTCCATAATAGCCTGATCCGATACACAAACGACCAGGCCACCGGTCCGCTCAATCGTGCGAATGGCCTTGTCGTAGTTGGTCGGGTTGCCAATGCGTATCGCCGTGGCAATGGTTTCGGCTTTCATCGACTGGCGTGCGCGGAAATTATCTTTCCAACTGTGGTAGAACGGGGATGCCCCTTCGGCCTGGACAACAGCAATGCGGGGCATCCGCTTGATCAGCCCCAAAGCATAGAGTTCGATAAATGCCTTCCCAAAAGCGGATGAATTCCCCAGGTTACCACCGGGGACCACAACCCAGTCTGGCACCTTCCAGCGTCGCTGCTGGAGCATCTCCAGCATGATCGTCTTCTGGCCTTCCAGACGGTAGGGATTAACCGAGTTGAGCATATAGATGGAAAGCTGACTGGCCGCCTGTAGCACCAAATGTTGCGCCACATCAAAATCGCCGTCAATCTCAAGACAGGTAGCTCCATAGGCGACTGCCTGGGCAATCTTGCCCAGAGCGACCTTGCCCGCCGGAAAAGCCACAACCCCCTGAAGGCCGGAGAGACGGGCATATGAAGCCATGCTGGCAGAGGTATTGCCCGTGCTGGCACAAATGACTGCATGTGCGCCCATCTGTTTGGCCTGAGTCACACCACTGGTCATACCACGGTCTTTGAAGCTACCTGTTGGGTTCTCGCCCTCATGTTTGAGCTGAAGCAATTTGTGCCCGGTGAACGCTACCAACCAGGATGGGCTATCATACAGCATCGTATTGCCTTCGCCCCGAGTGACAAGATCAGCAATATCGGCCTCTGGGGCGACCAACTCCTTATAGCGCCAGACACCACTTCGCTCCCACGGCTGGAAGCCACCGAGACGCTCGTCAAAGCGTTCAAAGGATACGCGATCGCGCAACGCGTCCAGATCGTACTGCACATCCAGCAACCCGCCACAATGCGGGCACAGATACAGCCGTGCATTGCGGAAAAATCTCTCACTGCAACGAACACACTGTAACCAGGTCAAAACAGGTGACACTACTGACTCTCCGGTGATCGAGTAGGCTCGAGAAGGGATTGGGAGTGATAGCCGTTGGCAGATTTACTACCTGGTACCGGCATATCATCACCCAAGCCATCCCGCGGCGCCGCGGGATAGGATCCCAGCAACTTGACCAAAGACGCATGCCGTAACAATCCCAGGAGTGCCTTTTCGCAGGCGGGATCATCAACATGACCTTCAAAATCGAGATAGAACCAGTATTGCCAGGGGCGGGAGCGCATCGAGCGCGATTCCAGCTTTGTCAGATTGACCTGGTTGCGAGCAAAGGCGCCCAGACATTCGTATAGTGCCGCCGGCGAGTGCCGTACAGCGAACACAACGGACGTCTTATGCGCCATATCACTGCGTTCGGGCTCGTCATCACCAATGACAAAGAAGCGGGTTGAGTTGTATGGTTCGTCTTCAATACCACTGTCAATTGTTATCAGACCATAGCGCGTTCCCGCCAGCGCACTCGCAATAACCGCTGTGCCTGGCTCAGGATGTGTCGCCAAACCACGCGCGCTACCTGCTGTATCGTAGGTTGCGACGGCTTCCCAGCCCCGCCGGCGCAAGTACGCTTCACACTGGGCCAGAGCCTGGGGATGCGATTTCACCCGTTGAATTTCGTCACGTGTTGTACCCGGCAAGGCCAGCAGCATATGGTGGACGCGAAGAATGACTTCGGCCTGAACCCGAAAATCATGCTCGAGCAGCAACTCGTAACTCTGGGCAACCGTACCGGCCATCGAATTCTCTACCGGCAAGATACCGAACTGCGCAGTCCGTTTTCCAATCGACTGAAATATCTCGGTAAAACTATGGCAAGGCAAAGTCTGCACCTGCCCGAAATGCTGGAAGATCGCTTCCTCAGAATAGGCACCTTCTTCTCCCTGGAATGCCACGATCGGCTGGTTTGTCATCAAGGCTATCCTCATGTGAAGCCGTCAAACAGGGTCATTAAGCTCATGCGCTTCGTTTCTTCACCAAGCATAGTGGAGACCGGCCACAATAGCCACATTATCTTGTTCGGGTTAAACTAGATCAATCGAATCGGCAGGCAACTGTGGTTTTCTGTAGCGAACGTAGAAGCGAACAATGAGCGTCAAGCACCAGACCGAAGAGACCCCAAAAAACCTGGCCTTCATGCCCCTCGGCGAATTTGCCAAGCGCATCCTCTTGCTTGGCGGACTGATCGTCGCAGTATTGGCAATATGGCAGTTGCGGCTGGTCTTGTTGATGACTTTCCTGGCCATCGTCATCGCCGTCTCACTCGATATACCAGTTCGCAAACTCCAAAGTTATGGCCTACGCCGCTCACTGGCTATACTCTTTGTCACAGTGACAGCGGTTGGCTTGCTGACTCTGCTGGCATTCAGCATCGGCTCGCCAATGGTCACCCAAACGCAAAACCTGGTCGAGGAATTACCAGATGCGGTTGAGACCGTTGGTGAAGAATACAAGGACCTGGCTGAGCAATTCGCTTTTTTGCCCAACGTGAACTTCACTGGCCTCGGCGGGGCCAGTGATCCATCCAGCATTGTCTCCTCCGACACGTTGACCGGTGGCGCTGTCCTGGTTACCAGTGTGGGGTCTTTTGTAATATCTGTTCTGGTCAACCTGATCCTGGTTGTTATTGTATCGATGTATCTTCTGGCAGATCCGCAGGTATACACCAACAGTCTCCTCGCATTGATCCCCAAAAGAAGCCAGGGCCTGGTGCTTCAGATCCTGGTTGATCTGCGACAGGCGTTGGTTGGCTGGCTATTCAGCCAACTATTCTCGATGACGATCATGACGATTCTGATCTCGTTTTCACTGGGGGTTATCTGGGGCATTCCCAATGCTATCGCCCTGGGAATGCTAGCGGGTTTGCTAACGTTTATACCGAACTTCGGTCCAGCGCTATCAATGATCCCCGGCTTGATCTTCACCCTGTCCGACAGCCCGCAGTTGTTGCTCCCCGTCTTTATCACTTACATCCTCATGCAACAACTCGAGGCAAGCTTCATCACACCGATGATCATCAAGCAACGGATGAATGTACCTGCCGCGGCCTTGCTCGTTTTTCAAGTCATGGTGAGTGTCTTGTTCGGGTTTATGGGGCTACTGCTTGCTGTACCGCTGTTCATGGTGATAATGGTACTCGTCCGCGATCTATATGTTGATTATCTACTGGACAATATCAACACCTCAGTCGAAGCCCGTCAGATCAAAGACGGCGAAACTGTGTTGCGAGTCACCAGTAGTCATTACAGCACACAGGAAATCCCACTGAAGCAGATTTTTGATGGTGATGGGCCGTTTGATCGCTCCTTGGAAGAGGTCATGCGCTCGATATCACAGCGAGAGCAAGATTACACTCGCGAGATGGCACCTGTCGATCTGGACAACCCACCTGCCCCCGACTAGCAAGGACTCATCGCATCAACGGGTTTGGCAGCCAAAACCCGAAGATACTTCCTCCCGTAGGCGCAGGACGATAGAAGACATCACCCCGGTGATGATTCACCACACTCTTGATCAAGCTGAGGCCAAGACCCGTACCGGGAATATGCTCGGTGCCCGACTGTTTGGCCCGGAAAAAGGCTGTGAAAAGGTTATCCCTGTGCTGGGGCGGGACCCCGTACCCATTGTCCTGGACCTCGAAGACGATCCGAGCGCCCGAACCATAAGCACGAACAATAATCTGTCCTTCGGCTGGCGTGTACTTGATCGCGTTGCTGACGTAGTTGCTGATCGCATGACGGAGCTGGACAGGTTCCGCTTTGATTGTGAGGCCGGTATCTGGTTTCTCGACAGTGAGCGCGTGTGACTTCTCGTTGAACTGGGGAGCGAACTCGTCCAGCACCAGTTGAATAAGGGGTAATAGATCAACCAACTCCAGTTTCAGGATATCCTGAGTGACAAGCTGCTCTAGATCAAGTAACTCCTCGAGCATAGTGGCCATCCGCTGGTGGGAACGCTGGATTGTGTCGACGATCTCCACTTGTTCAGGCGTCAATTGGCTATCCAGATCACTGGCAAGCAGGTTGAAGAAACCGGTTGCGGTTGAGAGCGGGTTGTTAAGATCATGCGAGGCCATCCGGATCATGCGCGAGCGCAGTTCATCAAGCTCGCGGTAGGCCGTTGTGTCGGTCACCACACAGATCACCCGCGAGGTTTCGGCTTCAGCATCGATTACCGGTGTCATGATATTCAACACCCACCGCTCGCTGCCATCCTTGCGGTATAAGGGGTATTCTAACTTAACGGTTTGATCCAGCTGGATTCCGGTCATGGCATCGCGCACGCCCTGCCGGTAATCAGGATGGACCATGTCAAGAAACAGGCCCGGATTGTCCATCATATCGTATTCGGTATAACCGGTAAGCGGATAGCACGATGGGCTGATGAAGTACAAACTCTGATTGTGGACATCATACGAGCAGATCATGTCGCCCACTGATGAGAGGATACTGTTAAGCTCCCGTTGCGAGTAATCCAGGATTGCCTGAGAAACATGATGCCGGATCTCATGCTCGCGCAGCGTGGCCCCGACAATCAGGGTTCCGCTCCAGTTTGCACCATTCGCCGCAACCACCAGCGGCGTGGCACGGACAAAGCACCAGTTACGCTTGCCATCCGGTTGATTGTACGCAATCTCCCCTTCCCAGTACTGGCTTTCCAGGAGTTGAGATTGCATCATCGACAGTGTCTGGCGCGTAACTGCATCGGACGCCAGTAAGGCCTCCAGAGACTGGCCCACAGCCTGGTCACGCGGATAGCCCAAGACCGTTTCAGCCTGCTGGTTCCATAGCACGATATCGTTGTGGCTATTGAGGATGATGAGAATATCCGGTAGGTGGTCGTAAAGCTTCCGATCGAGGAAATCGTCAAATGCAGACTGGTGTGGGTGTGGTTCTGGCTTGGATAATTCGGCGTGGTTAGGATGTTTGAGCGGACCGTGCAGATCATCCATATTTGGTTCTCTACCTTCAGGGTAAAAAGATCCACCTATAACTCTAGGTTAGCCGTCAATTGGCGGGAGTGCAACCGACTCCGGTGATTTAGCAACAGCCCTTGGATACTCCTATACACAAAGGCTCTTGGCGTTGACAGCGCCAATCCAGCCTGCTATACTGAGCGCGCTGAGGACGATTTGCGTTCTCGCCGCTCCGCCAGGAGGGATGGCCGAGTGGACGAAGGCGGTGGTCTTGAAAACCACTGTGGCGTTTCACGTCACCGGGGGTTCGAATCCCTCTCCCTCCGCCTTTACCAATTCAATACATGGGGAGGTGCCAGAGTGGACGATTGGGGCCGCCTGCTAAGCGGTTGTGCGCCAAAAGCGTACCGCAGGTTCGAATCCTGTCCTCCCCGCACAATCAGGATACCCTTTTTGCAGCAGGGTCCTGAACAAGAGCCAGTAGCAACTTGCTGACCTCCGCCGATCAGCTCTATGTAGCGAACGATCTGAAACCGATCGACATCAAGGTACTGCGCCTGACAGCACAAGGCCTGACTGTGAAAGCCAACGCCGCTGTGCTGGAGATTTCCACCCGCTCGGTGTATCGCTCGCGGGACAAGCTGCGCGAAGTCCTCGACGTGCCAACTATCGAGAAACTGCTAGACGCTGCACGAGAGCAGGGATTATTGGATTGCGACTGAGACCCACATCGACAACTGAAATATTGCGTCGGGAGTGGGCGAA
>JAADYW010000274.1 GCA_010092845.1 Chloroflexota bacterium
ACGGGTCAGACTATCCTGTTGGAGCGCTAACAACGTGAAGATCAGGAGTTCGGTCGGCATCCGGTGGCGCGGCTCGCCAATATTGAACGCCGACGACACGACCATAGTGTAGATCACTATGCCGCCGCACAACCACATCGCTAGCTGTCGCGCATGATGCTGTTGTCCTGGTGCTGGCCTCCGCAGCTTGATGAACAACCCATTGCATAACACGGCCATGGCGCTGGCTGCCCATACCCCAATGACCGAAAAGTGGACCACGCTCCATATCAGGTACAGCCAGCGAGAGCCGAAGTTGGCATGTTGCGCGAAAGGAAACCAGAACGTTACCATGGCGCGTCCCACGTCTGTCAGGTACTCTAGCGGTTCTCGATAGATGAGGATCAGATTCAGGCGCACCATGTGCTGCGCAAGGCCGGCTTCATCTTTGCCGAGAGCCTCCTGCAAGTCAGGGCTCGCCCTCAGGATATACCAGACCCCAGTGTGCGTGATGCCAGGTTCGTTGTACTGTTGCTGTTCGAGCAACGCCTGGTCCCGATGATGGACCAGGATTTCGCGCTCGGTAGCATACTCGTCGGGCAGACGCTCCACGAATCGGGTCGTACGGGTACTTAGGTTGAAGCCCAGATAAGGCGTGACACCAGGATAATCGAACCAATAGGCGTTGTAGATGCTGTAGCCACCGACGACAATCAGCGTGGTGATGCCCAGCGCCAGAACAGCTCGCCAATTGCGCCTCCGATCGCCTATCAACATCGTCAGAATGATGATTACTGCAAGTAGCTGGTAGGCCGGCCGGGTGACTGCGGCTAGGGAAAATGCCAATCCCGACGCAACCAGCCACCATGCCTGACTATGTGTCTTCCAGCCTACAAGGCCTACTACACCTATCACCAGGTAGAACTGGGTAACCGTCTCCGTAAGAACCTCGGCGGCCGTCTCAACGGTTGGCGGCAACAGCGAAAGAACGAGGAAGACCGCGATCCAGCGGCGACCGGTGCCAAGTCCGTGCAGCAGCGTTGCAAGTAGGCCGACGGCTACGCCATGCATTGCTAGTTGTGTGTAGTACAACCCCCGACCGCTGCCAACAACACACAATATGAGTGGATAGCCGATAGTACGGTAGTGCATTCTCTCTTGGCGCAGGTCCTGCAGATCGTCGGCAAAACGTAGATAGTCCGTCGTGTCTGGCGCGAAGTAGGGGGCATCTGGCCATAGGAGCGCGTAGAGGATGAGTACCGCGGTAACTGCTAACAATACATGACGCATTAGTACAATTCTCTGACGGTTAGGGCGCGCTCTAAGATCAATGATTAGAGTATAATAGATTCGTGGTGCGTACCAAATTAATCATTGGGAGAACACAATGAGCTACAAGTTCAGGCGCCTGGGGGTGTTGTTATTTGCAGCGGCATTGATGGCAGGCCTGGCTGCATTTGCGCTGACCCTGGTGTCTCCAGCATATATTTCTGCAAAGTCCGCGGAAGACAGCGATCCAGGGGGAGCCGACGATCCGGCACTACAGTCTCCGAGTGATATGGACTGTGCGCTCGGTATCGGTCCGGTAGTTTTTCATGAAGACAACGATTTGCCCACTGGACTGCTGGTGCCTCAGGGGGTCCAGATTCTGTGGCCTTATGGCTACTACGATGTGATGCAGCCGGTAGGCGATGGAGGCCAGGGTGGCGAGGTGGCGGTCGGAGACACACTTGTCGCCTATCTGTACCTGGTCAACAACTCGGGCCGGCCTGGCGGTGAGGGGTGCCCTGGAGGGTCCGTCGAGATCACCGTGACAGACGTCACGATCAAGAAGAATACCATCCCGGTACCGGGTTCGGCGTTGGGCGGTATGACATGGCCAGACCCTGACAACCCACAAGTGCTGCAAGCTGCGCCTGGTGACCCTTCAGGTGGTGACCAGGCTTACACCCTGTTCCCGTTTGAAGTTGGTGTTAGCGATACCCTGTTCCAAGTACGAGCCGAGATTGAGTTCCAGTGTACCGGTGGGAATTGTGCCGATGGCTTCACCTACTCCAAGGAAATCTGGTATCCCGGTGCCGACCTGCAGACGCCAAGTGGCGCTACGTTTCAGGACTTATATGGCTCGAACCCCAGGATCAAGGTCGTTGGGCCGCGGGCCACAATTACGGTTGTATCTCCGCCGGGGCCATATGTGGCTGAACCCTTTGAGGAAGTGCCGTTCATCATCAAGTTGACGAGCATGGCGGACGACCCCGACTCGATTGTTCGGATCACCGATGATCCTGAGGCACCGTTGCCAAAATGTAGCGAATCCATCTTCGCTAATCCTGATCCCGATGATCCATCCGCTGGCTGGTATGCCAACACCAATTCGCCACCTGACCCGCCCAAAGTCGATACCACCAGTCTGACTGATCCGCTGGGCGACGAAGAGCCGCTCTGGTGCCACTTCACTGTTGTTATGGATCCCGCAATTATCAATGATGATGTAGAAGACACCTTCACCTTGACAGGTGGCCTGGTGGTCTACAATGCAACCGGCCAGAGCGCGGAAATTGAGGTTGAGGCGCCGCCAGTCTCGATTGAAGATGCCAGCATATCCGTTGTGAAACGGATCACCAATCCCGATCCTGGAGTGGGGGTGCGGATTGGCGAAACAGTCACCTACGAGATCGAGATTACAAATACGGGGCAGGTCCCGCTACAGGACTTGACTGTGGTTGACAGTCTGGTCGGGCCCATTCCGATAACTGATGATTTGCCGCCCGATGACCAGTTTGTGCGCCAGTATACCTATGATGTTGGATTGACCGATCCATCGCCGTTGATCAACACTGTGACCGTCACAGCCCGGACTGCCAAAGGCTTTGAGGTTGAAGACTCGGC
>JAADYW010000275.1 GCA_010092845.1 Chloroflexota bacterium
AGATGTGTATAAGAGACAGCCTCGGCTCCGTGTGGAGAACCGTGTCTGGCTCGCGGCTAGCTTTCCTCGTTTTCCGATTCCTCGTACTCTTCGATAACATCCTCGATACGGCCCTTCATGTAGAACATGCTCTCCGGGATGTGATCGACTTCGCCATCAAGGATCATGCGGAAGCCACGGATCGTATCAGCGAGCCGGACATAAACCCCCGGCCGGCCAGTGAACTGCTCAGCAACTTTCATCGGCTGCGTCAGGAAGTTCTGGATACGGCGGGCACGCGCGACCACCATCTTGTCTTCTTCGCTTAGTTCTTCTACGCCAAGGATCGCGATGATGTCCTGCAATTCCTGGTAGCGCTGCAGCACATTCTGGACCTCGTTGGCTGTATCGTAGTGTTCCTGGCCGACGACCTGTGGATCGAGGATCTTTGAGGTTGAGGCGAGCGGATCGACTGCCGGGAAAAGTGCCTGTGAAGCCAGACGGCGCTCAAGGGCGATCGTTCCGTCGAGATGGGTGAATACGGCCACCGGTGCCGGGTCCGAGTAATCGTCAGCGGGAACGTAGACCGCTTGCATGGATGTAATCGACCCGGTGTTGGTCGACGTGATGCGCTCCTGAAGCTGGCCCATCTCTTCCGCCAGAGTTGGTTGGTAACCCACCGCCGACGGCATACGGCCTAACAGAGCAGACACTTCCGAACCGGCGAGCGAAAAACGGAAGATGTTGTCGATGAACATCAGAACGTCGCGTCCCTGGTCACGGAAATACTCAGCGAGTGCGAGCCCGGTCAACGCCACGCGGAGGCGCACCCCGGGTGGCTCGTTCATCTGGCCGAACACCATCGCAACACTCTGGAGGACGCCGCTCTCTTCCATTTCCTGATAGAGTTGCGTGCCTTCGCGGGTTCTTTCGCCGACTCCCGCGAAGATGGAGATACCGCTGTGCTCTTTGGCGATCGAGTCAATAAGCTCGGTGATGATAACTGTCTTTCCGACACCAGCTCCGCCGAAGATTCCCATCTTGCCGCCGCGCGAGAACGGCGCGATCAGGTCAATGACCTTTAGCCCGGTTTCGAACACCTCGACGCGGGCGCTTTGATCGGCGAACTTGGGGGCATCACGATGGATAGGATAAGTCAACTCAGTCTTAGGTGGCGCTTGCTCGTCGATGGGCCGGCCCAATACGTTGAAGACGCGGCCGAGAACGTTCTCACCGACGGGCACGTTAATATAGTCGCCGGTGCCATAAGCCGGCATCCCGCGTGATAGCCCATCTGTGGCATCCATAGCCACACAGCGGACCTGATGGTTGCCGATATGATTCTGCACTTCCAGGATCAAGTCTTCGTCATCTTGACGCGGCACTCTGATCGCGTGATAGATATCAGGAATGTCGACATCGGGATCGAATGCGACGTCTACCACATTACTCAAAATCTGTACAATCTGGCCTTCAACTTCGGTCATGTTCCTGTTTATCTCCTGATGGTTGGCACACCGTTACTCATTGATATGATTTGACGCTGGTGCGTCACCGTATGCACTGATAAGCAAGGCTCTACTCTGCGCTCAAGATGTCTTGCACTTGGTCAGGATTGGCGCGCTGCCGTCCTGTTTCCAGTGCATTGACACCGCCCACGATGTCCAGGATCTCAGCCGTGATCGCCGATTGCCGGGCTTTGTTGTATTCCAGGGTGAGATCGTCAGCGAGCGCGTTGGCGTTCTCGCTGGCGTTACGCATTGCGATCATTCGTGCGCTGTGCTCGCTGGCCAAGCTTTCTAGCAGGGCATGATAGATCTCCAAAATGGTGAAGCGTGGCACGACCTCATCCAGGAGAGCGGTGGCAGTTGGCTCGTAGATATAATCCCGGCCCCCGGTGGTTACGTCTGGTTCCTTCTTGACGATCGTTTCCTCGTCTCCATCAATTGCTTTATAACGTTGAAGCGGGAGGAGATTGATCACCGTCGGATGCTGTACAAGGGTATTGACGAAATCTGTGTAGGCGATGAACAGACCGTCGGCGGCGTGCGCCAGATAGTCTTCAATGACGAGCTTACCGATGGGAAGGACGTCAGAGTAGCCGAGGGGGGTCGGCAGATTGCTGAACTCAGCCACAATCTCCTGCCGGGTGCGGGTCAGGAAATCGGCCCCCTTGCGCCCCACAGGAATCCAGCGGATAGCCTGACCTTTCTTGCGGTGATGGGCCGCGAAGCGTTCGGCGAGCCGGATGATATTGTCGTTGTAGGAGCCGCATAACGAGCGATCAGAGGTTACGAGGATGATGTCGATCGAGTTGATCTCGTCGCGCTTCTCCAGCAGGGGGTGCTCAGCGGCACCCTTAGCTGACGCCAGATTGACCAGCACCTCCCACGCTTTGTGTGCATAGGGGCGGCTGGACATCACCTGATCCTGGGCACGCCGGACGCGGCTGGCGGATACAGCTTCAAGGGCACGCGTGACTTGAGATATGTTCTTAACACTGGATATGCGCCGTTTAATGTCTCTTGCGGTTGCCATATGTTACTCTTCCAACCCTCCGATGTCCTAGCCCCAGGTCTGGTTAAAGGCGGTGATTGCTTCTTTCAGTGTATCCTCGACCGCATCCAGCCGTGGCGTATCGTTGACGGTTTTTTCATATGCCGGGTACTGGGTGTCCAGAAACCGCAGGAATTCGGCTTCCCACTCTTTGACGCGATCTACCGGGATTTTGTCGAGATAGCCGCGGGTGCCGGCATAGATTACGGCCGCCTGCTGATGCAGGGCTTCGGGTTGGTATTGGGGCTGTTTCATTAGTTCGGTCAGCCGCATACCACGATCAAGTTGGCGTTGTGTGGCTGCATCCAGGCTGGAACCGAACTGGGCAAACGCCTCCAGCGAGCGGAATTGCGAGAGTTCGGTTTTCAAGCGACCGGCTACCTTGCGCATGATATTGGCCTGGGCGTCGCCACCGACGCGGCTTACCGAGATACCGACGTTCATCGCCGGGCGCTGGCCACCAAAGAAGAGCTCAGGCTCAAGGAAGATCTGACCGTCAGTAATCGAGATGACGTTGGTCGGCACATAGGCCGCGATGTCGCCTAGCTGTGTCTCGATGATGGGCAGCGCTGTTAAACTACCGCCACCTTCATCGTCAGCCATCTGGGCTGCGCGCTCCAGGAGACGGCTATGGAGATAGAACACGTCGCCGGGGTAAGCTTCGCGGCCCGGTGGGCGTCGCAGAAGCAACGATACCTGGCGATAGGCCCAGGCATGCTTGGTTAGATCGTCGTAGATGACAAGTGCGTCTTTGCCCTGGTCCATGAAGTATTCGCCGATCGCGCAACCAGCATAGGGCGCCAGATATTGGGTCGCGGCGGGGTCAGAGGCTGCCGCCACGACAACGATGGTGTGCTGCATAGCGCCATAGTCGTCCAGGGTCGCGACCACCCGGCGGATTTCCGATGCGCGTTTACCAATGGCGACATAGATACAGATCAGATCTTTGTCGCGCTGGTTGATGATGGTATCCAGTGTAATGGCTGTTTTGCCCGTTCCGCGGTCGCCGATAATCAGCTGGCGCTGACCACGCCCAATGGGCGTCAAGGCATCGACCACGCGTAAGCCGGTTTGTACCGGGCGATCAACATTTTTGCGCTTCATGACGCCCGGAGCGATCTTCTCAATCGGATAGAAACCACCGCTGGTTTGCAGCGGGCCTTTGCCATCAAGGGGTTGGCCCAATGGGTTGATCACGCGGCCAACAATCTCGGGCCCAACTGGCACCGAGTTAATCCGGCCGGTGGCGCGGACAATGTCGCCCTCGTTAAGGCCTTCGTAATCACCCAGGATGATGATACCAACGTTGTCGGCTTCCAGGTTGAATGCAACGCCGAGGGTTCCATTGGAAAATTCGACCAACTCCTGTGCCTTCACATTGGGTAGACCCTTAGCGCGTGCAATACCGTCACCAATTTCGATTACGGTGCCGACTTCCACCGCGGTTAAGTCGCGTTCAAAGGCCTCAATTTGATCCAGCAAGCCCGCTGTAAGGTTTTGTGTCTGCTCTGCCATCCATATGCCTCCGTGGGGACACGTTGCTTGACATTTCTCAAAGTTTTGGTAACGATACAAAAGTGCTTGTTAAAGATAGAACAATCATGGCTATCTGTCAAAAATTTATTTCCATAATTGCCAGTCTTGTGCTTAAATATAAGCTAAACCCGAAATGGAATATCGCCTTTGCTAACTCTTGTCTGGGATGATCGATCAAGCGTGTTTGAGACTGGCCCGAGATAATGTCATACATACCACCACCAACGCCACAGTCTGAACCTGAGGATCTTGAAGACCGTCTTCAAGAGCTTGAATTTCTTCAGCAGCTCGATAACGAACTACATTATGTCCTGGACCTCAATCACGTCCTGGATATAACGCTAGATTGGTCCATGCGCCGCTCAGCAGCAGATACGGGGCTGATTGCCCGCGTCTTCGATGATGCGCTACATGTGATGCGGGTGACCGGATATGCCTACAAAGACGCTGTTAAGCTCATGCGCGAACCCCTTTCACTGGAAACCGGTGTTCTTGGCCGGGCTGTGCGCTCCGAGCGGCCTATCTATATGGCTTATGTGTCCAGTAACGCTGACCATAATCTGATCTACGACCGCACGCATTCTCATTTCACGGTGCCGCTCAAATACAATGACAATGTTGTGGCTGTGCTGCACCTGGAGAGCCGGCATCCGGCGCATTTCAACCTCCGCATGCGTAACTTCATCCAGCATGTGGCCGCTCGGGCTGCAGTGGCGCTGCGTAATGCAGAGCTGTATACCCGAACCCATAACGCGGAGCAACTCAAATCGGATCTTATTCGCATGGTTGCTCATGACTTGCGTAATCCCCTCAACGCAATTGTCAATGCTACCCATCTGCTGAAGCGGCTTCGCATGCAAATGCCTGAGCCAGCCTTTAAGTTTGTCCAGAGCATCGAGCAATCTGCGCATCATATGCGCATGTTGATCGAGGAATTGCTTACACTCGAACGCCTAGAGTCCGGGATCGCCATTTCCGCGGACCCGGTTGATCTTGGGCGCGTGGTGCAAGAAGCCATCAGCCGCACTCAGGGTGACGCGATTAGCAAAACGCAAGAGTTTCTCGTCGAGGTGCAGGAAAGCCCGGTAGTTGTCGCCGGGGAATTTGCCTATTTCCGGCAGGCGATGGTCAACCTGATTAGCAACGCCGTCAAGTATACGCCGCATCGGGGTACGATAACCATCCGTCTATCCCAGCATGGTGATCGTGCCTTCTTCGATGTAACCGATAGTGGCTATGGGATCTCCCCAGAGCGCCAGAAGCATCTATTTCAACGTTTTTATCGGGCCAAAGAGCCAGGCACTGAGCATATCGAAGGGACTGGCCTGGGGCTTAGCCTGGTTAAGGCAATCGTCGAGCGCTTTGAGGGCGAAGTCTGGTTTCGTAGTGAGCCCAACAAAGGCAGTACGTTTGGCTTCTGGATCCCGACGCTTGAAGGGGATGTGACGGCTGCAGCAGCAGACAATGCCAGACGTGAGGCTGAAAATGCCTATTTCAAGATTTCCGCCGCTAATCGCCAGTCATCGCGACGAGCTACACCAGCCCCTTTGGGGAATGGTAAAGAGAAAGCGAGCGGTAAACAAGGCGAAGATACAGAATCTGCTGAAGTGGTGGACGACGGAACTGATTCTGCAAGCGGAAGCCGCAAAAATCCGCAATCTGAAGCCCAGCCGAAAAACAACTGAACCACCTCCCAGACGGGGAGGTGGTTCAATTTCTTTCACGCCCGAGGGCGCGCTTAGTCCTTAGCCAAGAGCATCATAACCAGGGCCTGCCGAGAAGAAGTCATAGTTGGGCTGGATGTCTTCCGTCAGATCCAGCACCTCACTGCCGGTACCGACTACTTTGTCGCCCTGCATCGGCACATATTCTTGGCCTTCCTTCAGCTGGTAGGCATCGGGTACTTCTTCCTCAGTGAAAATCGCTTCATAGGGACACTCCGGAATGCAAGCACCGCAGTCGATGCAGGTGTCCGGATCAATGAAGTACCAGGGCCACTCCGACTCCGGAATGCCAGGAATAATGCACTCAACCGGGCAAACCTCGACACATGCGCCGTCGCGCAAACAGAGACCGGTAATGATATGGGTCATTACAGTACGCTCCTTAAGGGTTTTGCGGGTTTTAGCCCGCGGAAACTTTCGCATTTACCAAGTTTATTGTCTTTACTATAACAAATTCAAAAGGCCTGTCAATTGCTTTGGCAATCATCCAATCATATGGTGAATCAGGGTATGAGGAAATCTCATACCCTGATTATTATCAAATATTTCTAATAACATTGCTAGCTGATGAGACTTAGCCTTGGGCTGCCTTATAGTTGTCAGCAACTGCGTCCCAGTTGACGACGTTCCAGAAGGCATCCGCGTATTCGGCCCGTTTGTTCTGGTACTTCAGATAGTAGGCGTGCTCCCAGACATCCAAGCCGAGAATCGGGACATGGCCTTGCATGTAGGGGCTATCTTGATTGGGAGTTGAGTAGAGGTGGAGATTGCCGCTGTTGT
Organism: Chloroflexota bacterium; assembly: GCA_010092845.1. Taxonomy (GTDB): domain Bacteria; phylum Chloroflexota; class Anaerolineae; order Aggregatilineales; family J027; genus J027. The sequence continues at coordinate 6,576 of JAADYW010000275.1, forward strand.
CTACCACCAGCCACGACCAACCAGAACCGAAGCGCCCTGTGGCTGCGGATGTGAATTGTTCCTTGAACGCATCAAAGCTGCCGAAGGTGCTGTTAATGGCATCAGCCAGTTCACCACTCGGTTGACCACCACCGTTCGGGCTCATAACGGTCCAGAATAGGGAATGATTGGCGTGGCCGCCGCCGTTGTTACGAACGGCGGTACGGATATCTTCCGGGACGCTCTCGATATCACGGAGCAGGTTTTCGATTGATTTCGACTGCAGGTCGCTGTGGCCCTCAAGGGCTGCGTTGAGCTTATTCACATAACCGTTGTGGTGACGGTCGTGATGAATCTCCATAGTCTTGGCATCGATATGTGGTTCCAGCGCATCTAAGCCATAGGGAAGGGGTGGCAATTCGTGAGCCATTGCGTCTTGTTTCCTCCTTAGTTATGAGTTTGGTAGTGTTTTCGGTAAACTCACACTATCATAACATGGGCCGGGAATCGCGTCGAATGCTGGCAGAAATCGCGCCCCGGCTAATCTGGTACTCATCTGTTAGTGCATTCCTGTTACTGGTAACTGGCGTTTAGAAGATCGATCCGGATCCGGATTTAGCGTTTAGGAGTGGCATATCTGTGGCAGAGTCATCTGAAGCGGCGGTGGTCCGCAATTTGAAGCCGTTTTTGGCACTGTTCTTTGGCTTGATGGCTGTGTCCACGGCCGCCATCTTCATTCGGCTTGCCCAGGCGGCGGATACACCCTCGCTGGTAGTGGCTACTGGGCGGCTGGTGGTTGCCTGCGTGATTCTAACGCCGCTAGCCGTGCGCAACTATTTGCCTGAGTTGCGTAGGCTCCGTCCCATCGACTTGGGGTTGGCGCTGCTCTCGGGCGGTGTGTTGGGGATGCATTTTGCCTCCTGGATTTCATCGCTAGAGTATACATCCGTCGTCAACAGCGTCGTGCTGGTGACGACGAATCCACTCTGGGTGGCGCTCCTAGCTCCGCTATTCCTCTCCGAAAAGATCAGCCAGTGGACGCTCATTGGTCTCGCCTTGGCATTTGCCGGAGGGGTTCTGGTTGCCATCAGTGGCGAGACGGGGAGCCCACCCACACGCGCTGATCCAGCCCTGGGCAATGGTCTGGCGCTCTTTGGCGCACTGATGGCTGCTCTATACTTCATCGTTGGGCGCCAGCTACGCGGACACCTGAGCGTGATCCCGTATATCTGGTTGGTGTATACTACGGCGGCGCTCCTGCTATTCACGGTGTCGTTGGTGAGCGGAGAATTGCAACACGTTCCGCACCTGCCTGCAGAGGCCTTCTGGTGGATACTGCTGCTGGGGTTGGTGCCGCAATTGGTGGGCCATTCAGCGTTCAACTATGCACTTGGTTTCTTGCCCGCTGCCTATGTGAGCCTGGTGGTACTCGGTGAGCCAGTAGGAAGTGGTCTACTGGCTGCATTGTTTCTGGATGAGTGGCCCGGCGTATTACAACTTCTCGGAGCACTACTGATTCTTTGTGGAATTGGCCTTTCTACTCGCGACCAGTTCAGAAAGCGCAATAGAGCCAATGACTGACAGCGTGCCATTGTCGCGTTATACCGTCCATGTTCTGCCTCTACTGCCCGAACGTCTCCACCCGACTACAGGGCACCCAGACATGGATCGCTTGTTGCTTTGGGACGAGGCGTTTGATGCCCTCACCGGTCGGACCAGCGCATTGCCGATGCTGATCTTCAGCCATGCTTGGCGAGATCTGGGTACGTATCTAAGCCTCCGCCCGGGGCGGATGGATCAGGTGGCCGAATTGATCACACGGGGACGGGCCTGGTTCGGTCCGTGGTATGTGCTTCCCGGCGCTGAAACTTCTTGCGAGGCGGCGGTGCAGAGTCTTCTGCGTGGAAGGCGGTCAGCCCGTCCTTTTGACGTCGCATACCGGACAGGGATGGTCCTTCATCCGCGTCTTTTTCCAATACTGCCGGCATTGTTCCAGGGCTTCGGTATGGATTTCTCGTTCTGGATCGTTGATCTTCCTGGTCAGCGGCCTGAGGTTGAGCCGGCGATCGGGCATCTGCTAGTCGGAATCAACGGGTTGCGCCTGCCGGTAGTCAATGTCCCAGTGGTTGGCAGACACTTTGATGTGAAAGCGTGGCGGGACTCCATCGCGAGCCCCGTGAAACATCTTGCCCTGGGGATCCGTGGGCGGCCCGCTGAGATCCTCGCACAATTTCAGGCTCTTGGTGAAGCGCTGCCGCATGATGATATCTTCCTGACGGGACCAGATAGTCTCGTGAATATCACGCGAGAGGGGTTGGACGAGGGTGAACGGCTTTCCCACGTGAGTCTTAACTTTGATGAATCAATAGGGTCGGCTGAAGTCGCCTATGCGCGCATGATTGGTGACAACGAGCAGCCGCCATTGCCCTGGCGTGCGCTCCAGCACGAGATGGGGGACCCACGCTGGCGCCAGGCGATCGAGACTGTGCTGCAAGCGAACAGAATCGACATGGTGTCCACGGTAAAGGCCGAACCTGAGACGTTCATGTTTCAGGCCATTAAGCCACGTGAAGATGCGCGCCCCGGTATCATCGTGCGCGGTGTGGATACTGGTAAGATGAGGCGAGAGATCGTCCTGAAGCCGTGGCGGCGGTTTTCAGCGTGCGAGGTCGTCCGTCTTGATGAGCAACCCACCGGAGGAACGCTTGCCATTGGGGCGGACGGGGCCATTCGCTTCATGGCTTCACCCTACCAACTTGTGACGCTGTGGCTGCATGATTGATATCTGGAACCGTGACCAACCAGCCGCGAAAAGGCGAAGACACGGCAGGAGCGGGCGCATCGCCTTTTCTGTTTGTTGGCATCAGTTCCCTGGCTGCCGGTGAGGTGGTCGGCTATTCCTTCTGCTGGGTTTGCAGGGTGCGTGCCAGGATGTTGCTTTGTTCGTCCGATGGCCCTCGGCTCTTTTTGCGACGCTTCTTACCCTTGTCGGAGGAGTCGGCCATCGCTTTGCGCAAGGCAATCGCCATGGCGGTCATTTCTTCGCTTGCTTCATCCTCTTCATCATCCTCGACGTAGACTTCGGTGGCCAGCGCTGCCTTGCGGCTCAGATCAATTTGCTTTTTGCGCGCATCCACACCGATAATCCGTGCTTCGATCTCCTCGCCGACGCTCAGCTCAGCCTCAGGTGAACTGACATACTCGTCTGATAGCTCGGACACGTGGATCAGGCCAGGGCGTTCAGCACCGAAGTCAACAAAAGCGCCAAATTTCTCGAGCCGGACAACCTCACCGGTGATCGTCTCATTGACCATGCCTTCAAGCTCGGACCATAGGTACGCCGGGGGTTTGACGAGTGTAAGGCTGATGCGCCCTTTCTCCTTGTTGACGTCAAGAACGTACACAGTGACCTCATCGCCTTCCTTGACCACATCGGTGACGTTGTTGACACGCTTATTGCCGCTGAGCTGAGAGATGTGCAGAAAACCTGGCCTTTCCAGGCCAACATCCACGATGGCGCCAGCCAGGTCGGTCTTCAGAATCTTGCCAGGTAGTGCCATCTTCGGGGCCAGTTCGGCGATGCTCTTAGGCGACTCGCTGGTTTGCATTTCCGGTGCTGCTGGCGTTGGGGCCTCGGTGGCCTCAGTTTGTTCGCCTTGGGATGGAGCCTCTGCTTCTACGGCTTCAGAAGCAGGTAGAGTCTCCATCGGTTCTGCATCGCTAGTCATGTAGAATGCTCCTTAAAAATGCCATGTGTTCGGGCGCGATTATAACGCCCTTATAGGGGCGTGGCAATGCGTAATTTCCGGTATGGCCGCGTGTTGGGGGCGTTGGCTGCTGTTACTATAGACCTGGCGAGCTACAAAAATGCCGCTACTCATTATAGCGGCATGTATGGCGAGCTTCCTGGTGGTGTCTTCGGATCGTCTAGGGGCGGGGAGGTGGCTCCACGCCTTGGGCCTCAAGTTGGCGGTCGATCACTTCGAAGAAGGCTTCGATGGGCTGAGCGCCAACGAGCCGTTCGCCGTTGATGAAAAACGTCGGTGTACCTGTAACGTTGAAGGCACGGCCGGCTTCAAAGTCGGTCACAACATTGTTGAACCCGGTCTCATCTTCCAGGCACTGATTGTAATCATCGATGTCCAACTCTGCTTCCTGGGCGAAGCTAGCGAGTAGCTCAGCAGACCATTGCTGGCGCTGATCGCCCAGTTGGTTATCCCATATCAGATCACTATATTCCCAGTACTTCCCTTGCTCGTTGGCGCACTGTGCCGCGGCGCCAATCGCTGCGCTCGTCTGGCCGCCGATGACCGGGTATTCGCGATAGACAAAGCGGATCAGGTCGCCATAATGCTCCAGTAGCGGGTCGAGCGTCTGGGAGTGGAAGCGGCCACAGAAGCCACACAGATAGTCTGAGAACTCGACAATCGTTACCGGCGCGTCTTCTGGCCCCAGAGAGGGATTGTGATCTGCCATAGTGTCGGCAAGCGGGACGTCCGTAGGGAGTGGCGTGGCTGTCGGTGTCAACGCGAAGAGGGTCGCCTCAACAGCGCTATTGATCTCCTGCTGGATGACCGCCTGCATGGTCGCGCGCTCGTCTTCATCATCCACCGCCGTCGCCAGGAGCGCCTCAAGTGTCGGATTGCTCCCCTGGGCAACGGCTGCTGCCGGGTCGGGAACGTTGTCGCTGGCTGAGCTTGTACCGCTCGTGTCTAGCAGAGCATAGACCACCGCGGCGGCCAGGCCGATGAAGATAACAGCCCCGAGTGCAATCAGCATCCACCCGTTCCCGCTGCGTTTGAGGTTGGTCTTTTCCAGGATCTCAACGGGCTTGGCGCGATCCGTTGTATCTTCCAGTGCCGGCTTGTTGGTTGTGGAAGTCTGTTCTCTGTCACTCATCAAGAATACGCCCTTATCCCTTAAGATTAGTTTCGTTTGCCCTGGTGTTAGACGTGTTGAGCCTCGGGATTCTTTCTCTTGAACACCCTCTCAACCCAAAAATATACGCCTCTACAGGCGTATAATATCACGGTTTGTTCACACCTTGCGTGAAAGTTTACTCATCATCATTCTCAGGTGGTGGCTCGTCCTCGTCATCTGCTGAGCTGATACCCGTCGTGGGCATGATCTGGGCTGCTTCGCGAATGAGCATTTCTAGCTCAAAGAGGAGGTCGGGGTTTTCATTCAGGTAGGTTTTCGCGTTTTCGCGGCCTTGCCCGATCAGACCATCGTTGTAGCGATAGAATGCACCACGTTTCTCGACAATGCCCATATCCACACCGAGGTCGATTACATCCCCAGCTTTACTGAAGCCCTGTCCGTACATGATGTCGAACTCGGCTTGACGGAAGGGGGGGGCGACCTTGTTCTTCGTGACCTTGACCCGGGTTCGGTTGCCGACAACTTCCTGGCCTTGTTTGATCGACTGGATACGCCGGATATCGATGCGCACACTGGAATAGAACTTCAGGGCGCGTCCACCCGATGTTGTCTCCGGGTTGCCAAACATAACCCCCACTTTTTCGCGGAGCTGATTGGTGAAGATCATAGCCGTGTTACTTTGTTGGATGGCACCCGCGATTTTGCGCAGAGCCTGGCTCATCAGGCGCGCTTGCAGACCTACGTGCGAGGCACCCATTTCGCCTTCGATTTCCGCACGTGGCACCAGGGCCGCCACGCTGTCCAGGACAACGAGGTCAATTGCCCCCGAGCGGATCAAGGCTTCAACGATATCCAGAGCCTGTTCAGCGGTATCGGGTTGAGAGATGTAGAGGTTATCGATGTCGACACCAATATGGTCTGCATATAGCGGATCGAGCGCATGTTCCATGTCAACGAATGCGCAAATGCCACCTAACTTTTGTGCTTCGGCAATCGTGCTGAGGCACAGCGTCGTCTTCCCGGAACTCTCCGGGCCATACACTTCAGTGACACGCCCGCGGGGTAGGCCCCCGATGCCGAGTGCCAGGTCTACAGCGAGTGACCCGGTGGGGATGACGTCGATGTTGATGATATGCTCCGCATCGCCAAGCCGCATGACTGTGTTCTCACCATAGCGTTTGGTGATATCGGCCAACGTTGCCTCTAAGACTTTTGCACGCTTATCGGCATCCTGAATCTGCTCAGGCGTCTCTTTCTCTTTTCTCTTTTTGGCCATACAGAAAATACCCCTTGGGAGGAATAGAACTTATGTTCTGATGATACCCTTCGCCAACGAGAAAGTCAAGCGTAGATAGTGTTCAACTTTGCATCCCGCTTTGCTGCCCTCAAAACGTCTGAATACTATTTCTGACCTACCCTCTCGCGGCGAAGGTAAAATGGGAAGGGGATACTGAGCGTCCCATAGGAATTAACAACTCTTTACCCTCCACAGTATAGCATATTCAGGGGCAATAGAGAAGAGCATCTGACTATTCCAAGCATTATAACTTTTGAATAGCCAGATGTATTTCAGCGCCAAGGTGCAGAGACGTTTCGCCCGGGTATCGGCGGGACTTTCTCTGCCGCTAGCTGCCGCAGATTGCCCGGAAGCTCAGGTAGTTTCCGGACGTGACGGGTGGGGAGAGCTCGTTGCGGAATCTACGTATTCGAACGCTACGCGGTCCTGTTCATCAATATTCAGAATGGTACTGATGATTTCGGTGGCCAGGCTGGCTTTGTATTCGGCATCGCTTAGCGACCACGTGCGCGATTTCACCTCGAGGTATTTGTTCTTGCTCTCCGGATGGAGGATCGTGTCGAGGTTGATGTAGAACTGTACGCCCTTGTAAAGAATCTGCCAGCGCAGGCGCTCCTTGTGGATTTCGCGCTCCTCCGCGGCCTTGAAGTACTCACGATAGAAGCGGAGTGGGCGATCGGCAGGGGCATAGAACTGCGAATGCGAAAGGAGGATCGCCTTGTCAAATTCGCGCTCTTTGGTGGGCAGGGTATATGTGAGCCTTGAACGTACACCCGTGACCTCGCCGTTTTCGCCGATGAAGTCATCTTCGCGGTAGCGGACACGTGCGTCGTCAGGGTCGTTGAAGAGGAAATAGGTATCGTACTGGCGGTAGTGTGAGTGCTTCACGATGCTAACATCATCGTGATTGAGCAACACTTCGATGCGCTCCGTCTCGTTAAACCGCGCCTTGAGTTGGATTTCGAAGCTCTCTTGCTGCTGGAAACTTGCGACCGAGATCAGCTTTGACATGATGTTCGATGAGTATTCGCGGATGAAATCATCTATCCGATTTGCTATTGCCTGTGAACGCTCCAGGAGTTCATCCAGATTAATCGTGAGGAGCTGCCGATCGCGCATGAGCCACTGACCATTGCACATAACATGTTTTACGTCTGTGCTCTTGGCAGCATAGACGACCTGGGCGTAGACGCTGTCCGGGTCATGGCGGTATGTCGGCGTGTTATGAACATTGCGAATGTCGATTATGATGATGTCCGCCCGCTTGCCCGCTTCGAGGCTGCCCGTGATATCGCCGATATGGCAGGCTTGGGCTCCTATCCGGGTGGCCATCAGCAAGGCCTGTTTGGCCGGGACCGCCGTAGGATCATTGGTTGCAACCTTTGCGAGCAGTGCCGCCAGGTGTATTTCGGTGAACATGTCCAGATCGTTGTTGCTGGCCGAGCCATCGGTAGCGATTGCGACATTGACGCCATGCTCAAGCATTTCCTGGATCGGTGCTATCCCGCTGGCGAGCTTGAGGTTGCTGGTTGGGTTGTGCAGAACGCCGGCGCCGTGATTACGCAGGGTACGGATTTCGCCCGAGTCGACGTGGACGCAATGGGCACAGAGACACTTGTGATCCAGGATGCCCAATTTCTTGATCCGCGGCACGGGGGGCATACCGTAGTTGTCTCGACTGTCTTCAACTTCCTGGCGAGTCTCGGAGACATGGATATGGAGGGGGACATCGTATTTTTTGGCAATCTCGGCACACTGTTGGAGCATGTCATCGGTATTTGTGTACGGGGCGTGCGGGGCAATCGCCGGGATAATGAGGGGGTGGCCTTTCCATTCCTGAATGAAGTTCTCGGCATAGGCCATGCTTTGTTCATAGCTTTCGGCATCTGGCGCCGGGAATTTCAGGATGGTCTGGCTACAGATACCGCGGAGACCGACTTCCGCCGCAGCGCGCGCTACCTCGGCTTCATAGTAATACATATCGGCGAATGAGGTCGTCCCACACATGATCAGCTCTGCGGCTGCTAGCTTTGCGCCAAGATAGACGAATTCCTCATCCACGAAGGCGCGTTCAGCCGGCATGATATAGCCCATAAGCCAAACATCAAGCCGAAGGTCGTCTGATAGCCCGCGCATCAAGGCCATTGACAGGTGGGTATGCCCGTTCACAATACCCGGCATAATGATCTGTCCGGTGCAATCAACGGTCTCGCTCGCCTCATAGGCAGCGGTGATGCCGTTCATGCTTCCTACGGCCACGATGTGGTCGTCCTGGACGGCAACTGCACCCGGCTCATAGACGTCGAGTGCTTCGTTCATCGTAAGGACAGTCCCTCCGATGAGCAGTTGGTCGACCTGTTGCATAGTGTTTTCCTCCAGGTCCGTTCGTATTTCACCTCTAACGAAAGTTCCGGGGATTATAGCGCAAACTCACTACTTGGGGGCTAGAACAGCGCAATCTCGTCGAAGAATTGATCATATGTCGATACAAGCGCTTGCCAGTCGAAGCCAGCGACTGCTGAGCGGAAATCTCCGGGGGTTGGATGTGGTGCCAGGATGCGCTCGCGGAGACGATGATATAGCCCTTCATCGGTGGCATAAAGCGTGGTCTGGTGCCACGCTGGGGGGACAAGGTCAGGGTAGTTCAAGCGGTTCGGCAGTATGGGCCAGCAACCGCAATACATCCCTTCAACGATGCTTATGCCGAAAAAGTCCTGGATTGCTGTACTGACAACACTATCGGCGTCCCATAGTAACTTCGCATAGTCAGTGAACGAAGACAAATAGCCATACTGGATGATGCGATTATCCAGATGCTTACGAGCTTTCTCAAATTCTTGCGCTTCCTTGCGGAAGTTCTCACCCGTGATCGCCACTCGAAATGCGAGATCTTCATTCGCCAAGCGCGTTATCGCGTCCAGAAACGATCTCGGGTTCTTATCAAAGTCCCAGCGATGATTCCAGAGTATAATTGGCGGCCCATCATCAGTAGCCGCAGGGCGAAGGTGATCCAAAGATACGAGATCGACACCGACAGGTAGGACATAACTCCGGCGAGAAAGCCGACCAATCGTCTCCAGGTTATTGTGATCTGGGAAGTGCTTGAGCAAGCGAGGCAATTCGTCGAAGAAGGCCTCTCGATGAAATTTGCTGTTGAAGACAACAGCCTCAGCGGCTAGCGCACTTACATAGTTAATGAAGGCGTAGTGATCAGTCAGTTTCTGGCGAGGTCCCTGGGGATACACCAGCTGATTCTCATGGAAGTAGATCACGGCGGGGATGTTATGTGTTGTGGGCCGCGTCAGTGCTAGAAAGGTTGTCAGGTCTAGCATGTCGGAAGCCACAATCAAGTCTGGCTTCAGTTCAAGCCGGCGAAACCGCTCGGCTAGTGTTACGGCGCCGCCCAGCAAACGCCATTGCCAGAACTGCCCTTCTAGGGTCAGCAATGTGATCTGGTGCCGGCTATGTCGTTGCAGGCCCCGCATCCATTGACCATGTGAACCTGTGTCATAAGGCTCAACGATGACGATCTTCATCAGGTTGTTGCAGCCGGTTGTATCTACCTATTTCTTCAAGCTGGCCTTGATGTTCTGCATCAACTGCTTGGTCTGAGGGTCGGGTGATACCCCAAAGCGTCGCTTGAGGATTGCCTCGAGGCGTTTATAAGTATCAAGTGCCAGATAGGGCTGGCCCAGGTCGACATACATCTGCATGATTGACCGCGTTAGGTCTTCTCTTCCTGAAGAGACTGCTGATGCGCGCAAATAGTGGCCCAGCGCTTGTTCAAGTTTGCCGCTGTTCTCGTAGATTCGTGCCAACCCGATGAGTGCCTCTGTGTACGTGGTACGCATTTCTTCGCGGCGGCGGACTGCCCACTCTGCCGGTATCGAACTCAGGAATTCTTCACGATAGAGATCGATCGCGATCTTGTAAAGGCGTTCGGCTTCCTCGTCTTCAGAGATTTCGGCGTGCTGGACGGCTTCCTGAAAATTAACAACATCGTAGTGCAGGTCAATATCCGGCGAGATACGATAGAATCCGGAGCCGTAAACAGTGAGGCTTACCCCCAGGATTTCGCTGATTTTGCGTTTGGTAACGTGAAAGACATTCGTCGCCTCGCGGGCAGAAAGATTGGGCCAGAACGTCTGGAAGATCTCGTCACGGGTTGTCATTGCACGGTCAACGAAGAAGAAGAACAAGGCACGCGGCAGATACCCTTCCCAGCGTGTAATCGGCTCGCCGCTGACCCATACCTGTCCCTGCCCGAAAGCACGTACCTCCAGAAATGTCTTGCCCGGCTCGGGGTGCACATAGTCCACCAACATGCGTTGCTCATCAGTTGGCAACAGTGCAACCTGCCCGGCCAGATATTCTGACCTGAGTAGGGAGGTCGGCATGCGGCGGCCACTGACGATAATCCGCTTCCCGTCCTGGAGATGGTATATGATATGCGGAATCACAGGATCAAGTGCCTCCGAGACGCTGCCATC
>JAADYW010000276.1 GCA_010092845.1 Chloroflexota bacterium
CATGTTGACTGGAATCCCGGTGACAACCATCGCTGAAGAAGAATCCCAGCGGTTGCTACGCATGGAAGAAGAACTACACAAGCGGATTGTTGGCCAGGATGAGGCAATTGTGGCAATCAGTAAGGCCGTCCGGCGGTCCCGCGCTGGCCTCAAGGATCCGCGCCGCCCGATTGGCTCGTTTCTGTTTCTTGGCCCCACTGGCGTAGGCAAAACCGAGCTTTCCAAGGCGCTGGCCGAGTTCCTCTTTGGTAGTGAAGAGGCGTTGATCCAACTGGACATGAGCGAGTTCATGGAACGCCATACCGTGGCCCGCCTTACAGGTGCGCCCCCGGGCTACGTTGGTTATGAAGATGCCGGTCAGCTCACCGAGGCCATCCGGCGCCGCCCTTATAGCATCGTGGTTTTCGATGAGGTGGAGAAGGCGCACCCCGAAGCCCTGAATATGCTGCTCCAGATTATGGAAGAGGGGCATCTCTCTGACGCACGTGGCCGGCAGGTAGATTTCCGCAATGCGATCATCGCCATGACGAGTAATGTCGGTGCTGATCTCATCAAGCGTGGCACGACGATTGGTTTTGAGATGCCACGCGATGAGATGTTGGAAGCCGAGCAGGAATATACGGAAATGAAGCGGCGCGTAATGGATGAAGTCCGGCGCCACTTCCGTCCGGAATTCCTGAACCGTCTGGATGGCACAGTGGTCTTCCGGGCTCTCTCACGAGAGGAGATCAACCAGATCGTTGATCTACGCCTCAGTGAGGTCCGTGAACTGATGAAGGAACATCACCTCCAACTCGAGGTCAGCGAGGCTGGACGGGTGTTCCTTGGTAAGGAAGGCTATGATCCTGAATACGGAGCCCGGCCCCTACGCCGTGTTATCACTAACCTGCTTGAGGATCGTCTTTCAGATGGCATCCTATCCGGGGAATTTCCCCCGCACAGTTTGGTGACCGTCGACTTCGACGAAGAAGCAAACAAGCTCTCCTTCGGTTCGCAGCCTGCTGAAGCCGAAGACCAGGAACAAGCCGCTGAAGATGAACATGAGCACGAGGCAACGCCCCAATAGAGCGCAATCGATACTAGATTGGCAGACATGAGTCATCCCGCGTTTGTGGATGTCAGCCAAGAACAATGATAAGGACCTCGGAGTAGACTGGAAGGCAAAAGTCACCAACAGTCGAAACGAGGTCTTTGTGATTCAGAAGAAGACGCAAGTCACCGGCCTCAGGAGCCGGTCCCCTATAAGTACGAGATTAGCCGCGCAGCAGCGATTGAGCACCGTCGATCCAGACCTCGGTACCGGTGATGTGACTGGCAGCATCGGAGGCGAGAAATAGTACAAGGTCTGCGACCTGTTCTGCTTCGCCGGGCTTGCCATCTGTCAAAGGGATTTGCCCTTCAGGGAATTCGACAGGCTCCCGAATATGCTCGAGATCCTCCTTCGTTGTATTGTCAGAGATCTGCGATTCAATGGCGCCGGGACAGATCACGTTCACCCGTATGCCGTGTTTTGCTAGCTCAAGGGCGGCCATTTTCACAAAGGCGACCTGCGCAGCCTTTGAGCATGCGTAAGCAGTGGCGCCTGAATTGCTGAATACGCGTGTTCCATTGATCGATGATGTGACAATGACCGAGCCACCATCACGCTTAAGATACGGTAAAGCGTACTTGACCGTCAGGAATGTGCCTTTCAGGTTGACGTTGATCGTTTTGTCCCAATCCTGGGGAGTAAGCTCTCCAAGAGGGGCCCAGACACCATTGATGCCAGCGTTCGCGAAAACAACATCCAGCCGTTGCCACCGCGATACCAGTTGTTCAATAGCATCTTGCATCGCCTCTGCATCTGAGACATCGGCCAGTAGGCTCATTGCCTCCCCACCGGAGGACTCGATCGCTTCGGTTACCGACTCCACTTCATCGGGGGTGCGCCCCAATACCCCGATTCTGGCGCCAGCTGTGGCGAGCCTGTGGGCCGTAGCTTTGCCAATTCCAGAACTACCCCCCGTAATCAAAGCAACCTTTTGTTCAAGTGTCATAATGACGCTCCTTTGAATGCTTAGCATGGCCGGCGTCGCATTAGTGAGTCACTCGACCTTTTCCGGGTCAATATTAAGGATCTTCAAGCTCAGTGGCACAAGATCAATAGAACGAGGATGTTGGGGGAGCTGAATATCTGATGTTGTTCCAGCTACAAACATTGGCGGTGAGGAATCAAGACTGTGCAGTGATCCATGTGAACCGCCACCAGCGTGCGCATCAATGCCGGGAATCACGAAATCATGGCCGATTCTGGCAGTCGCCCAGATATGCCCACTGCGCGACGACTCCAGAATACCAGCAATCCGCTCGAAAGGGTTAGGGTACTCAGGGAATATGGTTACGTTGTCATCGGATTCTGTCTCGCCGAACACCCCCAAATCGCCACGCCAAGCCCAGCGCGTGCCATACAGGTCATGCAGTGTCTCTTGCTGACCGGACGCCTTCTCAAACTGGAGCTTTCCCCGATCCCTGGTTACCACATGGTACCCACTATCAGATGAGCCCAAATGGCGGCCGCTGTAAATCACCTGGTCAATGCGGGGTTCTTGAAGTAAGTTCGCGATAATTTGATCCGCGTTTTCCTGAGTTAGGTTGCGGTGGTAGATAGAAGCTACCCGACCATTGGGACACAAAATGATGTCGGTCCCGTCATCCCATCCTTTGCCTAGTTCCGCTGCTGAGAAATCTTGCAGCACCTCTGAGAGCAGGATGGCGGCATCATTGGGGTCACTGACGATGTTGGACTGTGAGTGATCACCGGTAATAATGATCGCGATATCGCCGAGCATCTGGTCAATGCCGCCGTAGGCATCGAATATCTGGCCAAGATAATCATCGAACTGTGTGAGCGTGTGTGCTGCCGATTCTGGCCCTTGCGCATGACTGTTGAAATCGTTATCGGGAAAGTACGCCAGTGTGAAATCGGGAAAGGCGTGCTCTCTGTCTCTTATA
>JAADYW010000277.1 GCA_010092845.1 Chloroflexota bacterium
GCCCTGACACTCCACTACTATGCCCATCCAGACGGGTCCGTGATGGACGTGTCAATCGATGGGCAGCGAATTACCTCGGTTGATACCTTTAGTGAGACCGTGGAACGTCGGTCGATCACCATTGACTCCTATCCAGACGTTCCCACTTTGAGCATGACCCAGAACATAGCACTCAGCGATACAAACCATACCCTCGCCTTCGCGATGACTGACGAGGCCAACCCGGGTACGACTCTGTGGCTGGATCGTGCGGTGGCAACCCGCGAGGATGGCACCGAAACCGTTATCTCAACCAGTGAATTCGACCTGACCCTTGGCGAATGGGAACCCTTACGTTTCAATCCTGTCAGTAATGAATGGGAGCCGGTTGTCTACAATGAAGCAGGGAATACCTGGCAGATTCAGTCAAGCCAACTGCCAATTCCTGATAGCCAGGTTGTGCATCGTGCGACCAAACGTGAATTTCCAGTCTATCTCCAGGAGTGCTGCCGCGCACTTACCGTTCGCTCGGAGCGCCTACAGAATATGCCGCAGTCCGAGTTTATTCTTCTAGAGCGTCAACGTGGCAGTCATTCAGAGTTCACCACCGATTTCATCCCATTTGGCCTGGCTGGTACGCTGGGGTTGAGTGACCGCTATGTCGTGACCGGTAGCGTCTCGCATTATGTCTGGGTATGGAATACAACCAATTTCTCTGAGTTCTTCATCAACTCAGTGATCATCACCTTTTTGACGGTGTTCTTCCAGACCCTCTTCGCCATTATGGCAGCCTATGCATTTGCCAGTTTGAAATTCCCCGGGCGCGAGCTGATCTTCACCCTCTTTTTGGTGACGCTATTCGTACCCTTCATGGTCATCATCACGCCCAATCTGATTACTGTTACCGAAATTAGCCGCTGGTCGGAGACCAACATCGGACCTATCCTGGACGATATTGGAGAGTTTACCGGCACGCTGCCCCTTATCGGCAGGTTAAATGCGAAGAGTGCCACCTGGATCGACAACTGGCCAGCCCTGGTTATCCCGTTCTGGGGGAGCACCTTTAGTATCTTCCTGCTGCGCCAGTTCTTCATGCAGATACCCAAAGACCTGTGGGATGCAGCCCGTATCGATGGTGCGGGCCACATCATCTATCTGTTCCGCGTGGTCGTGCCGATCTCGCGCGCAGCGATTACCACCGTCGTGCTCTTCTCCTTCATCGGCACATGGGACCAGCTTGAATGGCCAATCCTGGTCACAAACTCGGAGGAATGGCGCCCGATTGCCTACGCGCTTTACAACCTCCGCAATGAAGAAGGTAACGATCCGCAAATCCTGATGGCCGGCGCCATGATCGCCCTGTTCCCGGTTATCCTCGTGTATCTCATTGCACAGAAGCAGTTTACTGAGGGCATCGCGACGACGGGTCTGAAGGGTTAGGGCAGCGGTCAGCCCAGCCGTAACAGTAAAGACCGCCCGGGGGCGGTCTTTTTGCATTTGAACAGGTTGTCGGAGCCCGAGATTACTTGCGTCCGAACATCTGCTTGCCCATACCAAACACATCGCCCTTAAGCCTGATACCCGCCGACTCAAAGCGAGTGGCGAAATTCGGGCGCAGGCCCGTTGGCTCAAGCGTACCACCACCTTCGGTGCTGGGGTGCGCGCCTGTGTGCCCAGGCGTACGGTAGACGAAGATATCTTGGAGCGTGACGTTCTCGCCCTCCATACCCTGAATTTCAGTGATCTGGGTGATCTTCCGGGCGCCATCTTTGAGACGCGCCTGCTGCACAAACAAATGAACAGCACTGGCGATCTGAGACCGAATGACGAATACAGGCAGGTCCATACCCGCCATCAGGCACAGTGTTTCAAGTCGTGCGACGGCATCCCGCGGGCTATTAGAGTGCACCGTCGTCAGCGATCCGTCATGGCCGGTGTTCATGGCCTGCAGCATGTCCAGGGCTGCGCCATCCCGGATCTCACCTACGATAATGCGGTCAGGGCGCATACGCAGCGATCCCTTCACGAGATCGCGGATCTTGAGCTGGCCATCCACTGACCCTTTCAAGGGCGGGCAGGTCTCGAGGCTTACCACATGACGCTGCAGCAATTGCAATTCCGCTGAGTCCTCAATCGTCACAATGCGTTCACCTTCGGGGACAAACGAACTCAGCACGTTGAGGAGGGTGGTCTTACCAGAGCCCGTCCCTCCTGAAACAACGATATTGAGGTGAACCTGCACACACGCCCGCAGAAACTCGGCAACCTCTTCTGTGAAAGAACCAAAATTTACCAGATCGCGCCAGGTAAGTGGTTTCTCGGGGAATTTACGAATAGTCAGTGTTGTACCGAGCATGGCCGAAGGCGGCATAATCACATGCACACGGCTACCATCCGGCAAGCGCGCATCAACCATGGGATTACGCCGGCTGAGATCACGCTGCAGTGGCCGCACAATCCGTTGCGCTGTCCACTGGACATGATCTTCATCGTCGAACACGTACTCTGTTTCCTGGAGTTTACCCTTGTACTCAGCAAAGATGATCTCAGGACCGTTGACCATAATCTCACTATAAGAGCGGTTTTGGACAAGTGGCTCGATTGCGCCGAACCCGAGTAGATCATTGATTAGCGCTTCTTCAAGCTCCATATATTCTTCACGGGTGATCTGGATCTGCGCCCGTTGGATTAGCGTACGCAGGCGCTCAACTACGATTCGTCGATGGTCAGGATTGGTGGCCGACATGTCATCAAACTCATCGGGCGAGGAAAGCAACTTGGGACGAAGCTTCTTGCGCAGCTCGGCGACAGTTGGTGTTGTACGGCGCTTCGGAGGCGACTTGTGGACGTCGTCTTCGGTTACGTTGGGCGCTTCAACAGGTTGTTGATCATTAGCCTCGGGCGGAGCCTCGTCTTGGAGTTCGCGAATATTGGGACGCTTCGGTCTGGAATTGGAGGCAGACAAATTGGCAATTTTGGCCATGGGTTCTCGCATCCTGTAATCTCGGGAATAGACTTAATTTAGAGTTTAATCAAAATGCACAAAAAATGCAACTAGCGTGGTGTGTCTTCACGGAAAATTACCTTAATATTTATGCTTTAATGAGCAGCCAGGCAACGATGCACCGGCTTGTGCCACACAAACGGGGAACAAAGCACCGGCCCTGCGATAGTCGTTGCAGGGCCGGCTTGTGAAATAGCTGGGTTGTGGTGTGTGGTGGCTTCAGGATACAGCGTAAGCGGTGCGTGCATCCTCCATAAAGGTGATCCGTCCTGACGAACCATCGGGGAGCTGGATGCCGTCCTTGATGCGGGTCTCCATCAGGGCCCCGTCGTGAAGCTCGTGGACCACATCTGCCTCCTGCATGACCTGCGGATCGTGACTAACGATCACGATGGTGATATCCCGCTCCTCAACTAGGCGACGCAGCAGATCAAGGATACGGCGGCCCGTCCGCGTATCGAGCTGGCCAGTCGGCTCATCTGCCAAGATGAGTTGGGGCGTGGCGGCCAAGGCCCGCGCAATTGCCACCCGCTGCTGCTCCCCACCCGAAAGCTCATAGGGGCGGTGTTGCATCCGCTCGGACAGGCCCACCCATTCCAGCGCCTCAGCCACCAGGGCATCACGTTCACGCGATGGAACACCCCGCATCCGCAGCGGGATACTGACATTTTCAGCCGCGGTGAGCAAGGGCATCAAGCCAAAACTCTGAAAGACAAACCCGATTTCATTTAACCGCAAATTGAGGCGCTCGCGCTCCGTCAGTGCAGCGATGCGACGCCCAAGAACATGGACATCGCCTTCCGTCGGTTCATCTAACCCCGCAACCAGATTCAGCAGCGTTGTCTTCCCGGAACCAGAGCGCCCAACAATTGCTGACATGTAATTCGGCCATAAATCCATGTTGATGGCATTTACAGCATGGATATCTTCGCCTTCAAGATGGTAGATCCGATGAAGGTCCTTGACGCTCACAACCGGCTCGACGCCACTGGAGAAACCATTACCTTGATCCATATGTCACTGCTCCTCTGGTCGGGTTAAACCTCTTCAACTTCGGGTTCTTTTTCATTCGCAAGATCGTGTTGGGGAAAGACCTCAACGCGGTCTTGCTTCAGGCGTAGGCGGACACGATCTTCCATCTCAAGGGCATCGATATAGGCTTCTGGCAATTGAAGCCGGCCCGCCCGATCCAGGATGGCATACTCTTCATCGGAGACCAGCATATCACCATCACGACGCCGCAAGATCTCGGTGCTGGTGCGGCCATCACGCATACCTACTACCCGGTCGACACGGTTGGCCACAAACATGTCGTGGGTCACGACAATAATCGTGACACCGAATTCATCTCGCAGTTCGTGCATGACTTGAAAGATGATATCGGCGGCCTCGCTATCGACTTCACCCGTGGGCTCGTCGGCCAATAACAAGCTGGGGCGGTTGGCCATACCGACTGCGATCGCAACACGTTGTTGCTCGCCACCCGAGAGCCGATCAGGGCGGTGGTCCATACGGTTGGCCAGGCCAACACGATCGAGGAGGTCAGCGGCTCGGTCCCGGCGCTCGCGGGGCGATACACCATTCAAGGCCATCGGGAGCTCAACATTCTCGCGCGCGGTCAGATAGGGCAGCAAGTTACGGGCTGTCTGCTGCCAGACAAAGCCAACCTCTCGCCGCCGGTAGAGGGTCTGGTCACGGCGTGACATTTCCAGCAGGTTGTACTCACCTACGCGGACACGACCCGCTGTGGGTATATCAAGCCCACCCAGAATATTCATCAACGTTGATTTGCCCGAACCTGACGGGCCGATCAGTGCCATCATTTCCCCCGGGTCAACCACAAGATCCAGCCCCTGAAGGGCTACGACCTCCAGGTCCGCAATCTTATAGATCTTGACCAGGTTATCGCACTCAATAAAGGTACTCATCAGTGTTTTCCTTCCAGCCTTCTACATTACCCAAATCGGGCTATTCCTCACCCAGACGCAGCACTTGATTAACACTCATCCGCCGGAGCCAGAACGCGGTCAATACCAGCAATAACGTGAACCCGGCAACGAGGACCAGGAGCATACCGCCTACGCTCAAGTACGGGAGTTGTAGCGTTGATTCGCCGACCAGCTCCAGGAATGGCAAGAGCAAATAGGCCAGGGCCGCACCGAGCAAAGTACCAATCAGCAAGGCGGGTGTGACCAGAGAAATCTGCTCTACCAGCAGCATACGCCAGATATTGTTGGCATCCCAGCCCAGCGAGCGGAGCACACCAAAGCTAAATGCACGCTGTTTCGCCGTAACCGCGATATAGAATGCAAAATCGAGCAAGCTCAGAATCAAGCTAACCCAGAAGCCAGCGAACAACATACCTGCGACCGCACTGGGTAGAGGTTCCCGCAGAATCTCCCCAAAGCGATCCCAGGCGAAGGTGGCTTCCTCGACAGATGCGGTGTTGCGCAGCGCCGCCTGGAATTCGTCTGCTGGCTTGCGTTCATCAAGCTCAAACCAGACCTGGTTGATATCGGCAACCTCAGCCGGGGCCGTCTGATTAAGGAGCCTTTGGTTGACGACAGCACGGGCTGTTGACAGTGGCATAATGATGAAATAGCGCTCGTTGATGTCTTCCGAAAGGGTCGGAAACTCGTCAACAATATCGACGGCCTGCAGGCCCAAACTCACCACCCCCGTCTTGAGGTTCAACTGGATATCGCGTACCCCCCCCACCTCGAGGGCCGGCGTCCGGCTGGTGAGTGAGCCAGCGGTATTCTCCTTGAATTCGCTGGCAAAATCGTCGGAAACGATCACCGGAATCCGTGGCATGAGGTTGACATTGATACCGATACTGGGTTCGTTGCGGCCTACAACTCCACCGATGGTGTAGTCAAGTTGCAGGGCAGTATCGCCATCAAACACGGGAATATCGCTGGCAAAGCGCAAGTTATCAATCCCGCGGACGGGGCGGCGTAGAACTTCCTGATTCTGCCATTCGCCCGGATAGGGGATTGCGTAGGCCTGATCGCTCCATAGATCGCTATTCTCTTGATCGTCGAGGATCGTGGCGGTGCCATTCACATCGACTGTCTGCCAGTAGTCCAGATAAATGGTATGCGCAAACTGTTCAATGTCACCCTGGGTAGTCGCAAGCCCCACCCGCCACAACCGATAAGGTGCTGTACCGCGCGGCGGCAACTGCCCTGAGAGTGTTATCCACTGTTCTGGCGGCGTTGGCAAACGGATGTCCCCGCTATCTTGGCCTTGTCCGGCTACGGAGGCCGTATCGCCCACACTCGAAGGCTGGCTCATCTCAATCCGGAACGGCAGTCCCTTGGCGTCAATCAGGTAAGCATGCAGCAGCACGCTTGCTTCGGGCAAACCGCCCACCCCCAGAGCCTCAGACCATACCTGAACTTGCAGCGAGGTAGCTTCTTCTGGCAAGGGGATGCCTGCGGACGCCAGGCTGTCGGCGTCCAATTCACTCACCAGTTCGGCGTATTCGGGGAACGTATCCGCGAATTCATCTGGCGAAACCGCCACTACGTTGATCGTACCTGATTTATCCTGGAAGGTATTCCCACTGAGGTTCAGGACGGGTGTCGCCCCGGTCACACCATCCAGGCTACCCCAGGCGGTTTCCTCATAACGTCCCGCTGCCAGGTCAAGATCTGCCCGTGCTGTCCCGCCCGTCTCCTGGCGTGCCGATTCCCAGCCACCAACATCGCGCGTTTCTGAGAGCCCCAGGCTGGCAGTACCGAGAGCTAGCGTCCCAATCAACAGGAGAACAAGTTGCGCATAATGACCGGGATCGCGCTCGACGTTCGAGACTGCTAATGGCGTGGTCAGGCTATCACTGCGGGATGTATAGCGCTAAATCAGTTTCATATTCCAGGGGAAGAGTCGCAACCATAGCAGCGCGAAACCCGTCAACACCAGCGCGGGCGCCAGCAGATTGAAGGGGTCGGTCAAGCCATCGGTCTGTGAAGCGCGGTCTGCCACTAGCTCAACAACATCGCGCGGTGAAGTGAACACATTGGTGATGAGCTGGCCAATGCCTTCATCCTCATCAGCAATGGTCCAGTAGAGACGGAACATCAAGGCAACACCCAACAGCACGAACGCCAGATCGAGCCAGTAGCGCGCCCAGGCGGGGGTTGTCGGTGGGCGCGACGTAGCTTGTTTCAGCAAGAGCAAGCTCCGCCGCGCAGCCGGGATGGCGGGCACACTTAACACAATCAAACACGCAATCGCAGCCGCCACACTGAGCCATATCGAGAGCGACGGCAGTGTTACATTGCTGAGATCAGCTCCGTCCAGTGCCTGCGCTAAGGGGCCCGTTGATTCCATTAGCCGCATGAACCCCTGGCTCAAGAAGGGGCTGAGGATGACAGCAATGACCACCAGCACCAAGATCGTCACAGATTGCAGCTTGAAGAGCTGCATCGTGCTGCCGCCCCGGGAGCTGATCGTGCTCCATTCGGTGCCCTGTTGTTGCAGGACCAGGGATACAGTCGTGATGAGATGGTAGAGCATGAGCACTAGAATCGCACCCGAGAGCAGGATAATCGGCCCTTCAGCATCCTCGATGCGCTTGTCATAGCCTCCCAGGAGTGAGATTAGCCCGGTAGTTACCTGGACCTGCCGGCCACCCTGATTGAGGCGATTACCCAGCGCGACGATAGCCTCGCTATAGTCCTGCGCATTGATGCTGGTGATCTCATCCGTATCGACATCCATGCGCCAGATGTAGCTGGTTCCCACTCCGGCCGGCAAGATCGGAGTAATCCAGTCCTCATAGGCTGCAGGATGTACGGCGAGGCCATAATCGTAGCGCTGCGTGAAGGGACTTGTATCAATCAGCGCACCTTGCACAAACATCTGGTTGCCCTGCCAGAAGCTATCGTTTGGATTATTTACCTCAACAATACCCACAACCTTTAGCCGGGTAACCGCCCCTTCGCCTTGAAGATTGATATTCCCCAGGAAGAAGCGTGAGCCGATCTCAAGATCAGCCTCTTCGGCAACTTCGCGCGTCACCACGGCCTCAATCTCGCTACGGTTATACAACCCAAGCTGGAGTTCTTGTTGCTGTTCGTCGGTCAAGCCAGCCGTGTCCAGCATGGCGGGAGTCGGTCCACGTTCGGGCAGGCGCCCTTCAACAACCGTGATACGTTGTTCAAAATCGTTGACCTGGAAAGCGAACGGTTGGTAGCAATTCGGTGTTGATGCTACACCCATAAAGGGATTCACGCCCAGCAAAAAGCGATAACCACACAGCGCTGTACCGGCTACCCCCGGTGCCTGGTTGGCGGCCGATATCGGCGGGGTATACTGTCCGCGTACATACCGGTTCACGCCGGTAACCAACGCGCCGAGTTCATCCTCGACAATGTCTTGCTCTTCACTCGTCAACGGTGTGTCACTGATAAGGGTGATCCGCAGATCGTCTTCATTAGTGTTGTCCAGCGCATAACGCAGATCAACCTCGGTCACGGAGCGTATGAAGAGGGGCCCCAGGGCGAAAAAGCCGGTGATAAGGCTGACCGCGAAAAGCAAGATCAACAATAAGCGCCATTCACGCCAGATACGTTTAAAGATCATTCCGAAAGTCATACACTAAAGCCTCGTTGTTTTATTCCTCGCCTAAACGAAGAGTACGGGACAGTGAAAGCTGGCGCACAACCAAGAACGAAAATGCAAACACAAAGGACAGAACGGCTAACATCACCAGCCAGAAGCGACCGATGGCCGGCCATTCGATCTCCGTAATGAACGGCGGCACCACGCCCTCGCCAGTTGCCCCGAGCGCCAGGGTGGGCACAACTGATGTACTGAGGATATAGCCCAGGATTGAGCCCAGAATACCAGCAATCACGACAACAAATATCTGCTCGAAGATGAGGCTCCCGACCACACGCGATGACGGCAATCCTAAGGCGCGCAATACTCCGAACTCGCTGCGCCGTGCCTGTGCCGTCAGTGCCGCATAGGTCAGCAAGCCAACTATACTCAGAGTCAGGCCGATCAAGAAAGCCAGGAACATCAGGCCGAGGAGACCTAGCGTCAGAGGATCGGTTTCGAGTTCATCGAAAACCTCGGCGTAGGTTTCTTCGCGGACCCGGATGGTGTCCGATTGGACGCCCCCGGTCAGATCATCCATAACTGCGGTCACTTCATCAACCGCTGTATTTTCCTCCGCCAGCTTGACCCAGATCTCGTCAGGATAGTATTGTGCTGAGGGGCGTTGGTTGAGCCAGTACATCAATTCTCGTACGTCTACAATGACAAAGGGGCGTTCCTCATTGTACAGCGACGGGAAATACTCGATTGCTGTCCGTGGTGAAATGGTCACATTTGTCCCCGCGATGTTGACCAACTGAAAACGCTCCGGTTCACCGGCAGCCAGATCAAAGCCGTTGGCCTCAGCAAAGGTTTCACTGACGATCGCTTCCATGGGCGCCGGGGCAGGATAATTCAGATTGATCCCTACCCGGGTACGGAGTGCTTCCTGGCTGAATACAACATAAATGACATCAGTCCGCAGGTCATCCAGCGCTAGTCCCGCCCGGATCTCACCCGTCGCGAGTGCGCCACCATCATAGACGAAATCCCAATCCCCGTCATTCAAGATCGGGAAGGGAGTCGCGATACCACCAGAGTCAATCAAGCTCATCTCCGCCAACGCCAGACGGATATTCTGCTCGCCGTTGGTGCTGGTACTGCGGTGTTCCCAGTTGATGGAGACCAAACGCATCTCGCCCACCGGCTGGTAGTTCAAGGCCGAGATGTCGGCTTCATAGTAGACCCAACCGCTGCTCACGTGAGCCGCACTACCAAGCCCGGGGCTGTCCAGATTCCCTGTCCGCAGATACTCGACCCGTTGCTGCTCCAACGGGACAAGGAGCCATGTCCCAGCTTCATCTTGTAGCCGAAGACCCAGGTTGACTCGTTGTAGCAGGCGCCCGAGATTGACCTGGTAATTCTGGTCCTGGAAGTTAAATGAGAAACCAGCCAGGTCAAGCCGCGCCCACAGGCCGATGCGTTCTGTCTCACCCGGCAACGCCTCTCCGACAACTGGCATGTTTAGCTCAAGATCAGGGTTATAGGGAACCCGAATCGATCCCAGATCGGAGCGCCAATAATCCAGGGCAACATCGCCAAAATTGCGCGAATCAATCGCCAGGAGCTCACCTGAACGATATTCAGACGTGCTCGACCGGCTTACCTGCGTAATCCGTGCATCATAAGTTGGGCTGGCAGCCGCGACCTCGTCAAACGCCGTATAGTATTCCGACTCACGCACACGGTCCACGTTCAGGCGGGCATCACGTTCAACCATCCGGATATCGGTCCCAACCTGATAGCGGGCCTGGTCTGTCTGGCTACGGTTAACCGTTGCCCGGAAAGAAGTCGCGAACCAACCGATACCTATGGCCAGTGCCAGCAGGAAGGTGAGACGACCATAGTGAATGGGTTCCCGGCTGAGCTGCCAGGTCGCCAGCGACCCGAGGATACCGCGCCCTCGGCTGGCCACGGACGATGCGCCAGCGGCGACAAATGGGAACAGCCGCAGGGCGATACTGCCCAATCCCAGAAACAGAAGTGCCGGGGCCAGTACCAATAACGGGTCAATACGCTGCGCATCGCCGGAGCCTTCTAGGAGGGGCGTATCGGTTGCAATCAACTGGTACAATGCCCCGAGACCAACAAGCGCCAGCACGACATCAACGTAGTATCGCTGCCACCAAGCCATTCTGCCGCTACGTATGGCGGCACCACCAGCGGAAATCAATGGCAAACGCAGCACAGGAATCAGCGTCAGGGTTAGCGCGACGAATGTCACCAGCGCTGCCAGCGTACTGAAGAGAAACACATCCGATGTCAGCGGCAGAGGGAATTCGTCGGTACCCGCGACGGATGGACCCAAC
>JAADYW010000278.1 GCA_010092845.1 Chloroflexota bacterium
GTCGTCTTCTCGTCGATTGAGATCATGAAGTTTCCGCACAATTTCGTGGCGATCGCCAAGATCCTCGATGCCGCTGGTGAGAACTGGACGATCAGCAAGCAAGCCCGCGAGGTCGTCAATTTTGGGTTCTATGCGGCTGAAGGCAAACTAACCAAGCAGTTCATGGACCGCGTAGTCGAGGGTGCCAAAGCGCTTGGCGTAAAACGACTGATCGTCACCGAGTGCGGCCATGCCTATGATGCCCTGCGTTTCCATGCTGCCAATATCTACGGCGAGCAGCTCCCGTTTGAGGTCACCCACATTACCGCCGTGATTGGTGAGCTCCTGCAAGCCGGACGTATCAAGCTCAAGAAGGGTGCTTTCGACAACGGTAAGACCATCACTTTCCATGACGCCTGCAAGATCCAGCGACGCGGTGGAATGATGAAGGAACCGCGGATGGTGATGAAGCAGATCGCCCCGGAGAGTTTCAAGGAGATGGTACCTAACAACGAAGATGCCTGGTGCTGTGGCGGCGGCGGCGGCGTGATCTCTATTGATGCGGCGACACCTGTCCGTATGGCGGCTTTTGGGATCAAGGTCGATCAGATGCGGGATGTCAAGGCCGATACTGTTGTTATGTCGTGCAGCAACTGCCGTCTGCAGTTTCTGGACGGCGTCAAGCACTTTAATCTCGACGTAGAAGTAACCGGGCTAGCGCAAATGGTTGCCGATGCCCTGGAAGGCTAAAAGGAGAAACAACATGGCAACCCAACGTCTGGTTGTTGACCCAATAACCCGGATCGAAGGACATTTGCGCATAGAAGCAACGCTCGATGACGACAATGTCATCACCGATGCCTATAGCTCAGGAACGATGGTGCGGGGCTTGGAGATTATCTTGAAGGGGCGGGATCCGCGTGACGCCTGGGCGTTTACCCAGCGCGCCTGCGGAGTCTGTACGACGGTCCACGCCTTTGCCAGTATCCGCGCCGTTGAAGACGCGCTCGATATAATCATCCCACCCAACGCGAATTACATCCGTAATCTTATGATTGCCCAGCAGTATATCCACGACCATGTCATGCATTTCTACCATCTGCATGCCCTGGACTGGGTTGATGTTACCGCCGCGCTAAGCGCTGATACGGCGGCGACTGCGGAGATCCAGCAGAGTATTTCGCCCTGGCCGAACGCCTCAGCTGGGTATTTTGCCGGTATCCAGTCTCAGGTACAGGCAATCGTGGACAGTGGGCAGCTTAACCTGTTCGCCAATGGCTACTGGGGACACCCTGCCATGAAGCTCTCGCCGGAGGTGAACCTGCTAGCGACGGCGCACTATCTGGAGGCGCTTGACTGGCAGAAGGATGTTGTCAAGCTGCACACGATCTTTGGCGGCAAGAATCCCCATCCAAATTTCCTGGTGGGTGGTGTACCGGTGCCGATTGACCCCAACAGCGTGACTGGCCTGAATGCCGAGCGCTTGACTCTGATTGGCCAGCTCATCGACAACATGGTCACCTTTGTCGATCAAGTCTACATCCCCGATGTCCTGGCGATTGCCCCAACCTATCTGGATTACGCCGGTCTGGGTGAAGGATTGGGCAACTTCCTGTCATATGGTGAATTCCCGCTCGACAATGAGGATCCCGACGGCAGCTTGTGGATACCACGCGGCATGATTCTGGGCCAAGACATTAGCACCGTCCATGAGTTCGACCCGGGGGACGTAGAGGAGTTTATCGCGCATTCCTGGTACAAATACGAGGACGGCAAAGATAAGGGTTTGCACCCCTATAAGGGTGAAACTGAACTCAACTACACCGGGCCCAAGCCCCCCTATGAGCACCTCAATGTTGAAGAGGACTACAGTTGGTTGAAGGCCCCGCGCGTTAACGAGATGCCGATGGAAGTCGGCCCATTGGCCCGTGTTCTTGTCCTGTTTGCGAGTGGCCATGAGCCAACGGTCAACGCCGTCCAAGGTGTCCTGAACGCACTGTCGGAAGCCGTTGGTGAGGAGATTGGTCCGTCTGCCTTGTTCTCGACATTGGGGCGCACGGCGGCGCGTGCTATCGAAACCCAGCTCATCGCGCACGAGATGAAGAACTGGTACGACGGCCTCATCGCGAACATCGGCAGTGGTGATCTCCAGAACGCCAATGTCGATAAGTGGGAGCCGCATACTTGGCCAGGCCATGCTGAGGGCTTTGGCTATACCGAGGCCCCGCGTGGCGCGCTGGGACACTGGATCGTGATCGACGGTGGGGAGATCGAGAACTACCAGTTGGTTGTCCCCACGACCTGGAACGCGTCCCCTCGCGATCACAACGATCAGCCCGGCGCGTATGAGATGTCGCTCGTCGGAACGAAGCTGGCACACCCCGAGAAACCACTCGAAATCCTGCGCACAATTCACAGCTTTGATCCATGTATGGCCTGTGCAATCCATCTTGTCGACGCCACTGGCCAGGAGATCAACGAAGTCGATGCATCACCTGGGTTGATCTGCAAAGTCTACCCCAGCGGTTCGTAACGGAAGTGTAAAGGGTGGGCCATTTGGCTCACCCTCATGTTGTGCTTGGATGCAAAGATGATGACACGGCTCGTTGTATTGGGTATCGGGAATCTACTGAATTGCGATGAGGGTGTGGGCGTGCATGCTGTACGCCAGCTTCAACAACTCAACAACTTCCCCCCTGGGGTCGAAATCATCGATGGCGGAACCTTAGGCTTGAATCTCCTCCCGTTGGTGGTGGAGGAAGCCACGCATCTGGTTTTGTTGGATGCGGTGGATGCTGGCCAGGCACCGGGCACTGTGATTGAACTGCGTAAAGATGAGATCCCGTTGTATAGTGGCATCAAAATGTCACAGCATCAGGTGACGTTTCAGGAGGTGCTGGGTCTGGCACTAATCCGTAACCGCCTGCCTGAGCACCTGCACCTTATTGGTATTCAGCCGAAAAGCCTGGCTATTGGTACTGACCTGAGTGATGTGGTCGCGACGGCACTCCCTGAGATGCTGGATCGTACCCGGCGCATCCTCCAGGAGTGGTTAACCGTTCAGGAATAATATTGCGAGAGAAACGAAGTGGATCTATACAATCTTGGCACGGTATCCTGGCTTGATAGCCAACTTATTTATCACGCTCTACCCCGACTTGGGCGCGAGGGCCTGATCTTACTCCAACCCGAAGCCCCGTATGTATGTATCGGTTATCATCAGAATGCCCATGCTGAAATCGATATGGAGACCCTGGAAAGCCAGAATATCCCTCTTTTCCGACGCGAAGTCGGGGGTGGGGCGGTTTACCTGAACCAGGGGCAGTTGTTCTACCAGCTTGTTCTGCGCGCCGATCGGCCGGATGTCCCCAAGAACAAGGGTGCGTTTTACCGGAAGTATCTGGCCCCGGTGATCGCTGCGTTCCGTGAACTGGGTGTTGAGGCTATATTCAAGCCAGTGAACGATATTACCGTTGATGGCCGCAAGATTTCGGGTAACGGTGCCGGTGAAATTGAAGACCATGTGATTCTTGTTGGCAACATGATGCTCGACTTTGATTATGACATGATGTCCCAGGTGTTGCGGGTGCCCGACGAGAAGTTCAGGGACAAGGTTCACAAGACACTGTACGAGGCCTTGACCACGCTCAAGCGCGAACTTGACACGGTGCCGCCGCTGCAGGCGCTTGCCGAGATGCTGGCGCAACACTTTGCCGCGCTCCTGGGGCCGTTGACTGAGCGGCAAGTTGACGATGAGCTGCGTGCCATGGCGGCCTCGCTCTGGGAGCGTTTCCAGACGGAAGACTGGTTGTTCGAAAACGATCGTCGCAAGGCAGAACGGGAGGTCAAGATTGCCGAGGATATCCTGGTGATCGAACGGGTCTACAAGTCCCCTGGCGGCTTGATCCGGGCCTATGCTATCCAACGTGAGGGGCACCTGCACCAAGTCCATCTTTCGGGGGATTTCTTCCTATTCCCAGCGCATAGTGTCACGGAGCTCGAAAGCTATCTGGAAGGCATTGCCGCGGATCCTGCGACGATCGAAGCCGCGATTGCGGCCTTTTTCGATGAGACAGGCGCTACGGCTCCTGGTGTCAGCCCTGAGGATCTCACCAAAGCGCTTATGCCAGAGTAACGTCAAATCAGTGAGGTCTGACACTGATGAGGCCGTGGCATTAAATGATACAATCGTTGCGAAAACCATGAAACATCCAAGGATGCCATTGCGGGCAAGGATCATTGACTATGTGTTTGGGAATCCCGGGCAAAATCGTTGAAAAGTTCGAAGTTGGTGGCCTGGAAATGGGCAAGATCAGCTTCGGTGGCCTGATCAAAGAAGTCTGTCTGGCCTATGTTCCTGAGGCGGAAGTGGGCGACTACGCGGTTATCCATGTTGGCTTTGCCATCAGTCGTATTGA
>JAADYW010000279.1 GCA_010092845.1 Chloroflexota bacterium
CCAAACGGTTGAAATCGAAGAAGCTGGTGACAGGTGCTTCCAGAAAGAGTTTCTCGTCGCTCAGGCTCGGCACACCGACCTGGCCCACGATCAAGTCTGCCGGAAAATCCTGGGTCTCGCCCGATGTCAGCACCAGGTCACCAGGGCGGACTTCGCCATCGGCATCGACGAACTTCAGGGCCAGATCACCGCTGAGGGTACCCTGGATCAACCCCTTATCACGGGTCTGCTGGAGACGCACATTGACCGAACTCGATTGATCCGTAACGAGCAGGACCTCGCAGCCCGTCGCGCTGACCTCGACAACGCGGCCCACCAGCCCCAGGTCGGTCACCACTGGGTCTCTGATCTCGACACCATCGCGGGTGCCGCGATCCAGATGGATGACGCGCACGGTGGGCGACGTATCCTGGCCAATGACATTGGCCGCGACAAAGCGCCAATCCTCGCTGGTCTGGGTCGCATAGTTGACCAACGCCGCCAACCGTTCGTAATCACTGCGAATCTCGCGCAACTCGGCGACCTCTGACTGGAAAGCAGCCAGTGACTCCTCCAGCTCCTGATTGCGTTGGCGCAGTGTGCGCAGTTCACTCACCTCATCAGCCGTGCCATCAATCCATTGGCTGATACCGCCAAAGATGTCTTCCAGCACCACAAGCGGTGAACGCGCCAGTCGCTCGGCCGGCGCCAATGTCCCCAACATACTGAGCACAATCAGCACCACCGAGATTCCGATTGATAGCGAAATGGCCACTCCGCGTGGCGAACGATTCCTAATCATTATATGCAGCTCAGACCGCGCTTGACTCTACGGTTACCTTACACATGGGTAGGGCACACAGACTATCGTGTGACTGTCAAGCTCGCCGGACACTGGCCGGATTGTGATGGTATTTTGACCTACGGTCACTGCATGGGTGATATCGTGACAGGAATCTTCCAGAACACCAACATACTGTGCATTCACCCATAGCTCGCCATGTATCACTGTGTCCATCTCCAGCCACCACGTAGCACACTGCTCGTTCGGCGGCATCTCAAACGTCCGATGCCACCGGGTCAGCCCGTCCGAGGTCGTCCTCTCCCACTTGCCTGTCAACTCGATCGTTTCCATCAACATTCACCGGCACCAAGACCGCCGCCAGCGTTCCCCAAAACAATACCTGATAAGGAAGCAGCGACCACATATAGAATTCAAACCAACCGATGGCGAGCCAGGCCACCACTCCGCCGCCAAGCGCGACGGTCTCTGGCGCAAGCACCCAGCGGCGCCGCCATACTAGCCAGGCGGCTATCCCCAGTGTACCACTCACCAGTACCCCGCCGACAAGCCCCACTTCTGCCAGAGCCAAGTAGTAGATGCGATGGACACTCTGGCCGTTCACCTCGTAGTGAGGATATGCCTGGCGTAGCATGTTGTAGCTAGCCCAGTGGAAGGTTCCGATCCCGATACCCTGCCAGGGATGTTGGCGGATGATCTGGCCAGCTTGCTCCAGATAGATGTGCCGCTCCTCAATGCTGATCTGCTCGATCGATGCCCCACCTTCGTTGCCCTGCCCAACCCTCACCGCTACTAAAGGTCGGAAAGTGACATAGAACGCAAGCGACGCTAGCAATACTGTTATAGCAAAGGCTGTAAATCCTCGCCGGTATCCAGACAGGTAGTGACCGACAATCGTGCTGGCACCACCCACCACGAGGCCACCGACAGCAGCACGACTGAACGTCAGGAATAGTGCCCAGAGCCCGAACATGGTTACCCAGGCTGCTGTGCGCCGGTGTTCAAGCCACAGCCACAGGCTGGCCAAGAGCCCCATCACCAAGCTACCAGCTAACATATTCGGATGGGGTGTGATGCCATAGGCCCGCAGATAGCGAATACCCTCGCTCTGAACCACAATGATGCCACTTTCCTCAGGATCCAATGAGAACTCATATAGGTGCAGGCCGAGCTTGAAGATTTCGCCGTCCAGCCAGGCTAGACCCAGCTCATGCTGCAGCGCCACCTGGAGCATGCCAACCGCGCCCTGAACGATCATGCCACTGACCAGGGCCAGCGCAACCAGCCGTGGCGCCGGCCCATTACAAACCACGACAAATGCGAACAAGAGCACGAGTACCCATTGGGCTGCCTGCGAACGCGCGTCGGCCAACACGCTCGCGGACTGCGCGTCGTGGATGAATTCGCTGTCTGCCGCCCAGCCAATCGAAAACACAGTCCAGGTGACCACAGACCCAAGCGCAATCAGCCAAAGCAGCCGGCCGTCCCGATAGGCTGCGCGCAAGCCTCGCAATCCGCTTAGAATCCACAGCACAAACAAGATGACGATGAACAGGCTAAGAGCGAACCGGGTAAATGAGACCTCGCGATAGGCAGGGCTGGCGGTGGGTGAGAGCAATCCCTGGCGGATGAGAGCGGGTACCCATTCGGCGTACAGCCAGCGCGGACGCCACCACCAGCTTCCGCAAAAGAAGATGAAGAGTGTCAGGCCGTTTGAAGCCAGAACATAGATACGTGGAGCAAATATCTGGTTGAGAACAGAGCCAATATGACCCATAATGGGCTTTAAATACATCTTGACACGCCGACAAGATTGGATTATCGTGAAAGTCGCACAGATTTGCTAATTTGATAATGAAATGTAAAGAATTGTAATTGACCCATTGACAATTCATAGAGTACAATAGAACGGGTTATCTAGCGTAGGGTGCTGCTACAACCAGAATTCAGGACTGGCACAGATCATGGACGATACAGATACCATCAAGATGGACCTCATAGCAAGCTGGATCGAGCAAGAGTGGCTACCCCGCTTCCCTGACCAGGACATGCTAACGTTGATTGCCAGCGATAGCTGTGTGCATCAAGAAGTACTTGATACATTTGATACCGAGAATACGCTAGGTGAAACCGGTTTCCGCTTCACAGGAACCGAGCCGGTCGTCTGTCCAATCATACCGCGCTTTTGCGACTTCAACACCGATAGTGGCACCCTGACATTCCGCACCGGTGCCTATGTCTACCACTTCCGCGCCGAGGACCAGACGGTCGATGTGTTGGTCGTCTCATCCTATGCCAGTCGCTACTACGATATGGCGGCTCTGGCGTGTATGCCACGCGAGTTTCTGCCTGTGTGGACGGAGTTCAGCAAAGAGACAAACCGGATGTCAGGGGCCCTGGCGCCGACCTCCAAGGTCATCATCATTGGTGGGCAAAACTCGTCGTTTGTGCCAACGGTCGAATGGGACGACATTATCCTGCCACGCGACCTGAAGCGAGACATCCTATCGGACGTGAATTCCTTTTTCACCAAGGGCATCGACGTGTACAAGCGGCTGAAGCTCAAGCCATTTCGCAAACTGCTGCTGGCGGGTGTCCCCGGCACCGGCAAGACGATGTTGTGCTCGGCTCTGGCTAAATGGGCTATCGAACG
>JAADYW010000280.1 GCA_010092845.1 Chloroflexota bacterium
CCCTGCCGCCCCTGGGGGGCAACTCCGCGGAATATTGTCCGGCACTCGGCTTCACGGCGGGCGACCGATTCTAATCCACCAAGGAAAGCATGCACTTCGGCCAGGAAACGTTGCCAGGCCGGCTCGTGTTCCAGCAGGATGTGGTTTCTGCTGTCGAGTATTACAAAGCGCGCATCAGGAATGAGTGTTGCCAGCCGGCGGCCCTCAGCGAAGGGAATGGCAGAATCGTGGCGAGCATGCAAGACGAGTGTTGGTATCTTCACCTGCGGGGCCAGATCAGACACATCAATCTGGTAAAAGGCATGTTCCATTTCGGCAGCGGTCTTCGGTTCCGCAGAGATACGCACCAACTCGTTGAGCCATTGTACCTGTTCTGGCGTAGCATCGGGCATGAGTTGGGTCGTAAACAATTGACGAAACGCAGGATTCTCCTTCCCCCAGCCAAGCCGGATAGCATCGATCATTGTCTCGGCTTCCTTAACTTGTTCAGGGTCCGGGTCACGATTGATGCGCCCGCGTACATAGCCGCCATAGAGGATCAGGTGGGTCACTCTATCCGGATGTTTGACAGCATAGGCAACTGACACCGAGGCCCCCTGCGAGATGCCAAGCAGCGGGAAAGTATCGAGATCAGCGGCGTCAACGACAGTCTCCAGGTCACGTACCCAGGCACCCATAGTGAACTCGGTCACGTCCCGGTCAGAGAGGCCGCAACCGCGCTCATCATAGCGGATGAGGGTATGATGTTGGGTAAGGCCATTCAACCAGTGGCGCCAAACAGGGCCGTTCCAGTCGTGCTCCAGATGAGTAATATAGTTCGCAGCTTTGACCAATGATGGTCCATTGCCGGCGGTCGCATAGGCAATGCGCACGCCATCAGGCGCAACGCAAAATCGTATATCTTGCTCCATTTGTCGATCAAATCTCTCCCTAAGAGGCTATTGAGCCGTCGCGCCGCCGAGGATGTTACCTCCAATGTCCCTAAAACCGGGCCGCTGCCGTATCACGGAATGGCGCAATGCCGCGTGTTGGTCTTTAGGTAAGGCATACCAGTATCGTCAGCGGGTATGATCGTGGCTATTCGGTACTGCCGTACTAGCATGATCGTTGCTCCGTGATCAAAGTAGAGCACTGTTGTTACATTGTACAAGCATATCGCATCCACCAATTTCGTGAGCTGGGCAGATTGAGTGACTTTTCTGGGGCAAAGGGGCTACTTGAAACTGGGTCATCCGACTGATTTCTGTTGAATACGGAGAATCCGCAATTGTCAGATCGCAGTTGTCGGTGTCTCAAAATACGCCATTTACCCTGTAGAAGAGCGTCAATTGTCCCCATGGGGCGCAGATAAGGCATACACCCGACGCAGACAGAGCATTTGTTACAATGTCTGGTGATTAGGCAAGTCGATTTGGAGAATTCAGACATGACCAACCAGAACATCCACTTCTGCCGTGCCCCTGAAGGTGTGCGGATCGCCCATGCAACCTCAGGCACCGGACCTGGTACAAGCGCCCAACTGGCTCACGAAGTTTGACCTCGACTAGCGTAGTCCGATATGGTCGCATTGGATCGGAGGAATGCCAGGGCAACAGGTATCGGGTGATGGGCTTCCTGAACGCAGAGAACTGCATCACGCTCAGTATCACCTGCACACCTAGCGCCAAGCACGAAGAATATTTCACCATGCTAGACACCGACGTTTGGGGCACCGTCCACGTTATCGAAACCACATGGGTTAACCGGTAGGCTCCGGGATAAAGATGCCCTGCCCACTTGTGATAGTCTCATTGCAGGGCACAAATGCCCTCAGTTCAGCAGCATGATGAAGGCTGCGGATAAGATTAACAGATCCGCAGAACAGGATACAAAATCCATGGCGGTTTCAGACGACCTAGCTAACTGACCTTCGACGATAGATCAATAAGGTCTCGCAACGTAGACCACAAGCTTGACCTTCTACAACTACCTCCCCAGCCCATCCAGCGTCGCCGGTGATTGAAATCCAGGGGGAGAAGAACACGAAGATCACCAATACGCTCACCTCGTATTGGACCCGCTGAATACGAGGTGAGCCAGCGGCCTGTCGAGAGGCTCTTCGAGATTTTCTCGCACCTGTCACCCGGCGGGTTCGAGCCGTATCGCAATTGAAAGGAACGCATATGAGACAAGCACAGTTCTTGCTAGCAGTGTTAATAACCTTTGTATTGTCTCAAACGGCTGCTGCTCAGGGGCCGCAGACTAGTCCTGATCCCATCTTCCCGACGATTGGCAATCCAGGCTACGATGCGCAGCATTACACGATCGATCTTACAGTCGAGGTCGCAAACAATCGGATCGCCGGCGTGGTCACAATAGAAGCGCTCTTGACGGATGATTTGGAGATCATCAGCCTAGATTTTCGAGGCTTCGATGTTACCGAGGTCACGCTAAATGGTGTAACGGTGGATTTCGAACGCCAACCCAATAAACTCATCGTTATTCCACCAGAAGCTCCGCTCCACGCCGGCGAGCAGGTGACCCTTGCTGTGGCATATAGCGGTGTGCCGGGCCAGAACCTGACCCCGGAAGAAGCGGCTCTCGGTGTGGGCTGGCATGACTACACGGGCGGGGTGCATGTAG
This sequence comes from Chloroflexota bacterium, assembly GCA_010092845.1. Taxonomy (GTDB): domain Bacteria; phylum Chloroflexota; class Anaerolineae; order Aggregatilineales; family J027; genus J027. The sequence goes on from JAADYW010000280.1 coordinate 2,623, forward strand.
ACAGCGAACCCACCGGTGCAGCAGGCTGGTATCCTGTCAACGACCATCCAGCAGACAAGGCCACATATACCCTGCGCATTACGGTGCCGGAAATATACACTGTCGCCGCCAATGGGATCCTAGAAAACGTGAACATTGAGGGCGGTTGGGCCACCTATCTGTGGGAGACCAGATCTCCTGTGGCGAGTTACCTGGTAACCGTCAATATCGCTGAACTGTTGCGGATTGAACACGAAGGCCCCGACGGCGTGCTGCTGCGCCACTACCTACCGCCATCTCTGGCAGCTGACCCGCCGGATCAGCTGGATCTGATCCCTGACATGATCGCGTATTTCAGCGATGTATTCGGACCATATCCCTTCGCCGTGTACGGCATTGCGGTAGCCGAGGATAGGTTGTTTGGACTAGAAGCGCAAACGCTGACTGTCCTTTCGGCTCAATTGTTCCGCGCACCGATCACCGAGAGGGCTGTGCCGTCGCCGCTAGCAGTTGAAGCGGTGTTAGCCCACGAACTAGCGCACCACTGGTTCGGGAACAGCGTCAGCCTATCGGCATGGGATCAGGTGTGGCTCAAAGAAGGCTTCGCAACCTATGCATCTTGGCTGTGGTTGACCCATAACCACGAGTCAGTGACTCTGGACCAAATTGTGCGTGCCTCCTACCAGTTTGTGGCGTCAGGCGGCAGTTATGTCTCTGGGGAAACGCCATTCGACGAACTCACCGGCCCGCAATTTATGCAGTTAATCTCCCGTCTGGACATCGAGAATTTACCGATTTCGGAGGTCCTCGCACGTATCACTAACCCCGATGTACTGCTCCCAGCGCTGGACAGTCTATCTGACAGGACACACGAGCTACCTGAAGAACCGATCATGGTGTCGAAGAGCGAGCTCCGCGAGAGATTGTCCGGAGTGGAGCCAGGTTCTGTGACTGGCGCGGACGCACTCGATGTGATGGACTCGCTGCCGGTGACAGAGATGACAGGGCGCGGACTGCTAGAAGTCCTGGCGACACTGGCGGCCTACGATCGACGCGGCGAGCAAGCCTTCAATCTGTTGACGCCACCAGGCAGCCCTACCCAAGCCCGCCTGTTGAATCCAGGCGTATATCAGCGGGGTGCACTGACGCTGCATGCGCTGCGGCTAGAGGTGGGTGACCGTACGTTTTTTGATATCCTGCGTACCTATGCAGCCCGGTATGCTCATGGTAATGCGACTACCGCAGACTTCGTATACGTAGCCGAGGAAATCAGCGGGCGTGATCTCAATAACTTCTTCGACACCTGGCTATACAAAGATATGCTACCGTCGATCGATGAAATGGATCTAGCTGTGGATACTGAATGACACTATCGCTCGAATCAAAGACCGTGCCACCACCTAACAAGTATCAGTACCGGATCAGTTGTATATCGCTTACAGAGTAGCCAGGCTAATACTATGGACATTGATTTTACCGAAGCACTCGAACAAGTTGAGAACCTGATAAACAGCTTCATCATTGCGCTGCCAAATATGGTGGTTGGCATCGTAGTATTTTTCATGTTCTATGGCTTGTCGCGAGTAGCGCGGCGACTGATGATCGAGCTTTCAGAGCGCACCGGACGCCAGCCGAACGTCGGGCAGGTTTTGGGACGTTTGACACAGTGGTTGGTGCTCTTACTGGGATTCTTGGTCAGTGCGGTGATCGTTTTCCCCAACTTCTCTCCGGCGCAGGTGATTCAAATTCTGGGGATCAGTAGTGTAGCGATCGGGTTTGCATTTCGGGATATCCTGACGAATTTCCTGTCTGGCATCATCCTGCTATGGACCGAACCATTTCGTATCGGTGATCAAATCGCAGTCGGGGAGTTTGAGGGCACGGTTGAGGACATCCAGACACGCGCCACCGTGTTGCGGACCTTTGACGAACGCCGCGTGGTGATCCCCAATGCGGAACTGTTTACCGGCTCAGTGGTGGTCAATACCGCCTTCAAGGTGCGGCGTGTGGAGCACGAAATCGGCATCGGTTATGGTGACGACATTCGCACTGCCAAACACCTCATCGTGAATGCCATTGACGCCACCGAAGGCATTTTAGAAGAACCCCGACCCGATGTGATCGTAGTCGAACTGGCAGATTTCAGCGTGACTCTGCGCGTGCGCTGGTGGGTTGAGTCACCGGTACATTATGATGCGCTTGATACACGCGACCGCGTACTGATGGCCATTAAGGAAACACTCTTCGCACATGGCATTGATCTGCCGTTTCCAACGCAGCAGGTACTACATCATGACCAGACGGAACGCACCGATGGCGACCGTATGCGTCAGCGCGAAGGATGGCCCGCTGGCGGAGGCGACGATCCAGAGCCGCTTCCCAAGTCCGCTGTACGGGAAGCCTAAAGGCACAGTTTACCACTGCGAACTACGTGAAGCGGGAGGCGACACCGTAAGCGGTCAATGGCAACAATTTCTCAATGCCGAGCCCATACCGCGGCTGCACATCTGCACGTGCTCGGCAATCAGTGACACTGAAAGGAGCAACGCCACAGTTTTGATTCGCCGCTGCGACGTTGAGAACTCGGAGGCTCTATGTACTTCGCTGAATTGAAATTGAACTACCTCGAAAAGTGGTGGTACTATGCGAGCCGAGCTTTGCTGTTTATCCTCTTCGGCATCGCTGCCTTACGATGGCCACGGACAGCAGCCGGCCTGGCGGTCACCCTCGTTGCCGTCGGCCTTATACTGGATGGAATTGTCCTGCTCCTGCCAACTGTACTCGGCAAAGCCACAAGGCATCTAAACAGGATCGTCCTCACTAAGGGTATCCTTGAAATTGGCGTAGGGCTGATTGCGCTGGCAAACGGCTATCTTTCAATTACGATATTTACGGTGGCTATCGGCTTGCTTCTGATTTTCCGCGGGATACTGGAAACGATCACGTTTGTGGAGACACAGGCTCAAGTGCGTCACCAACGATTAGCGCTCCTCAGCGTACTAATAGCAGTGGCACTGGGCATGATCCTGGTAACGGCTCCTTTCCGGGAGCGTTTTGGGGTTGGGTGGACTGTGGGTGCTTATGCATTGGTGATCGGCGTGATGAATCTGTTCACCGCGTGGCGACTCAGCGAGCGGCTACGGGATGACCGAGCCACAACCACACTCATTTCACGTCTCGAGCCTGCCGATCTCGTTCAACGTGTCAGGGAGCAGCGACGCGGTCTGCGCCGCCGCAAACGGGGGGAAACAACGCATCACACTGTACCTCGCCAGACGCGTGATTTCATGGAATTGCCATATACTAAATATACCCGTCCGCTCATATGCACACCCCACCCTGATGATCTAGAAGGCTTCGTGGGAGGATTGGTCTATCGGATGCAAGCGCCAGTCACCTCGGTGATATATGCTGGTGGTAATCTAGGCGTCTGGCGCAAGGAGTTTGCCAGGATGGAACCCGAAGACTATATCGCAGTGCGACTCGATGAATCGGTAGCAGCGGGGCGGATTTTGGGTATCGAAGAGATCATCTATTTGGGTTATCGGGACCGTGAAGTGGTCTGTGATGAAGAAATGGTCGAAAAGACCTTGGCCATCTTTCGGGAATACCAGCCCGATCTCGTAGTTTCGTTCGAGTACTTCAAGCGGGCCACACCATACACGCATCCCGATCACCTGGCCACCGGCTGTGCGGTACGACAAGCTATCGCGCGTTATGAACATCGTCGCCATCTGGATTATCTGGTAACCTCTACCTTGCTGCCCAATCGATTCGTAGACATCAGTGATGTGCGGCGGGTCAAACTTGAAGCCTTGGCCTGCCACCGGACTCAGAGTGGCGTCAATGCCGCCATTTTCCCGTTTTTTGAGAAGATGCTGGTTCGCTTGTGGGGTGCTTTCACCGGCGTACAATACGCCGAGGGCTATCGGTTGGTGGATATTGACAGAATGAAGGCTCGTCTCGAACAAGGCTAGGTGTGAAATGCGTATCTTGCGCCGCCCTCGCACAAAAAGGGAAACAGTTCAACTCCTGAACGAAGTAAACCAATCGAAGTTCATTGGACAGATTAGTGAGAATGATCTGGAAAACTTCATAGAAG
>JAADYW010000281.1 GCA_010092845.1 Chloroflexota bacterium
GCGACACCCAGAAACAGCACATATAATGACGTCTATAGAACCGACCCGAAGAGAGTCTGCAATTTGTGGCCCTATTGATCCGATTCGCTATCGCCTGGATCAGATGATGGCTGCTCGCCCGGAATAAACGTCTGGTCGTTGGGAATATCGGATTGTTCGAGATCATCTTTGAATCGATCAACGCCTGATGGAGTCTTGCTGCCCGGAACTGGCGTCGGGGTAATGACCTCAACCGGGACCGATTGATCTACATCCTCATGATCCTGAGCTCGACGGGGTGTTGCCCCTGGGGGACGACCAGAGCGCGGGGCACCGGTTTGGATATAGTCCATAGGCGGGCGGGGTGGTGTCTGGGACGGCTTCTGCGGCTTGGGAGAACGCTTACCAGGCGGGGTGGGAACATAGGCTGGTGTAGGTGTACTGCTTCCGCCAGTCGGCACATACTGCCCGGTGGGGTACGGAATCGGTTGCTGGCCGCCCCCAGGTAGCACGTAATAAACCTGCTGGGCTTGTTGGGCCGGTGGATTCCTGACGATCGCCGCCAGAATCAGCATGATGAATCCCAGGACCAGCAACACCAGAGAAGCACCCAGAAGCTCAGGCGACAACGCACTAAAAAGCAAACCCTGGAGCTCAAAACCAAGCCTGAATTCTGAATCCGAGCCGGGAATAGAAGGGGAGTTGCTCGACTGGCCAAGAAGCCCGTACATCCAGGGTATTAGAGGAAGCAGAGTGAGAACTGCCACGCCAATCAAGGGTAGGCCAGCCCACAAGAAGAACTCTTTCGCAGAGCGCACAGTCACCATAATGATGATTGAGAATAACAGCACCGGAAACAGAAGCAGGACTATTAGCGCACGATCAAAGGCAAAAAAACCACGCCGGGTATTGTGCATTTCTTTGTCTACCTGTTGAATACCGCCGGTTGTGCCTATGGCGAGCTGCCGGCGCAGGTCGAATTGGTAGTTCGGCAGGCTTCGCAGCTCAGCGACCATTATTCGACGGGCCTCGTCCAGGCTGTCCTCCAGTTCGGCTAGATTCTCTTCCCCAGGATCGCACCGGGGCAAGTTATTCGTTTGATAGTCCAAAAAATCCTCAAATTCGAAGAGTTCTGAGGTGCCACACGCCTCCCATGTGCCGACAGTGGCGACCATATCGGCTACCAGCCGCTCACCGCTCTGGCCTTCAAGCATGTCGGCGACTGGCTGTAGGTCAACAACCAGATTGAGACGGTCAGTTTCATAGCGCCAGTATTCGAGTGTACTATCCAGGGTGACCGTGATGAACTCCTCAACCCAGAGCGGATCTATTTCATCCTCAACGATGGGTTCCCACTCATCACGTTCGAAACTGGTGATCGTATCGGCAAACAGGCGAGTTTTGTCGGCAAGAATCTGGTTTTCGTCGTTAGGCTCCGCGATATTGCTCACTGAATAAGCGAACACCGGGAGTACCAGTACCGACAGCTCATCGTAAGTATCTTGATCAAGCGCATTCGTGTACTCGTCGGCATCCTGCCAGACATTCCATACAGCAACCAGCCACAGCACCCCCGGCGTGACGAAAATAATGGCCAACACTAGAAAGAATGCGATCAAGCGTCCTAAACAACGCATGGTTTCCCCCGTTGAATATCAATATGTCGGCTCATAGTCCCCTGCCAGGTCAATGATCGTCGCACCAGGCTTAGTCTCACCCGACTGTACCACAAGTTGCTGCCCCGGCTCAGCCAATGCTGCTTTGACAACTGCGAGGCCCAGAAGGCGCGTCTCATCTTCCTTTTCGACATCCGGAAGCCTAGTAGCAACACTTGTGATTTGCCCAGCAGGCTTACCCTCAATCGTGGTCAGTGTATCCCCAGCCTGGACCTCAGCATCGAACGTGATTTGCACCATCATCTTGGCCAGCTTGCCACGGCTTTCCATCCGCGCAATGATCTCCTGTCCAGTGTAACATCCCTTGTTGAAGCTTACCGCATCCCACTGACCAACCTCGAGCGGAATATAGTCGCCAGTTAACTCGTGGCCGCTTGCTGCCAGGCCAGCTTCAATCCGCAATGCGTCGTAGGCACTGGATGGAATCTCAGTCACATCACGTTCAGTCAGTGCTTGCTTGAATTCACCAATAAACTCAGGAGATGCGATTAACCAGAAACCGCCACCAGCAATATCTGGCACACGAACGAGTATCACCGGCTGCTGTTTATCCGGGTCTGTAGTCTCGATGAACTGGTAGACCGCACATCGGCTAACCTGCGGCCACCATTCCGCCAAAACCTCAGTGCTCTTTGGCCCAAAGATGCCAATCTGCATAAACCGGGCGGCAACGTTTTCAATCGCTAACCGGTCATTCCAGAAAACATTTCGTTTTAGCCAGTTTTCAATTGTCTCCTGGCGCCCCTGCCCCGTAATCAGAAAGGTTGTCTCTCCACGATTGAGAACAACCACCTTGTCAATGATTCGTCCCACAGCTGTCGTGAAGATGGTTGCTGTACCCTGACCAACCTGCACAGAGAGCACATCATTGGTCGACAGCCGATGGATCAGGTCCAGTCGATCCCGGTCAGACAATAGGAGGCGCCCTCGGGATGATTCATCGGTCCAAACTGCATGGTTGTGCGCCTGTTGATACCAGTTAGTCATAATTTTCCCCGGATTCCTCGCTCAGATCTCGACGCCAGGCCACGATCTCATCAGCATGCTCTTGCTCGTGCCAGATGGCGTTTTCGTAGACAAGATATGCTAATGGTTCGCCTTCCATCCACGGAAAACGGCGATTGTCATCGAGTACCTGGTCTGGTTGTGCCTCAATTGCGGCAACAAGGTGCTTCGCCACGCCATGAAAATCTTCCAGAATCACCTGGAGATCACGACGGCTATTCCCACGATACTGTTGATCGTTCCATTCATCAATGTCGTCAATTGTCACGATATTGGGCACACCTTTTTTGCCTTGTTCGATCCGAACCAGAGCCGTGATCAACTCAGACTCCCATGCAGTTAAATGTGCCAGCACGTCCTTTACTGACCAATACCCTACTGCTCCTGGCTGGAGCATTTCGTCTTCGCTGAGGCCGCTGATGGCCTCGACAAGCTCTGCACGGGCTTGCTCAAATGCAGAAATTAGCTCTTGCTTACCCACCAATAAATCCTTAAAACACTGAGTGCTACAATAATTGGCCGAGTTCTCAAGTATTATAACGTTTGATGGCACAATATGGGAGCCGCCACTATGCTCCACCTACTTCTACGATTGGCGTTTGCGTTAGTTGCAAGCGGTGTTCCGCTGTCGATTGCATACGTGAGCAAGCAGCGATTTGGGGTGCGCTACCCGCTTCTGGCGGTTGGACTACTATCGTATAGTGGTGCTTTTTTGCTGCAAACCGCCCTGGGAGCGATCTTCAGCGGGCCATTGCTCGATTCAGCCTTATTTGGGGCGCTCTTCCTGGGGATAGTAATTGGCTTCACCGATGTAGGGATGAGATTTGCGGCCTATTTACTGTTGGCACGTGACGTTCTCTACCGTCCTCAGGCCGTAATGATCGGGGTTGGCCACGCCCTGCCGCGCATCGTGTTCACCGCAGTCTTAGCAGTAGCCTTCACGATCAGCGACCGCGAGCAGTTATTCGGCACAGCCGCATTCGGCGACTTTGGGAGCGATACACTAGCCGAGCTCATCGCCCTCTTGGGGCAGTTGTGTTTGCATATTGGAGTCTCATGGGCAGTACTCCAGACGTTGTTACGTAATGAGACAGCATGGCTGTTTGGGTGCATCTTCTTCGCCGGGATGGCCTTTGGCACCGAGGTGTTTATCGTCAATACCACCGGTGAACCAGCCCCCCTGCTTATTCTCTGGTGGTCGATTATCGGGCTCATTAGCCTGGCCGGATTCCGGTATATCTCACCGCCGGCAGATTTTCGATGGACCCCGCCTAATCAACCGTGATCAGCGGTCGTAAATCTTCAAGCGTGCCTTCACCGATGTTGGGAACGTTCACCAAGTCATCAATACTTTCAAAAGGTCCGTTTTCCTCCCGATAGGCGATTATCGCTTCGGCTGTCTTTTCCCCGATGCCAGGCAGGGTCTGGAGCTCTTCTAAACCGGCCAAATTAATGTTGACAATGCGCGGGGCATTACGTGTTGGCGTGGCAGCGAGGCCGGCCACCTCATCATCAAGGGGTGGAACCGTAATCATGTCGCCGTCCTGAAGGATCTGGACAAGATTGACCGCCTCCAGGTCAGCATCATCTGTTGGGCCGCCAGCCGCTTCAATCGCATCTTCTACTCGGCTCCCTGGCGGCAGGGTCAAAGCGATGGGACTATCAACCACCTCCCCGGTAACGTAGACTTGAAGCGGGGCGGGTGTGTCTGTCGGAAGCAAGGTTGATGTTGGTAACGGAGGGCGGATCTCGATAGTGGTGCTGGGAGGTTCGTTGACAAAAAGATAGACGGTGGCCGCAATGAGCGCAAAGGCCAACAACAGCACACCACTAAGCCATACATAGTTTCGTTGGACGGAGGGTTCCTCTGGCATTGACTGAGCTCCCGCGGGTGGTGGCAACGTGTGATCGCTGCCACCACCTGTTGTGTTCTGGTGTATAAGTACCGTTGCGTATTATACACCGTTACTAACGCGAGCCACCATTAGCTACGGCAATTATCCCTTAACCGCACCGGCGGTCAGGCCCTCGATGATACGGCGCTGGAAGATCAGCACCAGGATCAGCAACGGCACTGTAACCACTACCGCAGCCGCGATTTTATCCGCAATGGGGATCTCGAAGCTAAAGCCACTGAAATTGGCAATAGCGACCGGTACCGTTTGGGAACCGGGATCAACCAGGGTAAACGTCAATGCAAACAGGTACTCATTCCAGGCCGCAATAAATGCCAACAGGCCTGTTGTCACCAGCGCTGGCGCTGTCAGTGGCACTAGAATCCGCCAAAAGGTTTGGAAAGCGGTGGCGCCATCGACAAGGGCTGCTTGTTCAATCTCAGCTGGTAGTCCCTGGAAAAAACTCGTGAGCACCCAGACCGTAAACGGCAGGGTAAAGATAGGATAGCTGAAGATCAGGGCGACGACTGAGCCGTTGATGTCGAGGCTGTTGACGATGGAAAACAGACCCGAGAGAATCGAGATCTGGGGAAACATCGTCATCGCCAGGACCAGGTACAGGATCACCATACGGCCACGGAAGCGTACCCGCCCTAGCGCGTACGCCGCAAATGAACCGACAATCAGTGAGATGGTTACGCTCACGGTTGATACAATCGCCGAGTTGACCATAGTGTTCATGAATCCGCTATCGCCAAGGAGATTCTGGTAATTTGTGAGTTGCGGATCCTCGGGCAAATAGCGTGCGGAGGTCAACACCTGCGCATTGGTGCGGAAAGAAATACTGATTGCGTAGGCAAATGGTGCCATCGTATAGATTGCGATGGCCGCCACCAGTAACCAGAACAACACCTTATTGATGTAGAAGCGGGTATCATCCCAGGAGGTACGTCCTTCTACAACTTGAGGCTCGTCCGAGACGCGCTGGGTCGGTGCCAGTTCGGGGGTCTGGGCAGTTTCTTGATCACTCATTGTTTGGCTTACCCTTCTTGCTCAATACCGACGAACCGGACGTAGATTACGGTGAATATCAGGATCATGATAAATATTAACACACCTACAGCCGACGAGAACCCATCCAAGCGGCCTAAGACCAGCCGATCATAGTTGTAATACGCCATTGATGGCCGCGTTGGATCCAGGAGTACCTGAAAGACGTCGAAGGCGCGTAAGGCATCTAAGGTCCGGAAGATGAGTGCCACGGCGATTGTAGGCCGCAACAGCGGCAACGTGATCGAGAAGAATTGCCGGATCCGGCCAGCACCGTCCACTTCGGCCGCTTCATAGATGTCCTTGGGAATGACCTGCAAACCCGCCAGGATCAGCAGCGCCATAAAGGGGGCAGTCTTCCAGACATCGACCGCAATAATCGAGTACATCCACGGCCCCGTCGCTGTCAGCCACTGAACTGGACTGTCTGCCAGCCCTAAATCTTGAACCAGGACATTAAAGATACCCGTATTGTCGGGACGCATCATGACTTGCCACAGCACAGCCGCAACTACCGTCGGGATCGACCAGGGAACCAGCATGGCGGTTCGCATGATACCCCGCCCGCTGAAGTTCGAGTTCACCACCAGAGCGATGATCATCCCAAGAATCAACTCGAAGAGAACGGAAACAAAGGTGAACTGGATGGTGTTGCCAAAGCTCTCGATGAATATCGGATCTTTGGCGAGTACACGCAGACCTGTTTCGCCGCCAAAGAGCTGCCAGGTGTAGGCTGGCTCGTAGCGGACATAATCTTCACGCTCTTCACTGGGCATTTCCCGGAACTTCTGGCGTTCCTCTTCCTCAAAGTCAGAACGTTGCCACTGGATGGTTTCCTGAACGCCCGTCGTTCTGGCACATTCACCCGTGTCCTCGTCAATCTGGCACTCGACAGTAACGAAACGAACGCTCAGCAGCTTCTGGTAGTTTTCCAGGCCAACCCAGCGTGCAGGGCGTGTGGTGCCAAATTCATCGTCAGTCAGGCTCGAAATGAATGTTTGCTCCAATGGCCGTGCGGCGACGAGAATGAGAATTGCCAGGGTCGGGACCAGCAAACTCCAGGCAAAGCGGGCATTGCGCGATCCCAATCCTTCCTCACCGGAGAAAAACTCATCGATAGAGTTGGCCAGCCACTGCATCGCAATAAATATCGGAATTGATGCCAGGATAAGCGGCAACCCTGCCAGGAGTCCTTCGACAAAGTCAAAGGGTTCATCGGTAACTAGACCGCCCTTCCCGACCACCCAGAACTGCTGGAAAGCAACAATGAGTAGTCCAACGCCGAGCCAGAGGAAGACCACTACCGACCAGCGCGCCGAGATGATATCATACTGCCGCAGTTTGAGACCGAGCCGGATGAAGAAGAATCCCAAACCAATCGCCAGCAAGGGTATGATGACACCAAAGCTATCCAGGTAGGCAATCAGGAAGCTCGGGGGGACATTCTTGGGAGCACTCCGCACGACGTTGTCCAGAGTCCCGTCTGGTTGCAGGCGGAGGACTTCAACCTCAATCTGGAAGTCATCTTCCTCGCGCGTGACATCCTCTTCCCGCAGAAGATCACGAACTTCCTCAAGGCTCATCTCCGTCGTGATCTCAGTATCCTCTACCCGGATCAACCGGTCCCCATCACGCAGACCCTGCGATTCGGCCGGCCCGCCGGAGACTACTTCCAGTGGGAAGTAGGGAGATAGATCCTGAGCGTCGCGATATTCGAACTCGAGCCCATAGTCTTCAAGTGCTGTCTCAGCAGCTTCGGGGCCAATAGGTATCCGGAGCTCAAACCAGTAGCTGTAATCAGGTAGCGGAACTTCGAAGGTGCTGGTCTCGCCATCCCGAAAGACTTCAATGGGAATTGTATCTTGACCAGCCTGGAGTGCGGTGTCAAATTCGCGCGCCAGCACAGGCTGCAGCGCCTCTTCATCCTCGAGGGTGGCCTCTTCAAGATCGGTTCCACCGACCTGCACCAGGATATCATTCTCCTGAAATCCCGTCTCGGCCGCGCTCGATCCGTCGTCGACTTCTAGACGATAGTGGGCCCCGGTGGTGATATCGTCTGGAGGGGTAACAGGATTGTTAACGGTAGCGCCAATTCCCTCGATCTCGGGCCCCTGGGTTGCTTCGACGATACCATCATTGGTGGCAATAAAATAAAACAAGGCCCCAAATGCGATAAAGCCTACTAACATAAGCAAGCCACTGACCAATTCCAATGAAATGGTTTCCTGGCTCGATGGGGTCCGTTTTCCCGGGGCGGCTGGAATTGTTGTCATGGGGATCGCCTTCCCTTCCAAAAAAACGGTATATTCATGTTAACTAAATTTAACTCCATGAAAGCGCAGGGGCAGATTGCTCTGCCCCCGCCTTCAAAGACCTAATATGGTCGACTAGATCTTACTCTTCAGGAAACTCGAAGCCCAGGTCAGCCAGTTGGAGTTCGAGATCTTCCATCGCGGTCTGAGCATCTGCTTCACCGGTCAGGATGCTGTGGACAGCGGTGTAGTAGAGCTGCGAAACGTCGTTGTACTGCTCAGCAGCAACTGTCGACGGACGCGGCACGGCGTTGATGAACACATCGTACAGGCTACCGAAGAACGGAGCAGCTTCGAGAATGTCCTCATCCTCGTACAGGTCAGCGATGGTCGGGTTGTAGCTACCATCGATGGCGCGCATCTTCTGCTCTTCGGGGCTGGCCAGGAAGGCAGCCAGAGCAACAGCCGGCTCAACATTCTCGGAATAGCGGGAGACCGCCAACTGCCAACCACCCAGGGTCGCGGCACTCATACCAGGCTCAGCACCCGGCAATTCCTTCACGTCAAACAGACCAGCGATCGCGCTGTCTTCGGCCTGGCCCAGGCTGTAAGCATACGGCCAGTTGCGCATAAAGGCAGCATTACCGGCCTGCCAGACACCACGGGCATCCTCTTCCATAAAGGTGGTCACGCCCTCAGGGCTGATGTCGCCGACCCAGCCAGAGGCCTGCTCGAAGATCGCGATCGTCTCGGGGTTGTTCACTTCGATCACACCATCGGGGGTGATGATTTCGCCACCGCCAGAGGAGAACTGCCACTCAAGGGCGTCACAGGTCAGACCCTCATAGGCATTACCCTGCCAGACGAAGCCCCAGAAGTCCTCATTACCCTCGGCGCGCTCGCCTTCCTGAATGGTACGGGCAGCTTCTTCAAGCTCGGTCCAGGTTTCGGGCGGATCAAGCTCGTACTTCTCGAGCAGGTCCGTGCGGTAGTACAGCAAACCCGCGTCGGTGAACCACGGAATACCAACCAGACGGCCATCAACCGTATTGTTCTGAATGATAGCGGGGAAGTGGGCTTCGACAACCTCTTCGTCGAGGTATTCGTTCAGGTCGACCAGGTGCTCAGCCAGGATACCAGGCCAAATCACGTCGATCTGATACACGTCGATCTCACTGCTCTCCGCCTCGAAGAACTGCTGGTACTGACCCAGAGTCTCCGTTGCGCTGTCGGGGCGGGCAACCAGGTCAACCGAGACGTTCGGGCATACTTCTGCCCAACGATCGAGCTGCTGGCGGGCGATCTCGCCTTCCTGACCAACGGAACCAGCGATCAGGGTAACGGTAACTTCTTCGTCGGTACCGCACCAAACTTCTTCGTCCTGGGCAACAGCTGTGCTGCTGTTGTCAGCGAGCTGTGGCAGCAAGGCCACCGCCAATACAATAGCCAGAGTGAGTAGAGCAAAACGCTTCAGCATGTTTGAAATGCTCTCCTTGATACTAATTAAACGAATAAGAGTTTGAACTTTGAATTTCCGTTATCGATCTGCTCGTAATACCGGCAGATCACTTCTAAATGGTAACGTATGCATACGCTTAACGCAAATCCTTAACCAATCACCGCGATTTTTTTATACATTTCTAACATGGATACCCTGTTGCCTTGGTTTCAAAAGGCAGCCGGTTGCCCCGCTAGAAATGCTCGCAGCGTATCGATTTCCGGCAAAGCCGGGATGGCACCGCGTTGTGTCGCAGTCAATGCACCCGCGGCATTTGCCTGTCGTAGTAGCGTCGTCACACCATCTCTGGAGTCAAAACCTCTTGACTCCGACGCAACCACACCGGCCAGGAGTCCAGCGCCGAAACCGTCGCCTGCGCCGATCGTGTCTTCTACCTCCACAGTGAAACCGGGCACCACCACCTGAAATGAGGGCGTAATACCCACAGCCCCCTCACCGCCACGCGTCACAGCGATCAACTGAAGATCGTCATGCCAAAGCTGGTGCGCAGCGGCGGCGATCGCCGGTTCATCCGCAAGATCCTCAACACCGGTAAGGAATGCCAATTCCTCTTCGCTTAGCTTAACGATGTGGGCATGTTGTAGACCCATCAACATACCATCGCACGCTGTTTCGAGATCGGGCCACAGCGCTTCGCGTAGATTCGGGTCGTAGCTTACCAGCGCACCGGATTCTTTAGCGACATTGACAGCAGTCAGTGTCGTTGTACGCACTGGTTCATCAATTAACGTGATCGACCCGAAATGAAACACCTCCGCTTGTTCAATCAGCGAGCGCTCAAGTTGTTCAGGGGTCATCAGCATATCAGCGCTCGGGCTGCGATAGAAAGCAAAACTGCGGTCGCCTTCGGGCGTGATAGCCGCAAAAGCGAGAGCGGTACGTGCAGCATCGGTGAAAACAATCCCCCGCGTATCCACACTACTTTGACGTAGGATGTCGTGCAGAAAATGGCCAAAGGGGTCATCACCAAGCTGGGTTACAAAGGCTGCTGGGATCCCGAGCTTAGCGAGACCCACCGCTACATTCGCGGGGGCGCCACCCGGGACTTTCTCGAAGCGCGTTGCCTGACCAACCGTAACACCGCGTTCGAGGGCCACGAAATCGATCAACAACTCGCCAAAGCAGACTACCTGTGGGTCCACCAACAACACCCCAACTATACCTAAAAAAACGTACTATCATCACACGGCACCGGTTTCACGGTACCGCGCTCAATTACTTCCAGATCATTGAAGCGTTTCTGATAAATCGAACGTTCGCCGCGCAAGTGTTGCAGCAACACATTAGCCCCTGTGCGACCCACCTCGGCTAAAGGCTGGCGGATCGTCGTCAGATTGAGGTAATGCGCAATATCCAGATCCCCAAAACCAATGACGGATAACTGATCGCCAACCAGGAGAGCACGCTGCCGGGCAGCTTCCAGTACCCCTGCCGCCTGTTGATCACTCGCAGCGAAGATAGCAGTCGGCGGGGGCGATAGAGCCAGTAGATCATGGGCCTGACGAATAGCCTCTTCTTTATGGTGATCACTAATGCCACTGAATGAACAGTAATCGTCTGACATGGCTAGATTGGCCTCAGAAAGTGCATACCGGTAACCAATGAAGCGTTCATTAGTCGCACTGAATCCGAACGGGCTTTCTCGGACATCGCCCAAAAAAGCAATCTGTTCGTGCCCTTGGGCCAACAGGTATTCTGTTGCCAGCTGGCCGCCCAGAGTGTTATCAACCCCAACCGATGATGCATAGTCGCTAAACACCTCGATTTGTACCAGGGGAATATCCATCCGTTCCATTAGAAGCCGGTGTTCCTCAGGGACTGCCATCGATATCACCAGCACTCCGTCAACACGATGCTGCCGCACTACCTGACGGAGTTGGACGTAGTATTTCTCGAGTGAGTTTGTACTGAACAGCAACAGATCATAATCAGAGTCATTCAGAACTTCCTGGATTCCAATCAACCGCTGTATCGAGGAAGGCCGCGTGAAATGGGGGACGAACACACCAATGGACCTGGTCTGTCCGCTCGACAGATTCTGTGCAGCAGTGTTAGGTATATAGTCTAATTGCTCAATCGCAGCCAACACTCGGGCTCGCGTTTCAGGTCGTACAGAAGGATGACCATTAAGTACTCGCGATACAGTTGCAATCCCTACGTTGGCGCGCTTCGCAACGTCCCGGATTGTCATAACTGGGTTTAGATACTTCCTTGAAAAAACAACCTGTTTGACAATGCTTCGAACAACAATAGTGATGGAACCGTTTCCAAAATTAAATATACTCGCTTGCACACCTTATGTCAAGGAAATGTCAAAGTTGTAAACACGCGAATGGAGGTTGCACCGCCGCGATGTCCCACCTAAACTGTTCAGTACATTAACCCACGACAATCGAGCTAACCTATGCATTCATTGAATCTCCGCTATCTCCGAACCCACTTGCAACGCCTCGACGTCTATCTGCACCAGGCTGTCCAGCTAGCACGTCAGGCCGGGTTCGATCCTGAAAACGAATTCCAGGGTCTGTATATCGCCGAGGACGAAATCGACCGGCATCTGAAAATGGCACCGGGCCGGGGGTTCTGGGGAAACGAAGGTCTCAGATTGACACCTCAGCACGAGGCACAGGTCGAGGCGTTCCAATCAGAGTTACGGGCCATTGAGGACGAAGCTCAGCGAAACCGATATCCCCTCTCGCTCCTTAGCCTGATTGATGTTCTCGGCTTAACTCCGGAGGATCTGGACATACTCCTCGCAGCCCTGGCGCCAACACTGGACCGCCGCTATGAGCGGCTTTACGGCTATCTACAAGACGATGTCACCAAGCGCCGACCCACGATCAACCTCGCGATTAACCTGTTCGGCGGCGACTGGGCGCAGCGTGCCACCCTTATGTCCCGCCTAACAGATGAGTCCCCGCTCCTCCGCTACCAGCTGGTGAGTCTCGTTACCGATGCAACCGATCCGTATGCCTCATTTGCCAACCACATGCTGCGTATCGATCCTCAGATCACCAAATTCGTGCAGGGTATCCACAACATCCCTCAAGAGTGGCAGACCTCTGTCCGGCCGCTCGACAATCGGGACAGCTTTTTCGACTCACTGGTCATTGATCCCCGTACCCAGGAACTCCTGGCCCGGGATTATGGCGATCTCAACCCGATCATTCATATGTATGGAAACTACGGGAGCGGCAAACAAACCCTGGCGCGTGCATTCTCCTGTGAAAACCGCTATGCGCTGCTGGAGATCAATCTGCAGGGCTTGCAACATCACCTGGATTTGCCGCGTGTCCGGCGCATCTTCCGAGAAGCCCGGCTGCGACATGCCGTCTTGTTACTCACCCATTGGGAGGCTGTACTTGATGAAGACAAAGACCCACCCGCCTGGCTCTGGGACGAAATCGTCGCATTTCCCTTCCCGGTCATCCTCAGCGGAATATCTTCCTGGGAGCCCAGGGGTGTAGCCCACTTGCGGCCAATTCTGCGGCTTGGTCTCGAGCTTCCGGACTTCGGTGCGCGCATGGCTTTCTGGCAGCGGTTCCTGGCTGATACGCCAGTGGATCCGTCCGAGCTTGCGTACAAGTTCAAATTAACGGGTGGACAGATCCGTGATGCCGTCCATAGCGCCTATGACCTGGCACTAGGTCGTGGTGAGCCAACCCCTACCCTGTCCGATCTCTATGTGGCCTGTCGCGCCCAGAGCAATCGCAAGCTTTCCAATCTAGCCGTGAAGATCACACCCCGCTTCAACTGGGAGAGCATCGTTCTTCCCCCTGACCGGGTGCAGCAACTACACGAGATATGCGATCAGGTGCGCTATGCCGTCCAGGTCTATGACCGGTGGGGCTTCCAGGGCCGTGGCGCCAGTGCAAAAGGGTTATCCGCGCTCTTTGCCGGGCAGAGCGGCACCGGCAAGACAATGGCTGCTGAGATCATCGCGCAGGAGCTAGGGTTAGAGCTCTTCAAAATCGATCTCTCATCAGTTGTGAGCAAGTATATTGGCGAAACCGAGAAGAATCTGGCCGCCATCTTTGACGAAGCCACCCAGAGTAATGCCATTCTCTTCTTCGATGAAGCCGATGCATTGTTTGGCAAACGTTCAGAGGTCAAAGACAGCCATGATCGCTATGCCAATATCGAGACCGGCTACCTATTGCAACGAATGGAAACCTACGACGGGGTCGCGATTCTAGCATCGAATCTGCGCCAGAACCTGGACGAGGCGTTTACCCGCCGGCTTGACTTCATGATCGACTTCCCCTTTCCCGAGGACGATGACCGCCAGAAGATCTGGCGGATCAGCTTCCCATCAGATGCCCCGCTAGCCCCGGACGTTGACCTGGCTTTATTAGCGCGGCGTTACCGCATGGCAGGCGGCAACATTCGGAATGCTGCCCTAGCATCAGCTTTTCTCGCCGCGGCTGATCTGTCAGATAATATCAAGATGCAACATGTCATGCATGCCATCCGGCGCGAGCACCAGAAGATGGGGAAATTACTGGACTAAACTGGCCTGAGATATCATGTATCACAAGCCAAATCCCTCAACATAGGCCCGGTGTATCGCCATGCTGACAAAGTTGAGTTTGCGTTTCTAGCCTTTTCTCTGAAAATCATGTTTAATATCAAGTAGGGGATCAGGTTTCAGACGGGCTTCTGGGCTGGAAATTATACAGCCAGGAAACTATTTGACTCCTGTCCGGAAACACACATACAATTGGAACTACTTTGGGAAGCAACGGTAGACGCGGTACTGATCTGATCTTTGCAGAGTCTCGTCGTGTTGCTGTCGGATATTTTGAGCTTCGACCATCTTCAAGAGTTTAAGGATGACCATCCATGAGCGAACGAGACCGGATACGTCTTCAGCAAGTTGAAGAAGCAACATCTAAGCAGACGAAAGAAGCTACCCACCAACCTGAAGCCAGCCACGCCACGCCGGCCCCGCAGGGACCAGCGCAGGCCATACTCCAGCTCCAGCGTACACACGGGAACCGTGTGGTGCGGCGCATGCTAAACCAGCGAATCCAGCGTTCTACTCTCGTAGACGGCGGTCCGCTCAGTGCTGACATCAGTGACGAGATTAATCGCAAGCGTGGTGCCGGCCAGACCCTTGATAGTAAGGTCCAGGCTGAAATGAGTAGCACCATGGGGCATGATTTTAGCGATGTCAGTGTTCACACTGATTCTCATTCAGACCGCCTCAATAAGCAGCTCGGCGCGAAGGCTTTTACCACCGGCAAAGATGTCTTCTTCAGCCAGGGCAGCTATCAACCCGACTCGACAGATGGCAAGAAGCTTCTCGCCCATGAACTGACCCATGTTATCCATCAGGACGGCAGTTCGCCCTCAGGTGACCTGACCCTCGGCCCAGCCGAAGATAGCTACGAGAGCCATGCCGACCAAGTGGCGGAGCAGGTTTCAACCACCGCGCCAGCCGTCCAGGCACAGACATCGTTGCAGCGCCAGGCGCCCGAAGAAGAGGAAGAGCTTCAGATGAAGCGTGACCCCGACCTCCAGCGCCAGGAGGAAGAGGAAGAACTCAGGATGAAGCGTGATGCTGACCTCCCGCGACAGGAGGAAGAGGAAGAACTA
>JAADYW010000050.1 GCA_010092845.1 Chloroflexota bacterium
CACGCGAGAAACATGGAGGAAAGCGCCATTCCCACCCCGCTAATGCAGGGTGTCCCCTGGCGCAAATTCTATGGAATCACGCGCGCGCTCAGGAAGTCGTTGATATCCTTGAGCAACCGGCGCAACTCGTTCTCAATATCCTCATTGATACCATCCAGAATCGCTGCCTCCAGCAACATCTCGCGGGCTTCGCGGGCCAGGTCGGTGCTGGTGCGCAGTTTTTCCAGCCCGGTTTGGATATGTTGCCGAGCCTCGGTTAGCACGGGGCTGGTGGTCTGGTAACGAAACTCCCACCCAAAATGGGTCGCAATATGTTCAACACGTTGCAGGAATTCTTCGGCGGTGGCGATTTCCTGACGCGCACCGCGTTCCATCAAATCCATCAGCAATGGGCTTAGCGTGGGTTCTACGGTGAAATCAAGATGATTGACATCGGAATACCGCGCATCGACCTCCTGTATGCCTGCCGGTTGGGGGCGTAAGCCGCCCCGTTGCGGTGACAGCCCGGTGAAGAGTGGATACAGGATCCCCACACAGAGGTTATGAATATCCTTCTGGCAGCTTTGTGCCAGCGTTTGGCCACCGGCTTCAATGCGCTTGGAGCTGTTCCAGTCGATCAGGCGCAATTGCTGGCCATCCCAGTATACGTGCTCCAGCTTGTGATCCATGTAGACAATACCCTGTTCGTGGGCATCAATTAGCAGCCTGCCAAACTGCATGGCCAGATTGAGACCCTCTTCGGTAGGCAAACGGCGGCGCTGGCCTTGCTGGTCAGGTTTCATCAGATACAGGAGATTGTGATAGCGTGGCAAATACTCCAAAGCGATGTAAGGTCGCCATCCTTTGGCGTTATGGGAAAACAGCGCGTCACGAAACGGGCCAATGTTAACATCATAGGAGATGATCTCGCCCTCGGTTGGATATTCACCGTCCGCCAGAATGAAGCCGCAATCATAGAACTGCACCGGGACTGGATTCCGGAACACACGGCTCAACAGATCGACCTCGTGGACAAACGCCTGGGCCTCCCAGCGCGGCACATCGTCCCGCTGCACGTGCTCGGATCGCATAATCTTCAAGGCGACATTACGACCATTGCGCTGGTCAGTCGCGGCCAAAACACGCGCATAATGCCCCAGGGCGAAGGTATCAATGAAATTGTCGATTTGATAAACGTCAGTTAATGCTGGCACAACGTGCTTTCTATCTATCATTGGATAGGACTGAACTGGTATTGCAGACTTGAGATCACGACGAAAACCCCATCACCGGAAGTGTACAGTACCGGCGTTAGCGCGATCCCATCTCCATAACGTGCGGCAGATTGGCCCAGTTGCTGGTTGTCGACAAAGAGGGAAAGCGTACCGTCGGTATTACGCGTGATGCGGACATCTACCCGATAGGTATCCGAGGCGAAGCTCGTCACTTCACTGAAATTACCGCCCTCGTTAATACCCCAGCTAATGATATTCTGGCGCGGCACACGGATCTCAGCCGCCACACGTCGCCCGGCCTCGTTCTCCAACCCAAGGCCGAAAAACACATTAGGCTGGTCTTCGCCGACGGTCAATTCCATCACGGCCTCTACAGAGATCAGCCTTTCGGCTGCCCGCGTGCCATAAAGTGTTTCCAGGAACGAAGGGGGCATCTTCACCACGATCGGGCCATCGCCCGCTGTTGACTGGCTGGTGCCAAGCTGCCATAAGCCGCCCGCCCCCGGGCCAAACCAACTCAGTTCCCAGGCATATTCGCTGATGTCCATTGCATTTAGTGCCCGGAGCACGTCCTGCGAACCAAATGGGTCATCGACAGCCAGCGACGTCGGCGGGACTGTGGGGGCAATAGTTGTTGGTGGCAGCGTATTGGTCGCAGTGACAGGTGTAGGTGAGGGTTGTTGCGTCCGGGTGAGCGTGGCCGTCGGCGTCGCTTGTTCCGGCGTATCGCTTGGTACGGCCGTGGTTGGTTCTGTGGTGGCCGGCGCCTCAGTCGGAACAGCGGTGACTGGCACCACTGTTGTTGGCACTGGCTGGGGAGATGCAGCCCCCGATAACCCATCCTGAGTACTGGCTACCAGCCCGTCATCACGATCCGAACGGTTGTCAGCGTCGCTATCCTCTTCACCAAAACCAATGGTGAGCGCAAAGATCAGGATACCTACGATAACCACGCCAATCATCACGAGAATTGTCCATGGAATATCCATGCGCTGTTCTTCATAGACCACGTCATCTTTGGTCGTCTCCGCCTGGGTTGGATCTGATTGAAGTGGCTGTTCTCCGGGAGATGCTGCTTTGGTTGTCCGGGGTGGAACGTCGTCACCGTCGTCCGCACCATCATCGACAAAACCAACCCCGTCTTCGGCCGGGGACGGCTCCGCAAACTCATCTGGCAGGCGCTGAGCCATCTCGCGCCATACCTGGAACAGGCGATACGTAGGGTGCTTGTTGATAAACAGGCTAGCGAAATGGGCCTGGAAAGCGACCAGTTTCTCGCTTTTGGTCAGCAGCGTATTCTGGTGAGTTTCTCGCACCGCTTGATAGGTCGAGAGCCACTGGCGGACTTGCGCGGAGTGGTCGGTGCCGAGGTGCTTTTCGGTGGTCTGGACGATGCTCTGTAAGACTTGCTCAACCACGGGATTGACCAGCTCGTCGGTCTGAGCTTCGGGGACCTTGGCTACGTGCGCAATCTCTTCGACTTTCAGACGTGAGGTCTGAAGGGACCCAACCGCGTCGCGCAAGGGCGTGACCCAGGACTTCAGGGGCCCCAAATCCATATTCGCCTGTTGCTCAGCAGCATTGATGCCTTGTATAGCAGTCTCAAAAGCTTCCCGCGCCGCCCGAAAATCCCCATCCTCCCAGTTGCGTACGCCGACCTCTAGATGGCGAATGGCGCGCTGCGCCTCACTCAGAACCTGGTCGGCCAGGGGCTGATTCAGCAACGAGCGCGTGCCCGGCAGGTCTGCGGCTGACTCGATTTGATTAAGTGCAGTCTGCGCTTCGAGAATCAGGCGGCGGGCCGCAAGAGAGTTGTCGAACTCAACGAAGACAGGATTATTGCGGCCTTCAGGGATAGTCTTAAGGGCGGCTTCACGCCAGAATTCGGCGTCGTCCAGGGTATCCTCCAGCACACAGAGCATACCGCGCCAGGTGTAATGCAGGAATAGAATGCGCACCCCAGCCGTGCTGTTACGCCGGATTGTATCAACTAGACCGCGGGCCATAGATTTGAGATAGGCGCCCTCGTTGGGCATCTGCTTGGCGAAGCTGTCCCGTTCATCTTCCTCAGCAGGGAGGAAAAGCCGCGTGACCTCGCTCTCAGCGCGATCCGTGACTTCATAGTCCTGGGGTCCATTGTTCTTGAACCAGTCAGCAGCAATTCGGCCGAGTTTTTGAAGGCGTTCTATCGCCAGTTGCTCACCCTGTGTCTCCGCCTGTGCCACCAGCCGTTCAGCCAATTCCGCAGCATAGGCGTGTTTACCCTGATCCCATACTTGATAGCCTTCCACCAACGCCTGGGCGAGCGACGTATTTGGGCTCATCAGCTCGACATGGGTGGCGCTCTTGACGCTATTCGCCTGCGACTTTGCCCAGTTGCTGATATTGGTATTGAGGGGTTCCATCAGCTGCGCGATTTGGGACAAGTTCGCCCGCGCCACTGAACGCCGGCCCAGAATATAGGCGTCCAGCGTCCGTCGCCACAGGTCGCTCGCGGACTGGAGTGCTTCCAATGACTGGTGCAATGCACGGTCATGGAGATCGGCTTTGTATGGGGACAGGAGATCCACAACCCGGATGAACCAGTCATTTAGATTGGTGCCATCACTCTTCGGCTTAAATGAGGAGATCGCACTGACAGCCAGGTGAATCTCTTCGAAATAGTTGTTGATCTCCTCAAAATAGGGATTCACTGGATCGATGCGGTTGGCCGCCCGGAGCGCTTCTCCGGCCACCGGTGGGTCACTATATACACAGCGGCTGACTGTCTGCAGCTGGTTGATGATAGTCGTCAAAGCCGCCTCTGCCGATGACAACATCTCGAGATGGCGCTCACCAGTGGCGCCGGCGCCCTCTAGGAGCACGGTTAAGTTTTCCAACTGCTGGCCAATCTCACGATACTGCCGGATCATATCCGACAGAGTGGGCGTATCGGGACGCTGGCGGTAAACGTCGTCAATTGCTTCCAGGATGGGAAGAACATCCTCGGCATTGCTCAACTGCGACAGCTCACTTCTAATCGCCACCAGCGGCGGCCGCAGAAGCACCACCTCAGGCACCAATGTGGCCAATCGCTCCGCTAGCAGCAGATTGTCCTCGCCCTCACTGCTCGTAGCCAGAATGACGCCTGCTTGTTGAGGCGCCTGGCGCATTAGCTCGTCGATAGCAGCTGATAACGCCGGTGGCGGTTCTGACCGTTGCCGGTTCTCCAGGAGTTCCGCCGCTGCAATAATAAAGCGGATGACAGGAGCGTTTTGTTCATCCGCGCGCTCGAGCAAATCAAGCATTGTCTCGATGGCGCGGGGCCAGTTGGCAGTGTCCAGATAGATCCGTCCGGCATCGATATCCGCCTGAATCTCGAGACGATGCAACTCAGCCTCGATCGCGGACCTTAGTTCATGGGTGCGTGGATAGCCAGGATCCAGCGCGACCGCCTTGTCAATATCGTCTAAGAATGTCGCCAATTCCTGGTGGCTGTGTCGCGATGACATCTCGCGCTCAACCTGGGTGAGAATGCGATCACGCCGCTCTTCAAGGGGCTGCCGGATTTCGGCCAGATGCTGGCGCAGCTCCATAATGGTGGTATAGCGTTTGCGCAGGTTTGGCTGGGTTGCCCGGGTAATAATCGCCTGGAGAGAAGCCGGGGCATGCGTCGCATCGATCCCAAAGATAACCGCGTAGTCGCCGGTGGGTGTGGTCTCGCTATCCAGCCGCTTCCCACCGGAAATGATGAAGTACAGCAATTCACCAACCTGGAAAACATCCGTCTGGCGGGTGACATTATGGGTACCACCTTCATCCAGGAGGACAGCGTTGCCCCAGTCGATAACCTTTAGCTGATAAGTAGACCGGTCCCAGAAAAGGTGCTTGGCATCAACATCATTGTAGACGATTTGCTGATCGTGTGCCGCGCTAATCAGGTCCAGTAAGCGGTCAACGATGACCAACATCTCTAGTGTCGGAAGCCGTTCGCCTTGTTCAGCGAGGTCAATAACCATGTCCGCGACAATCTGGCCTGCTGCGCGGTCCATTACAATGTATTCGTGAGTTTGCCCGCCCACACGAAATGTACCATGGGCCCACAGTTCCGTCAGGACGGGGTGGCCGGTCAAACGCTCGAGTGCTTTGCGTTCAGCCCGAATACTGACTTCTTGCGCCGCCCGCATCGGAGGGGCATCTTGAGGAGCGGGGCGCTTGATAACAACCGGGCGATCATTATCCTCCGGATCCCAGGCGCGGAGAGTCTCACCGGAGCGTCCGCGCGGATAGATATGATCGTAGCGATAACGATTGTCGAAGGTTCCGTATCGACCGCTGTTTGGCGATGATTCGGGCATGCATTGCTCCCCACAGGCCATTTTTCTGGCGCTCAATCATGTAACAGCCACTATTGTACGCATGGATAGTGTTTTTTCAATGTTCGTCGAACACGCACAGGGTTGACGTTGGTATTCAGGCTCTGTGGCTTTACAATATCTATATGGATCTATATGGAAAGCATATCTTGGATGATTTGACGAAGCGCACTTGGCACCTTGTGCCGTTGAACGAGAGGAACAACCTGTGACCCTGCCACTAGATTCCGGAACCATTAGCCGGATAGTCGATGAAATACGCCAACTGTTGTTGCCGGATGTCCGGCCATTGGCACCAGCCTATCGTCTGCCAAAGACTCCGCCCCAAGGCGCTGAGATCGGCCACATCATCGATCACACTCTGCTGAAGCCAGAGGCAACCCCCCAGCAGATTGAAACCCTCTGCCAGGAAGCCCGGATCCATAAGTTTGCCTCTGTTTGTGTCAATCCGACTTACGTTCCATTGGCAGCCCGCATGTTGCCCAATAGCGTGGTTGCAGTATGCACGGTTATCGGCTTTCCATTGGGAGCCACGCTTTCGCCTGTAAAAGCCTATGAGGCACAACAAGCGATCGCTCTCGGTGCCAGTGAGGTGGATATGGTACTCAATATCGGCGCACTGAGGGCGGGCGACTACGAAACAGTTTTCAACGATATCGCTGTTGTGGCTGAGGTGGCGCATGGAGAAGATGCGGTCTGCAAGGTTATCCTGGAAACAGCCTTGTTGACCAATGAGCAAAAAGTTGCTGCCTGCCAGATCGCGAAGCTAGCGGGCGCCGATTTCGTGAAGACGTCGACTGGATTCGGCGGCGGTGGAGCCACTACTACCGATATCGCCTTAATGCGCGAGGTTGTTGGCGCTGAGATGGGCGTCAAAGCTTCAGGTGGGGTGCGCACCTATGAGGACGCGCACGCGATGGTCGCCGCCGGGGCAACCCGGATCGGCGCCAGTGCTGGCGTGGCCATCGTTGAACAGGCGCGTGGTGAGGCCAGCCAGCCCTCGTCAGATTCTGGCTATTGAATCCGCTACCAACTAAGACGCAGAATTCCTTAGCACACTATCGGTAAACAGTTGTGGGCGGTTTGTTCCCACAGATTGTCTGGGTGAAGCATGCGCATTTTCATCAGCTATAGCAGCCGGAATCGATCCGAAATCGAGCAACTTGCCAGCTATGTCAAGAGTCTGGGCCACCAGGTGTGGTACGACCATTATTTACTCGGTGGCCAACGTTGGTGGGACGAAATCCTGGAGCACATCAAACAGTGTGATATCCTGCTCTTCGCGCTATCGCCGGATTCGCTTGCATCCAAGGCCTGCACCAGCGAACGCAAATATGCTCGCGAACTTGGCAAGTCAATGCTGCCTGTTGAAGTTGCTGGCAATATCAACAAAGGTCACCTTCCCCAGGAAATAGCGGAAATCCAGATTGTCGATTTCCGCAATCCCGCGAACCTGGGACAGCGCCACGCGTTGCGGCGCGCACTATTGAAACTGAACCCGGCTGGACCGTTACCCGCGCCTTTACCTACCCCCCCATCAGCCCCGATATCACCGCTCAACGATTTTCAGCAGACGATCAGTGATGCCGCCAAGCTCTCTTTTGACACGCAGAAATCGCTGGTTCAGCAGCTCCAGTGGTATCTCCAACGCGATGATCTGGCTGAAGTAGACCGTGCGCGCAATCTTCTGGTAACCCTACAGAAACGTCATGATGTGAATCAGGCCGTCGTCAAGATGATTGACGAACTTCTGGATGACTCGATTGGACATCGCGCCCGGCTGCTAGATATGGTGCACGCGCAACTGGACCCTAAAGAGCCTCCCACTCCAGAAGATACCCAGCTTCATGCACTACCTCTGCGCCGGCGCATTCTCTATGTTGCTGCGCCAAAGCGCGTGCCTGCCAATGCGCCAACGGAACTATGGGTCAAACTCGCGTTGCCCACTTCCCGCCGTTTCGAGGACGAACTGGCCCAGGTTAGCCGCAGCTATATGGAACCATTGCCGCTTCAAACTGCCCAACGGGAGATCAACCTGCTCTTTCCAGATAATGATGCCAATAGCGCGACCAATATTCAATTTGAGGTGGTTAACTACGGGTTCGCATCCCCACAGCCGCAGCAGGAAGTCCATATCTTGCCCGACCAGGACTCAAGCCTGTTATCATTTCTGCTCCATTCCGAATACCCGACTCCCAAAGGCAAGCTCCATGTTACTGCCAAACAGGTGATGGCCGACGGCAGTCTGATATCGGTAGGCACCCTATCCCTAACGGTCGAGATCCTATCCGCCGAAGATGAGACCTCTACCCGCGCGCCGACAGCGCCCATCACTCGAAAAGAGTTCCCGACTATTCCCGAGCGCATCCCTCACCGTCGGCGCTGGCCATGGGCTATGGGTGCAGCGGCTATCGTCGTCTTCTTGCTGGGGATTGTGCTGGCAATAGTGGCAACGCGCGAAGATGAAGATAGTGGCGCTGGCGCCAGGAGTGTAGCATCGGACACACCGGCGATGACGAGCAGCGTTTTCGATGCACGGGCGACACCTTCGTTGCAGCACACCCCAGACACCACCACAACAATAACGCCTGACATCGTCACATCGCCGTCACCAATCCCCCATATCGAGTTGGTCTACACCAGCGATACCTTTGCGCTGTTCAACATCGCCACATCCGCCAAAAACATCAGTCAATTGCGCTTCGTTGGCGCTTCACAGGGCGTCTTCCGTGCGGACGAGTGGCGCGAAGGTACCGACACGACCGTAGGATCGCGCATCTTTGC
Source organism: Chloroflexota bacterium (assembly GCA_010092845.1). Taxonomy (GTDB): domain Bacteria; phylum Chloroflexota; class Anaerolineae; order Aggregatilineales; family J027; genus J027. Next base: position 8,354 of record JAADYW010000050.1, read on the forward strand.
GCTAGAGCCGGATCAGTGTTTCAAGATTGCCCTAACAAGTGCCGCTATTCGCAATGACATCTGCGATAGCAGCCAGAACGGATGGCTTCTACGCACAGCCACCGAGAACAACTTCTGGCTAGCAAACGCAGGAAATCGTAGTTTCGACGTGTGGCGGGGCGATAGGCGCATCACGACGTGCGTCATTGCGGACGGAACCTGTACGTTTTCGTTGCCTTGATCGGCGTGCGATTTGTGAATTTTCTATGACTTTTGCCGCTTCTATACGATTTTCACTGTTCCGGATGCGAGTGTATGTGCTAAGATAAGCCTATCGTTAAGCAACACCAACGGAGGTTGCCTATTGTTCTGATGCCGGGGGCATAAGCGCATGGCCCTGTATCTCCACAGGGTGACGAGGTGGCGGTTCCTGCCGTAGGGCAGCGCTAACTCCAGATTTCTGGAGGAAAATCGAGGTATCAGCGGATGCCGCCTGGGTGCTCCATCACCACCCAAATGCTCCCCCAAAATGCAGCGCAGATAGTGAAACCCGCTCGGCAACGTGCGGTACAGACCGTCTGCCGTGATGGGAACCATTTACCCATTTGTCAAATGCATATTCCATTCGGAGGGAACACCCAATGTGCGGTATTGTTGGTTATGTTGGGTGGCGTAATGCCACGCCTCTTATCCTGACAGGTCTTCAACATCTCGAATACCGGGGTTATGACTCGGCCGGTATCGCGGTCTTCAAGCAGAACGGCGACATCAAGGTTAGCCGTGAGGTGGGGAAGCTCGCCCGGCTACAGGAGAAAATCAATACTGATCCGATCGAAGGAACGATCGGGATTGGCCATACGCGGTGGGCCACCCACGGGGTGCCCAGCGAACGCAACTCGCATCCCCACTCGAGCATGGACGGCTCGACAGTGGTCGTTCACAACGGCATTATCGAGAACTTCCTGGAGATAAGGGAAGAGCTACAAGCGGAAGGTATCGAGTTCGCGTCTGATACGGACACTGAGGTCGTCGTCCATCTGGTCGAGCGTTACCTTGCGTCCGGATATAACCTGACGGAAGCTACCCGCCGGGCGGCATTGCACCTAGGGGGTGCCAATGCGATCGTTGTGATGAGCACGCATGAGCCGGATACGCTGGTCACCGCACGGTTAGGCAACGCCGGTGGTGTTGCCTTAGGCCTGGGCAAAGACGAGATGTTCATTGCCTCGGACATTCCAGCCATTCTCAGCCATACACGCGACATGATCTTCCTTGAAAATCGCCAGATGGCGACCATCACGGCCAACGGCTTCACGATCCAGACCGTTGATGACGCGCTTTCCGTCGCCCCTGAGATTCACAGTATTCCCTGGGACCCGGTAAGCGCCGCCAAAGGTGAATATCGCCACTTCATGCAGAAGGAAATCTTCGAGCAAGGCCGCACTTTGACCGACACCATTCGGGGACGTATTGATTTCCAGACGGGCGAGATTGCGCTGCAGAATCTGGAGATCACTGAAGAAGAAGCCAAGGGCTTGCGGCGACTGGTGACAGTTGCGTGTGGTACAAGTTACTATTCAGGCTTGGTGGGCAAGTTCGTCATCGAGAAACTGGCCCGCCTTCCCGTTGAAGTCGACTATGGTAGCGAGTACCGGTATCGCGACCCCATCCTGGAGAAGTCCGATGCCGTGCTGGCGATCACCCAGAGCGGTGAGACGGTTGATACCCTCGCGGCGATGGAGGCAGCCCAGGAGCGCGGCATCCGGCGCTGGAGCATCGTAAATGCGATCGGTAGCCAGGCGATGCGCATTGCTGACGGGTATATTGCCATGCATGCTGGCCCTGAGATTGGTGTCGCCTCGACCAAGGCGTATACAGCCAGTATCGTCGACCAAACGCTCCTGGGACTGTATCTCGGCAAACAGCGCGGCCAGCTTAGCGACGCGGAACTGCGCCGCTATGCGGCTGACCTGGCTCGCCTGCCTGACCTGGTGGGCAAGGTTCTCGAAGACGATCATCTTTACGAGGAGCTGGCCGGGAAATTGTACCGCTACGAGAATTTCCTCTACCTGGGACGCGGGATCAACTACCCAACCGCGCTTGAAGGGGCATTGAAGCTCAAGGAGATCAGCTACATTCACGCCGAAGGCTATCCCGCTGGCGAGATGAAACACGGCCCCATTGCCTTGATCGATGAGAACATGCCCGTCGTCGCCATCACCCTCAAAGACTACGTGTATGATAAGATGCTCAGCCAGGTAGAGCAGGCCAAGGCCCGTGGCGGCATCGTGATCGCCGTCGCCACGCAAGGGGACACCCTGATCGCCGAAAAAGCTGATCATGTCATCTATATCCCCGAGACGCCCGAAATCCTCAGCCCGGTAGTGACGGTCATCCCGCTCCAGCTTTTGGCCTATCACATTGCTGTCTGGCGTGGTGCGGATGTCGACCAACCGCGGAACCTGGCCAAGAGCGTGACTGTCGAGTAGATTGCGCCACGTAACACTTTCCCGAAACGTTTCAAAACGATTCCGCCGTGCAAAAACACGGCGGAATTCTATTTGGGCATGTTTGCAGCAGCGCTGAAAATCAATAGCCGAGTTTCAGCGTCATCGCCTCAAGGCTTTGTGGACTACCTATCAATGACACTTCATCCTCAAGGTGAAGAGCGGTGGCCCCATGCGGCAAAATGGTGTGACCATGGCGCATGATCCCCAGGATCAGCACATCATCAGGCAAACGAAGATCACGCAGCAGCACACCGTTCATGTCGGGGTCGGTCACTGTCACCTGCACGATCTCAAATTCCGGATCACGGTGCATCCAGAGGGCCGCCGTCTGCGGCGCACGTACTGATTGATCCAGCAGGTTGACCATTGCTGACCCCGGATCAATGACCGACGCCCCCAAACGGGTGAAGCGCTCAACATGAGTCAGGTCGCGCGGACGTACAATCAGCCGCCGCGTACCGAATTCTTCACAGGCCAGTTGGGCGATCTTCAGATTATCCTCGTCGTTATCCATCATCGCGACGATCGCATCAACAGCACTGTTACAGATATCCGACATGGTGGCTTCGTTTATCTCTCCCAGATGATAGAGCTTAAGGCCGTTGGGCTTAACAGCATCGACTTTCTGCCTGTCAGTATCCGCTAGTGTGACCTGCCAGTTATGGGCGATAAGCTGTCGGGCTAGGGCTAACGACTGATCATCAATGCCCAGAATCACGGCATCACGGATTTCGTCGGTCTGCAGGTCTTCCGGCAGATGTGTTTCGCCCGCACGACGCAATGCGGACTTGAGGAACATTGGCCCGAAGATCTCATTCAGCACCACCACCGAAATAATCATCGTCGCGAACTCGTTGCCCAGGCCAGGAAACTCAACCGCAACTTCGCGCGCCAGGCCAAGCGCGATCCCAGCCTGAGTAATGAATGCCATCCACGAAATCCTGCGAAAATGTTCTGACTCGCCGGTTAGAGTTCCAGCGGCGTAGGATCCAATCGCGATACTCGCCGCGCGCACTACAAACAGGGTTAGCGCGATGGGCAGGGTTTCGACGAGGACGTCAAGCTTGAGCGCGATGCCGGTAAGCGTGAAAAAGGCGACGTACACATAGGGCCCTACATCGTGCAAGATAGCAGCAAACGGGTCTCGGTAAGGGGTGAAATTCGTGACAAAGAACCCGGCAACCATAGCCACCAGCAACGGCTCAAAGTGCAATTCGAAAGGCAAATTATCTTTGCTGAAGTCCGTTAGCTCAAAAGAGAGGAAGAAGATGAGAAAACCGATCACCAGCAGGAGGCCTGTCTTGAGATATTGGTGCCAGGTGGAACCCAGTACCCACTTGAGCAGTTGGCCCGCAAGCAGACCAGCCACCACCGCGCCAACCAGATCCACCGCTATTAGCCCCACAATGCCGATATTCAAGGCGGCGTCTGTTAGCAGGACAGCGGCAATCGAGGCACTGATAGCAAAAAACACAATAATGACGACATCCATTGACACAGTGACACTCAGGATCGTCTTAGTGAAAGGCCCGCGTGCCCGTACCTCCTGAATGACGGCAATGGTTGAAGCCGGCGATAGGGCCAGCAGGATGGTGCTCCCCAGAATAGCAACAGCAACACGTTCTGTTGTTGAGAAATCACTGGTAAACGGGATGAAGTCCGTCAGGATGAAGATCACGGTGCCGCCCAGGATCATTGCAGCAACCATGATGCCGAACGTATTCGCTGCGATACTGCGATAGCGACCTTCGAGCTCCTTTAAGTAGAGTTCGCTGCCTGCCACAAAGGCAATTACTGCCAGTGTCAACTCGTCAATGAAGCGCAGATCTTCAGTTGAACCTTCAGGTAGAAACTCAAGGATGAAAGGACCTGCCAGTGTTCCGGCAAACAGATACCCGGTGATATAGGGCAAACGGAACGCCGAGAACAGCTTACCAATACGGTGTGATGCAAGGGCGATCACGACGAACGCCACAAAGTATTCGAGTGTTTGTTCCATGAATTACATCCTGATGGAAGTCGATTAATGAGCTATGGCTTTGCCAGCTTGTCTACCACGCGCGCTGCACAGAAAAACCACTCTCACTGCGCAATGTTCAAGGCTGGAGATGTCTGCGCGATATCGCTCTAAAGCTGAAAACAGTCCGAATCCTCTACGCAATAGAGCCGCAAGATGCAGTGTTTATTACGGACACTGTCCCGCGAATATGTCGCAAACCAGCAAATATACCCTATATGGGGCGATAGCGTTAAGGCTTAGAGATTGCTGAATCTAATGTTGCCAGTCATGAGGCGGAACTAGAGGGAGATGCACATTTAGCCAGAACAGGTTAGGAAAAGGGGCGGGCACACAGCCGAGAGATGCTACTGCCCTTTTGAAATCATAATATTGTCGGGCCTTTGACAGGATAGATGGCCAGTAGAGACTACCATGGGGAAGTCGCAGGGCAGGTCTAGTTGACCGGCCCTACTGCAGCTTATTCAGCCTCGGCCGCCGCGGCCAGGAGTTCCCAGTCCTCCAGCGCAATACGTGTGTAGACCTCATAGCCATCCTGGCCGCCCTGAGTAAAGACCAATGTGTCGCCCTCGTTGAAGGTCACATCCACCCCGACGGTAAGGCCCGTGGCCCCTTCGAGCGTGCCGATGTGGGCGACAATGAGCCAGTTTGTGCCAGATTCAGGTTCCGAAGCCAACAATGAGGGCAGTTGTTCAAAAAGCTCGGTCCGGTTGATGATCTCCGGTTGACCAAATGCGAGTTCAGCGGTCTGCTGGGTGCGACAGTACTCAGTGCTGATTAGCCGGCTGACAGGAATATCCAGCTCTTCCCAATAATCGTTAATCATACGGGCTTCGTCGCGACCTTGCTCTGAGAGAATTCGCTGCGTCTCACAGGATGAAAGATCCGTGTCACCACGGGAGCGGTCGGTGTGCGTATGGCGCACATACAGAACATAGCCCCCTTGCTGCAAATCGTTCAAGAGTGCGGCCGTTTCGGCATCTGGCTCCCCCTCTTCGGCGGGTTCTTCCTCCTCACAGCCCGCAACGATCCCGTTCAGCCGAGTCTGCAACTCTATCACGCTAGCCAGTGCACTGGCCGTGTCGATATCCGTGCCCTGCCGCAACTCATACTGACGCCACACCGCCTCGACGCTCGCGTGAATACTATCCACATCGCAGCGATCGTTGTCCTGCGCAACGATAGTACCAAATGGTAATAACATAACCAGGAAGCTAAGAATAATCAGTTTTCGCATCGGTTCCTCCTCAATTATCCCATACCAGAAGTACAGAACTCTCCCCAGAAGGGTTCAATCCCGGACGCGGGCTTGGCGACATACTGCGCATGGTTATGCGCATCTTCCTATGAGCGCCGGGCACCGATGAAGATAAGCGTATGATGTGAGTTCGGTGGGGTCCGTAGATACTGACAGAATCGCTGTGTATGATAACAGGCACAAATTTTTCAAATATCGGTCATTTTAATCAATTAGTGGGTTTCTTTACAGCTTCACATGTATCCCGACTCAACCCAAGTCGACTGGAGGGGCATAAAGGAACATGGCGACAACACCACAACCTAAGAAGCTCAAAAAGGCCCTGGGCTTGTTTGACGTCTATGCGATTTGCACCGGTGCGATGTTCAGTTCTGGCTTTTTCCTGTTGCCAGGCCTGGCAGCAGCCCAGACAGGCCCCTCGGTCGCGCTGGCATACCTGATCGCCGGGTTATTGATGTTGCCGGCCATGTTCAGCATGGCAGAACTAAGCACTGCAATGCCACGCGCCGGCGGCGATTACTACTTCCTGGATCGCGCTTTGGGCCCAATGATCGGCACTATCGGTGGTGTCGGCACTTATCTCGCCCTGGCTCTGAAGAGCGCATTTGCCCTAATTGGTATGGGCGCCTATCTGGCGATTTTTGTCGATGTTCCAATCAAGCCCCTGGCAGTTGCCCTGACAGTCGCGTTTGCGATGCTGAATATTTTTGGTGCTAAGGAAACCACCAGCTTGCAACGCTGGCTAATCATCATCCTGATTTCGGTGCTGGCTTTCTTCATCGTGGGTGGGATACTGGAGATCACGCAACAGGGTGTGGACAAAACCCTGGATGAGCAATTCAGCCCCTTCTTCACCGGTGGGCTGGCTGGCCTTCTGGGAACTGTGGGGTTCGTTTTCGTCTCCTATGCGGGGCTTACAAAGATCGCCAGCGTATCGGAAGAGGTCGTCAACCCTGGTCGCAACATACCCCTTGGTATGATGCTGTCTATTGTGACGACGACCTTCATCTACGTAATTGGGATTGTCATCATGGTAGGCGTCTTATCACCAGGAGAATTCCGGTCCGATTTGACCCCGGTCGCTTCAGCCGCTGATGCAGTATTCAGCCTTCCGGGCTCTCTTGGGGTAGTCTTGATCGTGATTTCAGCCGTCGCCGCCTTCGCCTCGACTGGAAACGCCGGGATACTGGCAGCTTCGCGCTATCCACTGGCGATGGGGCGCGATCATCTGTTGCCGGGCGTTTTCGCCAGCCTTGGTCGTTACCAAACCCCGGCATTCTCCATTGTGGTTACCTCTGGCTTGATGATAGGCGCGATTCTGCTATTGGATGAAGAAGGAATCGCGAAGATTGCCAGTACGTTTCAGCTGCTGATCTTCATGCTGGTCAATTTCTCGGTAATCGTCATGCGCGAGAGCCGGATTGAGTTCTATGATCCGATATACCGCACCCCGCTTTATCCCTGGATGCAACTCGCCGGGATCCTGGCCTCAATCCTGCTCATCACGTATCTCGGAACCGAGGCCATTATGTTGAGTGTGGTTGTGATTACACTGGCACTCGCCTGGTATTTCTACTATGGCATCAAACGCACCGTGCGCCATGGGGCAATCTACCATTGGTTTGCGCATCTGGGGCAGCGTGCCTATCCGGGCCTCGAATATGAGCTGCGTGAAATCATGGTGGAAAAAGGGCTCCGTGCAGATGATCCTTTCGATGAAGTTGTGACACGTGCTATCGTGCTCGAATACAGGACACCTCTACAATATGAAGCGCTGGCCAGTGAAGTGGCACGTATCATCACCCAACGCTATCCGCTGGTTGAAGAAGCGCTGGTCCAGGATCTGGTACACAAAATGCACGACGACGACGTACTGCTGGAGCGAAATGCGGCGCTACCGAATGTACGATTGCATCAAGTAGACCACGCGGAATTGGTCATTGTCCGTTCCTTCAAAGGTGTATTTGTTCCCCTGCAAGGCTCGGAGGCTCCAACTGCCGAAAAGGTGCCTATGCATGCTTTCTTCTTCCTCATCAGCCCGGAGGAAAACCCAACCCAACATCTGCGGGTACTCGCGCAGCTCACCCAGCACGTTGACTATGACGACTTCCTGCATGATTGGCTGCATGCTAACAGCGAGCAAGAACTCAAAGAGATCTTGCTTCATAGCGATCGCTTGCTGACCTTATGGCTCGAACCCGACACAGGCACCCAGGACATGATCGGGAAAACGGTCTATGAGCTGGCAATGCCAGATGGCAGCCTGATCGCCCTTGTCCGGCGCGGCGACGAGGTTATTGTGCCACACAGCAAATTGACTCTCCAGGAAGCCGATCGTCTGACAATAATTGGGGATCCATCGCAAATTGAGTCTCTCTATGACCGGTATGTGGTGCACCGGGACAACGAGACCTCAACTAGTTGAGAGTTTGTCGAGAATGTTCTGAAGCCCTGATGGCAAGGGGGCCTCGAATTCCAGGCGTCGATGGGTGAGAGGATGATCGAAACCGAGCCGGTAGGCATGCAGAAACAGGCGTTTCAGTTTGAACCGCTGTTTGCGATAACCATAGACGTCATCGCCCACAATTGGACAGCCAATAAAGGCAAGGTGAACCCGGATTTGATGCGTGCGCCCGGTTAGGGGATGGACATCTAACAAGGCGCGTTCACCATAGAAGGTACGCACATAGAATTCCGTGGTCGCCTCCTTGCCATCACGCTGCACGGCCATCTGTTTGCGCTGGCGCGGGTTGCGGCCAATCGGCGCTTCGATGCGGCCCCGGTCGTTGTCGGGGTGGCGTTCAACCAGAGCGAGATAGTGCTTCTCTACTGCCCGCGCTTGAAACTGACGGACCAGGTCTTCCCGAGCCGCTTCCGTGAGCGCAACAGCGATCAAGCCTGATGTATCCTTGTCCAGCCGGTGGACAATCCCTGCCCGGACGCGCTCATCGCCCACATCGGCAACCTGGGGCCAGCGCGCAAGCAAGGCGTTCACCAGAGTACCCGATTCGTTACCGTGCCCTGGATGCACAACCATGCCTGCCGGTTTATTGATAACCGCAATCGCCTCATCTTCATATATAACGACAAGGGGGATATCCTCTGGGGACACATTGCCCGCCGAGGGCGGGGGAATATCCACCAGGATTTGATCCCTGCTTTCGAGGCGGTAGGACGCTTTACTCGCCTTGCCATTGACTTTGATCGCTAGAGCCTTGATCATCGCCTGGATCTGGGAACGCGAGAACTCGGCAAGACGCTCCACCAGGAATTTGTCCAGCCGTTCCCCGGCATCATCTGCCTCTATCGAGTATTCAATGGTTTCATTTTCGTGCGACATGCAGCAAGCATACTTCAAAACCCGGACGACTGGAATATCGAAACCGGATTGGTTTGCCGACAAGCGGACATTGCATGGTGCGGACTTCCGTGCAAAGTGAATGAGCGCTTCGGATGTCGCGAAAGGGCGGCCATCACGGTTTCAGGCGTAATTCACCCAAATCTCAGATTGCTGATTTACTCTGAGTTGTGATATGGTGACACTAGCCAACACAAAGTACAGGTATATTCTGGAGATACTCTACGATGAAACGACGCATGACAACGATCGTAACGCTGCTTCTGTTGGTGGCGGTGACGTTCAGTTCAGGCTATCTGGTTGGCTCACAGCAGACCGCACCGGTCGTCGCGCAGGACACGTCAGATCGCGATGAGCTGTTTCAACCGTTCTGGGAAGCCTGGGACCTGTTACACGACTACTATGTTGATCCCCTCGAAGACGAGGACCTGCTCGAGGGTGCGATCACAGGAATGATGAGCGCTCCGGGTGACCCCCACACAGACTATATGCCTCCGGACCGCTTCACCCAGGCGCGCGAGGGCTTGAGCGGTGAATATGAGGGCATTGGCGCCACTGTCCGCAAAGATGAAGAGACCGGTGCCTTGATCATCGTTCGGCCGCTGCCGGATTCGCCAGCGGAAGCGGCGGGTTTGATGCCAGGCGACGAAGTCGTGACCGTCGATGGTCAGAACATTACGGATATGGACCAGACGCTGATTATCAGCATGGTTAAGGGACCAGCCGGCACAGAGGTGGTTCTCGGGATCCGGCGCGAAGGCGAAGAGGAACTGATCGAAATCACGGTAACACGTGCCCGTATCGACCTTCCTTCGCTGGATTACGAGATCCTAGAGAATGATATCGCCTATGTCACGCTATACAACTTTGGTGCGGAAAGCGACGAAGACCTGGCAAACGCACTCGAAGAAATAGATATTGAGGCCCGCGCTGGCCTCATCCTGGACCTGCGCGGCAACACCGGCGGCTATCTCGACACCTCGCTCGAAATCATAAGCATGTTCATCGAACAGGGGACTATTTTCATTGAGCGCGGTGCCAATAACACCGAGGATAAGGTCCAAGCCTACGGCAACCCGATTGCCCCCAATATTCCGATGGTGCTGCTGGTAGACGGCTTCAGTGCTAGCGCCAGCGAGCTCGTTGCTGGCGCCCTGCAAGACCACGAACGCGCCACCGTCATCGGTGAAACGACCTTTGGCAAGGGGTCCGTCCAATCCTGGCGACAGCTCTCGAATGGGGGCGGGATCCGCATCACAATCGCACGGTGGTTTACCCCCCTGGGCCGTTCAGTGGAACCAGATGGCCTCGATCCGGATATCGAGGTGATCTATGATGCGCCGGCAGATGAGCCCTACGACCGGGCCAACGACAACCAGCTTCAGGCTGCCATCGAGTATCTAGAAGAACTCGTACCCGAGGGGCCACAGGCGCAGCAGACCGTCCCGCTGCTGGATGTGCCAAGCTTTTCGTAGCGGGCTGAAATGAAACACCAGCCACGGCACTAAGATATCTACTGGTGTCAGTACCCGCCTCATCCTGACGGGTACTGACACATTGTTTCGGCAAGAGTTAGCCGCGCATCAGTGCAGATTTTGTATCCAGCTATATGCTTTTTACTTGTTGGAGATGCTTGATGAAACGAAAAACAACTCTCGTGCTTCTGATTATGGTTCTCGGTCTGCTGATCGGGCTGCCCCGCGTAGATGGTTCAGGCCCGGTGGCGGGAACGCTGGTAACGGAATTGGCTTCAGAAGCGTATTCGAGCGGCGCATTCTCGCTGGCCTGGGATGGGGAGTCCCAACAGCTAACGATTACCCATGCAGACGAGCCGGCGCGTGTACTCTGGGCCACAGTGCCTGGCGAGGCATTTGTCGCGGCTGGCCGTGGCGAAGAACAGGTCACCGATTCTCGCGGGCACTACACCATCGAAGACTCACGCCTGGTGGTCTGCAGTGAGCAAACCCTGGACGCGATTGTACAGGATGAACTTCAAGTCCAGTTAAGTGGTACCTTGCGTTGTGATAATGGCAGCGAAGTCCCCTATGAGTTGCGATTTGCTGCGCAGAGTAACAACCAGCTTGGCTTTGAGCTCTCCATCGACGACCCGACGATGAATCGCACCTATCTGACCTATGGTTCACACGCCGACGAACACTTCTTCGGCTTTGGGGTGCAATACTCGTTCTTCGACTTCAAAGGCAAACGGCTCCCCATCTTTGTGAGTGAACAGGGCATCGGGCGCGGCGCACAACCGGTAACCGCCGGCGCCAACGCCCAGGCAGGAGCTGGCGGTACCTGGTACATGACCTATGCTGGCATTCCCCACTATATTAGCAGTGACCTTCACTCGCTTTTCCTGGAAAGCTATGCCTACGCGGTTTTCGACATGCAACAGGATGATCGCGTTCAGGTGGAGTTGTTTACCAACCAGATGCCTGGCCGGATCATATACGGTGCAACCCCGGCAGATCTGATCACGGAATATACCGGCACGATTGGGCGCATGCGCCCCCTACCAGAATGGATCACCAGCGGCGCGGTTGTTGGGATGCAGGGAGGCACCGAACGCGTCCGCGAGGTCTACCAGCAACTTCGCGATTACGATGTGCCGGTAGCAGCATTCTGGCTACAGGACTGGGTGGGCAATCGCATCACCAGCTTTGGAAGCCAGCTCTGGTGGAACTGGGAACTCGATACCGAGCGCTACCCAGAATGGGAAGCCCTCGTCGCGGATCTCAATGCCGATGACGTGCAGGTCATGACCTATATCAGCCCCTACCTGGCTGACGTCAGCGAAAAACCCAACCATCGCCGTAATCTCTATCAAGAAGCAGCCGAAAACGGCTACTTCGTGAAGAATCAGGATGGCGATCCATATGCCATCCAGACCACAGATTTTGACGCCTCGTTGATTGACTTCACCAATCCTGAAGCCTGGAACTGGTATATGCAGGTCGTGAGCGAGCAGGTCGTCGGAGCTGGCGTCACTGGCTGGATGGCTGACTATGGTGAAGCCCTACCATATGACGCGGTCCTGTATTCCGACGACCCCGCAGCCCGGATGCATAATCGTTACCCTGAGCTATGGGCGAGCTTTAACCAGGCCGTTATCCAGGAGAATGGGCTGGCTGAAGAGGGTGTGTTCTTCATGCGTTCCGGCTATCGTGCTAGCCCGCACTATACCACGTTGTTCTGGCTGGGCGATCAACTGGTGGACTGGCACGAACATGACGGCATCAAGACGGCCGTCGTGGGCTTGCTCACCAGTGGGCTATCCGGATATAGCTTCAACCATAGCGATATCGGTGGCTATACAACGATTACCCATCCGGTGATGGACATCCACCGCAGTGAAGAGTTGCTGCTTCGCTGGATGGAGCTTAATGCGTTCACCAGCGTATTCCGCACCCATGAAGGCAACCAGCCGGAGCAAAACGTCCAGTTCTACAGCAATGACACAACGCTCAGCCACTTTGCACGCTTTGCCCAGGTCTACAACGCCTGGGAGTTCTACCGACGTGAGCTGATTGAAGAAGCTGCGACAACGGGCCTGCCTGTGGTACGGCATCCGTTCATTCACTACCCCGACGATCCAGCTGTCTATGAGCTGTCTTATCAGCAGTTCATGGTCGGCACCGAGTTGATGGTCGCCCCTGTGCTGGATCCCGAGACCACAAGTGTTGAAGTTTACCTGCCCGCCGGGGAATGGGTCCATGTGTGGACCGGGGAGACGTATGGCGATCCTGCAGCCGGGACGAGAGTCGAAGTGGCGGCCCCGCTCGGCCAACCGGCAGTCTTCTACCCCGTGGGTTCGGAGGTTGGCGAGCAGTTCGTTGAAAACCTGCGGGCAGATGGTCTGCTGGACGAATAATCCGATCATTAGACGTTGCTAAACATTTGCCACGCCGGCGTTCTAAGGTATTTTTAACGGAAATGATGGTAACTTGAAACGGGTTTTCGCGTACAATAATGTAGATCAATCAGAAAAGTGAAAGGTAACGGAGAATGATCTTCTTCGATTCTGGGTATTTCCTGTTTGTCTTGATTCCGGCGCTGATTCTCAGCGGCCTGGCTCAGATGGCAGTCCGCGGCGCGTATAACAAATGGAGCCAGCGCGCCAACAGCAGCAACATCACCGGCGCCGATGTCGCGCGCCGATTCACCCGGAACTACGGTTTCGATGTCAGCCTGGAGGGCGTTAACCAGGACCTGGGGGATCACTTCGACCCGCGCAGCAAAGTCGTGCGGCTCTCGCCGCGGGTTGCGCGCGACCCTTCGATCGCGTCAATGGCGATCGCCGCTCATGAGTACGGCCATGTACAGCAATATGCGAATGGCAGTATCCTCATTCAGGCACGCGGTCTGATCCTCCCCGTCGCCCAGTATGGCAGCTACCTGTCATACATCTTCATCCTGGCAGGCCTGCTCCTGAGCTTCGCCGGGCTGGCCTGGATTGGTTTGGGCCTGTTCTTCTTCACCACGCTGTTCTCGGTGCTGACACTGCCTATCGAGATCGATGCCAGCCGCCGTGCCATGAAGATGCTGGAGGAGAATAACCTGCTGACCACCCGCGAAGACCGGGCTGGAGCGCAGGCCGTGCTGCGCGGCGCTGCCCTGACCTACCTGGCTGCAATGGCCGTATCGATCCTTAACTTTGCATACTATGCGATGTTGGTTGCTGGCATCAACCGTGACTAGTCAACACCAGCGTCAATAACGACTTCAGGGGCAGGCAACTGCCCCGAGTCTTTCCCCATCCTTACGATTACCCTCATGAAACCCACTGAATTACGCAGGTCTACACCCCGTCCGGGTGTGATTTGATGTGCCTCGTGGTAAGATTTTCCCTATCCAGGAACGAACCGCCAGAAACTGAGGACACTGCCATGCCCCCTGACACAACTGCACTCAGCGCCGATATTCGCTTGCTGGGCAATCTGCTTGGAACGATCATCCGCGAGCAACATGGTGATGCGGCGCTCGATCTGGTCGAGCGGGTCCGTGCCATGGCCAAAGCCCGGCGCAGCGGCGATCCAGATGCCACCACAGCGTTGGAGGCGCTGATTGGGCAGCTTGATCTTGAAGCACAACGGATTCTGATTAAGGCTTTCGGGAACTACTTTCAACTGATCAATATCGCCGAAGACCAACAGCGCATCCGGACCCTGCGTCAGCGCGAAGAACATGGCCACCTGAGGGAATCGGTGGATGCCGCACTGCAGCAGTTGAAAGCCGAGGGCGTATCTGTATCCACCGTGCGCCAGATCCTGTCAAAGATGGCGCTTAGCCTGGTGCTGACTGCTCATCCATCTGAAGCCAAACGGCAAGAAGTGCTGCTGAAGCAACGCCATATTACCCATCTGATGACCCAACGTGAGCGCCAGACGTTGCTCCCTCGCGAAGAACGGCGCGTTCGAGCTGATATCCTTGAGAAGATTGAAGAACTCTGGCAGACAACCCCGACACGAGCAGTGCGGCCTACAGTCTATGATGAAGTCGAATTCGGCCTGTATTTCATTACAACGGTTATTGTAGAGGTCGTCGCGGATCTCTATGAAGATGTTCGTGATAGCTTGCGCCGGCACTATCCAGGACATCCCTGGACGACCTTGCCGGTTTTCCTGCGCTACAAATCGTGGATGGGCGGTGATCGTGATGGCAATCCATACGTTACACCTGAAGTAACACACCAGACCCTCCAGCATCTTCGTCAGGCTGGCCGGGGCTTCTATGCTCAGAAAGTGGCCGAGTTGCGCGATTTCTTCACGCAATCTGTTGAGGACCATGAGGCGTCGTCCGAACTTCTCGACTCCCTGCCAGCACCACCACAGGACGAGATCTATCGCCAGAAACTGTCACAGATATACACGCAGCTAGAAGAAAACGTATATCAGTCAGCAGACGAATTTCTTGATGACCTTTACCTCTTGCAAAAAAGCCTGCTGCAAAATCGCGGGCGATACGCTGCGCAGGGGATCTTGCAACGTCTCATCGACCAGGTGCGTGTTTTCGGATTGCACCTGGTAACACTCGACGTACGCGAAGACGCCCGCCTGCACGCTATGGCGCTCGAGGAGATCTTTGCGTATTACGGAATCTGTGAGGGCTTCCGGGGAAAATCAGAAGTTGAGAAACAGGCCATCTTGATTGCCGAAATCGAGAACCGTCGACCGCTTTTGCCAGTTCAGTTGCCGTTCTCGGACACCACTAACCGTATCATCGAGACGTGGCGCATGATTGCCGAAGCACATGCCACGCATGGCGCTACGGTGATTGATACGTTCATCGCCAGCCACACCGAATCTGTCAGTGATGTGCTCAGCCTGCTGCTCTTTGCCAGTGAGGTCGGCATCGAACTCGATCTGGTCCCGCTATTTGAAACCGTCGCCGACCTTGAGGCCGCGCCGATGGTGATGGCGCGCCTCTTCCAGATTCCGGTTTATCACGAATACCTTGTTCGGCGTAACATGCATCAGCAGGTTATGCTGGGTTATTCGGATAGTGCCAAGGACGGCGGCTATTTGTCCTCAAATTGGAGCCTCTACGTCACGCAAGAGGCACTCTCGGCCACGTGCCTGGAGCATGGGGTAACACTAGAGCTTTTTCATGGACGTGGCGGCAGTATTGGGCGTGGCGGCGGCCCAACCAATCGCGCCATCCGTTCAGCCCCACCAGGGTCGTTACACGGGCCACTGAAAATCACTGAACAGGGTGAAGTGATAGCCTATCGCTACGCCAATGAGGATATTGCGCACCGCCATTTGCATCAGGTGATGCATGCGGTTCTGCTTTCTCTCGGCGTTGACGCCCAAACCGACCTTCCCGCCGAATGGCGATCAGCAATGACGACCCTAGCCATAGCTGGCCGCAGGGCTTTTCGTGATCTCGTCTACGAGACGCCTGGTTTTCTGGAGTTCTGGCAACAGGCAACCCCCATCGATGCGCTCTCGCGCATGCCGATTGGTTCGCGTCCTGTCAAACGGCAAAAAGGTGGCTTTGAGCAAATCCGCGCGATTCCCTGGGTGTTTTCATGGATGCAGAATCGGGCGATCATTCCGAGCTGGTTTGGCCTGGGGCATGCCCTCCAGCAGTTCTGCCAGCAAAACCCCGATGGGCTGAGTAAGCTGCGCAAAATGTACCAGGAATGGCCATTCTTTACCGCCTTGGTAGAAAACGCTCAGCTCGATCTGGCCAAGGCAGACATGGGAATCGCCAGAACGCATGCCACTCTGGTCCGTGATTCGGCACTACGTAATGATATTTTTGGACGCATCGAAGCGGATTATGAGCTCGCCTGCGATTACGTATGCCGTGTGATCGATCAAGAGTATCTGCTGCACAAGGTGCCTGTGATGCAGCGGTCAATCGCGCGCCGTAATCCGTATGTAGATCCACTCAACTTCATCCAGGTGGCACTATTGAGAGAAGCGCGGTCAATTGAACCTGACTCGCCGCATTACCAGGCGCTGATGAAGGCAATTCTCTCGACGATCAATGGTATCGCGGCTGGAATGAAAACCACTGGTTAGAAAGGTATTGCAACCATGACGAAAGTCCCAAGCGACCGGTACATCTGTGAAGCAACGTTTTTTGTCCGTTATGCTGAAACCGATCAGATGGGGATTGTCCATCATTCCAATTACCTCGTGTATTGCGAGGAACTCCGCAGCCAGTATGCCCGCGATATGGGATCAAACTATGCGGATTTTGAGCGACTGGGTCTGGCGCTTGCTGTCAGCGAGGTGAACCTACGCTTCCTTTCGCCGGCACTATATGGGCAGCGGATCACCATTCGCGGGTGGGTCGAGGAACTCAAGAGCCGCCGGATCACATTTGGTTACCAAATCGTCAACACCGATAATGGCCAGGTCTATGTAGCCGGCACCACCAAGCACATCTGCGTAGATCGTGAGGGTAAGGTCGCACGTATTCCTGAGGACTGGGTAAAAATGTGGGAAGTTCGCCAGACATCGTAGTTTTCAATAGGATTGATGTTACAATCAAAAAAATATAAACAATCAAATCAAATTACGTTGGAGATTTTAAGATGACAACTTATGCTGAACGACCCTGGGTTAAACTTTATGACAAAGGCGTTCCGGAAAGCCTGGAACCCTATCCAGACCATCCCCTGCACGACTTCTTGCGCCAGAGTGCGCAGAAATTCCCGGAACACCCCTTGGCCCTCTCATCGGCGCCCTTACCGGTCTTGGGCAGGTTGAAAGAAACATTGACCTATCGCGAAGTCGACCAGTTGTCTGACGCGCTGGCCACTGGTCTGATTGATATGGGTCTGAAAAAGGGAGAACGTGTCGCCCTGGTGATGCCCAATGTCGCTCAGTTTATCATCAGCTTCTATGCGGTTCTCAAGGCCGGGGGTGTCGTCGCGGCGGCAAACCCCACCTACCCAGGCCAACGCATGGCCCAGATGCTCAACGACTGTGGCGCCAAAATCGCCATTGTGATGAGCCTCTTCTACAACACGATCAAAGAGATTCAACGTGATACGCAGCTCAAGACGCTCATTGTCACCAACGTCAAGGAATACCTGCCCGGTATCGCCAAGCTACTGTTTACCCTCCTCAAAGAGAAAAAGGAAGGCCATCGGGTTGAGATTGCCAGCGGCGATCATGCCTTTCAGGATGTCCTGAAGCGGTATGCGGGCAAGCGCCCCAGTATAGATGTCAAGCCGGATGATCTGGCCCTGTTCCAATACACAGGCGGGACGACCGGCGTCTCCAAAGCGGCAATGGCCACCCACAAGGCCCTGGTCGCGAACTCATTGATGTGCCAGGCGTGGATCAAAGGCGACACCCCCGGCGAAGAGGAGGTCTTCCTGGCGGCGATTCCGCTATTCCATGTCTTTGGTATGGTGGCGGTGCTCAGTTTTGGCGTATCGATGGGCTCAAAGCTAGTCTTGGTACCGAATGCCCGTGATATCGACGACGTACTGGATAATATCCACCAGTATCGCCCCACCCTCTTCATGGGAGTCCCCGCTCTGTATAATGCGATAAACAACCACCCAGGCGTTCAGAACGGAAAATACGATCTGCATTCGATCCGAGCCTGCATCAGCGGTTCTGCCCCGCTGCCACCAGCGACGAAAGACCAGTTCGAGCGCCTGTCCGGGGGTGTTATCCTCGAAGGCTTCGGGATGAGCGAAGCACCTACCGCCACCCACGTCAACCCGATGAAGGGCGAGAATCGGACTGGCTCCATTGGATTACCGATGCCCGACATGGACATGAAGATCGTTAGTCTGGATGATGGTGAAACCTTGATGCCAGTGGGTGAGCCAGGCGAACTGGTGATGGCTGGCCCCCAGATTATGAGTGGCTATCATGGGATGCCGACTGAGACGAATAACGTCTTGCGCAAGGATGAGGACGGAAGAGTGTGGCTCTATACCGGAGACATCGCGCGCATGGATGAAGACGGCTACTTCTACATCGTCGACCGTAAGAAGGACATGGTTCTGGTCGGCGGCTTCAATGTCTATCCTCGGGCCGTGGAAGATGTACTGGTGGAACACCCCGCCGTGCTGGAAGCTGGCGTCGCGGGCATTCCGCACCCAGAGAAAGCGGGACAGGAAGCGCTGAAGGCCTGGGTCGTCCTCAAAGAAGGCCAGAAACTCACCCGCGATGAATTGGTCGAATTCGCTTCTCAGAAACTGGCCCGCTATGAAGTCCCAACACGCATTGAATTCGTCGAGCAACTCCCGCGGACGACAGTTGGTAAAATCTTGCGGCGCGAGCTGGTCCAACAGGAATTGGAAGGACGCGAGAGCCAGTAACCCGTTACGTTTCAAACGGGCATCTCGCCGCGGCGAACAACAGAATCTCCAGGAAATCAAAACCGCCCCGAGAGTTTCGGGGCGGTCTGTTTGTCTGAAACGAGATCCTGACGACCCTGGGCGATTAGCACCCGTCCGAACATGTGGTCGGCAACACGAATGGCGTATTCGTCGGCGTCACCGTTGGTGTTGGGGTGTTCCGTGGGGTGTTGGTCGGCGTTGGAGTGTCACGGATTGGCGTATTCGTTGGCGTTGGGCCAGGTGTATACGTATTGGTCGGCGTGCGCGTCGGACGCGGCGTGTTGGTTGGACGCGGTGTGGCTGTTGGCCCCGGCGTCGGTACGTCAGCCGGACCGCCATAGCAGTTGTCATCGAAGGTTACGTAGGTTCCGTTGAAGTGAGACAGGTGTGCCCCGTAGTCGGTCAATTTGCCGATACCACCCAGGGCATCGAAGTCGACGAACATGAAGAGGGTTTGATTGGCATCAATGACCGGTGTCACAATCCAACTGGAATCACCGCCTCCTGCTGAGTTCGCAGACGTATTCGGATTGGTATCATTACCCTGCCACATAATCACATTATTGGGATGGCCATACGAGAACAGCCCTAGCTCAATCTGGTCCATATACATGCTTGCAGTATATTTCTGCCAGACGACCTCAAACGCGGTGATACGGGCGGCTGCCGGGCCTTCGTTACGCAGGCGGAAGACGACCACACCTGCAGTTTCGAAGCGCTCAAACTCCATGCTGAAGTCCGAGCAGTCAGGTGTTGGTGTGTCAGTCGGCTCGTCAGCAGGGTCAGTGGGGGTTGGCTCATCCAGCGGCAAGGTCAAGACACAGCCTGGATCACCACCTGAGAAGGTGAGCGTTGTCCCATAGAAGTCATGGATACTATACCCAGCGGCGGGCAGATCCTGTGGACCGTTCTGGAACTTGACTTGCCAGGTTGTTACTGCACCACCACCCTGGAACTCGCGCAGCCATGGCGGATTGTCTTCCCAGAAGCCGTTGGCTTCACTGGGGCCAATCACCGCAGGCGGCGTGAAGTCGTTTCCAGTCCAGTGTGGATCGCGTCCGACAATAGCGGTAGATGCCGCATACATCTGGCTGATCCATTGACGCCACTGGATCGTCGCCCCGTCAATGTAGACAGGCGCCTCATTGTTGTTGCGGACCTGAACCTGCAAGAATGTCGATGTCAGGTTGACATTCTCAATGTTCAACAAGCCGCAAGCCGGCGTAGCCGTGGGCGTACTGGTACCGGTCGGCGTAGTGGTTGCCGTGGTTGTCGCTGTGTCAGTCGGCACCGGGGTCTCAGTCGGTAGGGGCGTGTTCGATGGCGTGGGCGTAATACTTGGTGTCCATGTCGGCAGGTCCAACTGCGGGGGCAGGTTGACGGCACGGGTGGAACGGAAGGACTCGTTCACGCCGACGCGCCGGGCCTGCATATAGACATAGTCATCCACCCCCGTCCAATTGAGTAGACTACGCACAGGGGTGATGAGAGGCGCATTGTAGTGGACGACGACCTCAATAATATCACCCGGACCACCAGCATCATACTGGTTGGTCCCGGTTGCCGGACCAAAGCCAGTATCGGCCCTCACAGGTTCCTTGAGCTCACACATACGATTGGAGCGATCCGGGTCAGCCGCATAACGCGACTGCGGAGATGCAGTAGTCACATGAATATAGGGACGCGAACTACAGATCCAGACGTGGAACCAGCCCGGATCACTCGGCCCGGTAGTCTCCGAATTCATCGGGGAGCCATCGCCCTTAAGCATTCCGACAATGTTATCCCCTTCGTTGAGGGTCAAGCCGGCTGCACCGGTGCGCGCTCGGTCAACGATCGATGGTAAACGGGCCATGTCGATACGCAGACCCTCGTGTTCATCGGAACCTGCGTCGCAGTTGACACCCCAGTGGTCCACAAAGCGATCTGCTCCGGAGCCACAGGCGACCAACTCCTCGAGCACCTCATCATCAGGCGCCGTTGAGTCGTTGTGTTTGCGGACGCTCTCGGGATCCCAGGCACCCGTAACGCCGTAGCGCACCGCCTGGCGGGCCGAGTTCTGGAGGGTCACCCAGGCCTGGAACAGCCGGGCAAATTCTACCACCCCAAACGTCAGCAACAAGACAATCGGCAAGGTCAATGCAAACTCGACCATTGTCTGGCCGCGCCTGCCTTTGCGTTGCGTACGTTTCTCTTCTTTCATCATCAATAACCCCTTCGCTCTTGACTAGCGCGACAGACGAGTGAACAGGCGGCTGGCGATCGCCTCGAAAACGGCTTCAAGCTCCGACAGGTCACTGGCATAGTAATACTGGCCGCACCATTCCTCGGGATCGGTAACCCCTTCACAGGGACCCGGCTCGCCAATCTGATCACCGGGTACCGAGAAATCGCGGAAACCGTTGTCACGTAGGTCTTGCTGCATATCATTATCAATGAAGCCATTGTCCCCTGCGTCAGCGACATAACGTAGCAACGGTGCCGCCGTGTTGCTACTGACGATGTCGTCGCCGAAACCGATGGTGAAAATGGCGATAAAGTTACCCGGCACACCATCCGCTACCTCGATCAAGCCAGCGAAATCCGACCAATCGCGGGCGAAGTCGTCAGCATCGTAGTCACCGCGCTCGCCACAATTCGGATTCATCGGATCAGGCCGCCCGTTGATATCGGGGTTTTGTGACCAGCGCAGGCAGAAATGCCGCTCATCAGGATTGTCGTCGTTGCACCATGGCTGATTGAAGCCAGAAGTATCAGCCGGGCAAACCGATGGGTCAGCATACGGATACGGGAACCCGGTCCATGTTGCGTTCCAGGTTGCTTCCGGAATGCAGAAAGTATCCCAGGGGCAAAAACCATATGACCCATAGCTCGGCTCAGTGATCTCAGCCACAGGATCAGTACGATTGGCCTCACCGTCGCTGAGTACGATCATTACCCAGACGGCATCACGCCGGATTGTGGCGACGTTGGTCAAGGCATCGTTAGCTCTACGGATACCGCCGCCGATATTCGTGTCCGGACACTGCGCCCAGGCAGAATAGGCGTACGGGAGTTTAATCGGATCGTTGACGGGATTATCAGCCGCACCGGCTACATATCCGCCAGGCTGATCATAGAACCAATCCGCAGTTGAGATGTGATGGGC
>JAADYW010000051.1 GCA_010092845.1 Chloroflexota bacterium
GTATAGCATCGATGCTCCGGGTGCCAGCCTGTAGTGCGCGCTTTGAAGGCAGCCCATTCCCAGGTCTGGAGGATATGAGCCCCGGGCAAGGTCCGCAAGGTCTCATTCCAGCTAGTGCGGTCCGAAATCCATGACTTCTGCATTGAAATGCGCTTGACCTTTGTTGGTCTCACGACTTATAGGTGTAAGTAACACTGCCCGCCGACCGCGGATGCTTCAGGATCGGGGGGAGGATATTGGCTGTCGGTCCGGAAGCCCAGACCATTCCAATGATCTGGTCCGTCTGCGGATCGCGTACAGCGATGCGGCCCCACGGGGCTTGGGAGGCAAGCGCTTCGGCCTCTCTGTCATCGGCTTCATGGCGGTCAACGACAGGAATGGTTGCCAGATAAGCATGTTGGTGCAGCGGCTCTCGCAATAGCTGGGGGGCTAGCCTCTCCAGATAATCCCGGACATCATAAGCATAGGGTCGTCGGGGTTGGTGACCCAATATGCGATACCGCAGCGGATTGATCAACAACCACACTTCATCACGCGCTTGCCATCCGCTGGCATACCATTCCCCACGCAAACCGAGCAAATCCATCAGATACCAGTTCAGCGCAGTACCTCCAACCCGCATGAGGGGTGCACTGTCGCCGAAGTCGATGAGAGGCGTTGCTACCGGATTCGCTGCGAGAATGTCGAGCCAATCCCCCAGCGTGGCCCAGGCCGGGGTGACAACACAGCGATTACTCGCTTTCGTGAGCAATCTGTCCGAAATCATGATGTTTTGCTCCTTCCCCCTATACCAATTCCTGCTTGATCTTGCGCGCCAAGTTCTCGGTAATGCCGGGGACCGCAGTGAGTTGCTTGATACTGGCCCGGCGAATGGCACCAATGTCGTTGTCAAATGCTGCCAGGAGGGCTTTGCGTTTGTTGGGGCCAATCCCAGAAACGGCCTCAAGTTGGCTCGCCATTCCCTTCTTGGTACGTTGTTTGCGATGCGATGTGATGGCGAAGCGATGTGCCTCATCACGAATGCGCTGCAGTAGTTGTGAGCCTTCGCTTTTGCGCGGCAAGAAAACCGGTAATGCTACCCGCGGCAGATAGACTTCCTCAAAACGCTTGGCCAGCCCCGCGACAGGGACATGCTCGGTTAGCTCGAAAGCCTCGAGAACTTCCATCGCTACATTGAGCTGTCCCTTGCCGCCGTCAATAAGCATCAGATCGGGCAGCAGGCGCCAGGTCTCGTTGCGGTCTGGTTTGCCCGGCACGGGCGGTTCAGTATCGTTGATGGCGTCCACATAGCGCTGAAAGCGCCTGGTAAGTGCTTCGCGCATCGCCTGATAATCATCGGCCCCGTCGTGCTCAATCGTGCGAATATTGAAGCGGCGGTACTCACTTTTGTAGGGCGTTCCCTGGACAAATACAACGCGGCTGGCAACAGTTGATGTACCATGCAAGGTGCTGATATCGTAGCACTCAATACGATTGGGTGGGTTGGAGAGGTGCAAAGCCTCCTGGATCTCGGCGAGTGCTTTTTCCTGACGAACGGTGTCCTTTTCCCACCGCGCCTGGAACAGAGTCAGTTGCTCGGTGGCGGTTTCAGTTGCTTGCTGGATAAGCTTACGCTTCTCACCCCGCTGGGGGACAGTCAATTTGACCTTGCGACTCTCCCGCCGTTCGCGCAACCAGGTTGCCAATACATCGGCATCAGGCACCTCAGCGGGCAGAATAATCTCAGGCGGGATATCGAAAGCGCTTTCGTAGTACTGCGTGATGAAGCTCGCCAGTATATAGGTTTCGGCCTCATCCTGAATATTGATCAGCGGAAACGAGTCGCTGGAGATCAGGTTCCCGTTGCGGATAACCAGCAGTTGAACCATCGCCATCTGCCCATTGCACACCAAGCTGAGAACATCCCGGTCAGCACCAATATCGGTGATCCGGTACTGGCGAGCGGTAGCCTGCGAAATCGCCTGAATTTGATCGCGCAGTAACGCCGCACGCTCGAAATCAAGCGCGTCGGCACTGGCTTCCATGTCCTGGTTGAGCTCCCGCAGTACAACGTCGGTTTTGCCTTCCAGAACCCGCATCAAGTCATTGATGGACTGGCGATATTCATCCTGGCTCTGGGCACCAATACACGGCGCACCACAGAGCTTGATATCGTAGTACAGACACGCGCGCTGGTCTTGCCCGGTGATAACCCGGTCGCATGTCAGGAAAGGAAAAGCCTTACGTAACGTGTCCAAGAGCTGCCGGATGGCCCACCCACTGGAATAGGGTCCAAAATAGCGGTTGCCATCGTTACGGTTGACACGGCGCGTCATCTCCACCTTGGGAAAGGGATCCCGGGTGCGTACAACGATATACGGGTAGCGTTTGTCATCTTTCCAGATGACGTTGTAGCGTGGCTTATGCGCCCGGATCAACTGCGCTTCAGCGGTTAGGGCTGCTGTTTCACTTTCCATCACCAGGATTCTGATGTCAGCAACCTGCTGGCGGATTTTTAGAACCTTGGTGTCCAGATTGGACGGCTGGAAATACGAACGCACGCGGCTGCGCAGGTTCTTGGCCTTGCCGATGTAGATGATTTCGCCATGTCCATCGAGCATCTGGTAGACACCAGGGCTACTCGGCAGGTTATCCAGCACTTGCTGGATGGCTTCGGGAGGTGAATAACTCATTTTGCCGTCAGTGTTTTCTGGTAGATACGGTAGCGCCGCCCAATCTTAGCGCGGAATCCCTCGATCACTTCGTTTAGCGCTTCGTTATCTTCAAGGACCCAGCCGCCGACGAATTCGTCCCATTTCGACTCCCGATAGACCTTCAGATAGGTGTAGGCCATCATGATTCCGATGCCGGCAGAACGGTATTCGGGTTTAGCACCAGCCAGCGGGAAGCGTAAGGTATTGATCTTGGGCCGGATTTTCCAATGCCAGAGCACCTTGAGCAGGGTCCACAACTCTGGCTCGCCAGGCCGGGGATAGGCGCGCAGAAACGCCTGGTTCATATCGGGCACGCCTACAATAAAGCCGGCGGGGTCACCATCAACGAAGATATAGATCGCCAGATCAGGTTCGTAGATCTGGGACAATTCCTCGATCAGATCTTGTTTTTCTCGTTCGGTCAAGGGAACGAAACCCCAGTTGTCTTGCCAAGCGCTGTTATACAGCTCGTACATGATTGCAAAATCTTGCTTCTTGTTACGCTTGTCACCAAGTCGCCACGTAATGTTGCGGCGCTCCATGACGCGCTGGGCCAGCCGCTCCACTTTGTCGAATTTGTGCGACAGCCCATGCTCGCTGCGTTGATACTGAGCGTCCGTCCACCAGTCGAAAATATCCTTGACCTTGGTGTAGCCAGTTGCTTCGATATGCGTTGGATAATAGGGATAGTTGTAGGGCATGAGGAGGATCGGTGGCCGGTCATAGGTATCCATGAGCACGCCAATTTCCGAATGAAAGGAGAACGTTGCTGGCCCCCGGATTGACTCATAGCCCTGACGACGCACATATTCTTCGGCCGCACCGAGTAAGGCCGCGGCCACCGCGGGGTCGTCAATGAAATCGAAAGCGCCAAACCACCCGATCCGCTCGTTCCACCTTTCGTTGTGACGGTGGTTGATGAATGCAGCGATGGTACCCACTGGCTGGCCATCGCGCCACGCAATGAAGTATTCACCGTCCATATATTCCCATGCAGCCGCGTGATTACGGTCCAGAGTACTGCGCCGCGCTGACTTCAGGGGCGGCACCCATTGGGGGCAATCCTTATACAGTCGCCACGGGAATTCGAAGAAGATTTTGTGATCCGCTTTGGTCTCAACTTTGCGAACTTCGATGTCAGACATGCATGGGTGTCCTTGAGTTGTGAGTCTTGGTTAAGGCACCTTGTGGTAGTCGGCGCTTTCTAATCCACGGAAAGTCTAGCTAACGCAGCAAGCGGGCCAGAATGGCTTTCTGAGCGTGAAGGCGATTGTGCGCCTGCGGGAATAGGCGCGACTGAGGGCCATCAGCCACCTCATCGGTGATCTCCTCACCGCGATGTGCTGGCAAACAGTGCATGACAATCGCATGTGATGGCGCCTTCGCAAGCAGTTGTTGGTTCACCTGGAAAGGCGGGAAGATCTGGCGGCGTTTCTCGGCTTCTTCCTCTTGTCCCATACTGGTCCAGGTATCAGTATAGACGACATCGGCATCAGTGACGGCCTCGACAGCGTCATTGGTTGTGGTCGCAATGTCCTGGCCCGCAGCAGCCGTTGCCTTCTTGACGGACTCGGCGTCGATTTCATAGCCTTCCGGGCTGGCAATGGTTAGATGGAAGCCAAATTGCGCCGCAGAAAATAGCAGCGAACGGGTGACATTGTTGCTGTCACCAATGTAGACCACCTTGAGCCCTGCGAGCTTCCCGAACTCCTCGTATATAGTGAGGACATCGGCCATCGCCTGGCAAGGATGATTATAATCACTCAACCCGTTGATGATAGGCACCGAGGACCACTTGGCCAGTTGTTCAACATGTTCATGCTCAAAAACCCGGGCCATTACGCCATCAACATAGCCACTAACGACGCGGGCGACATCCGCAATAGACTCGCGCTTGCCCAATCCGATCTCTTGCGGGCTCAAGTAGAAGGCATAGCCACCCAGATGGACCATCCCCATCTCAAAGCTTACCCGTGTCCGTAGAGACGGCTTCTGGAAAATCAAACCGAGGGATTTCCCCTTCAGAACCGGGCGATTGCCGCCAGTTTGGTGCTCGCGTTTTAGAAACACTGCTTCTTCAATTAGTCGCATTAACTCGTCTTTAGGCCACTCTAAGAGAGTCAGGAAATGCTGCATCAAAACCTCCTTAATACATGATGCTGTTATTGTAGCGCAAACAAAAACAAGGTAGAAGCACAAATGTGCATCTACCTCATCGCATGGAGCTGCTTGTACTATAGAGATCAGCTTTCGGGCAATGGTTCGATGTAGTAAATGCTCTCGTCTGCTTCGGCAGCCCAGCCCGTTGTGCCGTTTTCTAGACGGACGCGCCACCAGGTATAGCTACCCTGGCATTCGGGCCCGCCCACCACAAGGAATTCAGTGCCTGACGCCATAGATACCAGGAATTCGCCGCCGGGTGTTTCACGCAGGCGCAACGTGATGTCTGTTACCTGGCCACGCATACCGATGGCGATGTTGCTTACCGGTGTGTCCGGACAATGAACAATCCCGGTCAAGTTCTGGGGCACCAGAACGACAGAGGGCACAAAGCTACTCCCCGCCGGGCTGGCCCAGGCAAGTATGCTACTGGTGCCTTCGGGAGCCTGCCATAGATTACGGGGCACCCCGGTGTCACTATGAAATGTGAAACCACCCTCAGAGGTGCGCGTCAGAAAGCCTTCGGGGATGCCGTAAACAGCCACCACGTCATTTTCGAGAGAGAATTGGGTGCCGCTGGCCCGGTCCAGGACATTCCAGGTTTCGTTTCCGGCGCCATCAATGGCCTTGTATATGATTTGCTCCCCACCATCGGCCCAGCGCGTTGCAGTGTGAATGTAGTTGCCATTCTGTAGAATTGCCTGCGGCGCGCCAGATGAGCCAATGGCGATCGTGTTATAGGCAATAAGCGGTCCGGTTGTGTCCAGTCTGGGTGTGCCCTCATCAACTTGTGCGAAAACAGCCGTGTTAGTTGTCGGCAGGATATCGATGTAGTTATGAGTAAACGGGCTGACCTCGACGAAGTTGGCATTGGGATGCCAGGCGAACGCGGGATAGGCTTCAGCCGCCCCGGCAGCAAAAGGAATCAACTGAACGTGAACTACACCTTCATCGAAGTATACGACACGGGGAAACACAATGGCCGCGCTATTCAGAGCTTCACCGAGGACGCCCAATTGCGGATTGGCATTACCGATCTGGTATAGGGCATTTCCGCTTGCCAGCTCGAAGACGATCACCCGCCATGAGGGATTATTGAAGTCAGTATTGGCCAGACCAATCGCAACGAACCGCCCACTTGGATCGACGATGAACGGCGAACCCGTGATATTCGAGTTGTCGTATCCGAAGCCCAAATACGGCGTTTCACCGGGGCTGACGGTATGTACTCGGGTGAACGCGCCAGTCTCAATTGCGTAGAATCCCACACCGGAAACGCCGGAGTTGAGTTCAGACGCAATAACAATATACTGGCCATCGCGTGAAAAACCGAGTTTTGGCGTTGCCTCGGGAGATTCATTGGGCAAACGAGGACGCGGGAGACGCGCCTGTTCACCAATAGCATCCAGCAAATATAGCGTATCGGTATCCAAAACATAAGCCCAGGCCCACCAATTTGACGGGGTGAGGTTAACAACGTCAAAATCCGCGAAGTCTTCCACGGTTGGCGCTTGCTCGGGGATGTCGACACCGATACTGGTGGGGTCAGGCCGGCCATCAACGCACAGGATGACGACAGTACCATCGGCATTCAAGCGATAGTCGTACTCCAGGCCATCAACAAAGATCCGCACCTGGTATCCTCGGGTTTGCTGTTGCGCATACTCTGCCCCCGGTAACGGGCAGTCAAGACTCGTATCAGGATAGATGATCTCACTCCAGCGCCACTGATGAGAGTTGCGGGTAATGGTTCGGCCTAGATAACCACTCAAATGCTGCATCGCCTGGTCAATCCGTTCCAACTCTTCATCGGTCTGGGAAAAACCTGGTGTATGTACAAACAGGCTGGCAATGATTAGAATGACTGATGCAAAGAAAACCATTATAA
>JAADYW010000282.1 GCA_010092845.1 Chloroflexota bacterium
GGCATATACCGTGCTTGCCTCGCCAAACAACGCGCGCGCTGTGTCCAACAAGTGAACACCCATCTCGTAAATCATCAATCTGGGCATCTGCGCGAAGAAGGGCTGCTTGAAGCGCAACTCGGGAAGCGAAAGCCGTTTGCGGGCTGTCAGATTAGCATAATACGGCTTGCCGATAACCCCATCCTTGATCAGCAGGCGTGCCTTGCGGTAGTAGGGCTGGAATCGCCCATTCTCATTAACCATGAACAACACATTGGCTGCGTCGCAGATGGCGATCATCTCGCGCAATTCAGCGAGGGTATCCGCAATCGGTTTCTGGCACAGGACATGCAGCTTCCTTTCGGCAGCCGACCTGACCATCGGCAAGTGAGTTGCTGGCGGGGTGGCGATGTCCACGAAGTCCAGTGTCTCGGCGTCGAGCATCGTTTCATAGTCTTGGTAAACGGCGGGAATACCGTACTCGGCAGCACGCCGTTCAGCCTTTTCGCGCGTTCGACTGCAGACAGCAACGATCTCGACACCCTCGATCTGAGACCAAGCCGTGAGTTGGAATGCACTCGCGTACCCACAGCCAACTAGCGCGCCTCGATAGTGCTTGTTCATATAGACACACTCACGTCATATCCCGGTCTGCCGACAATCTGTAGATCCACAGAATGCGGCGACCCCATATCTATGAATTGGTAGTACCACATTAACACTATACCAGAGATATCGCCGCGTGGCTACGTAGTCGGCGTGTATTTGATGAGTCTGGCTTTGGCTGGTTCTTGGCCTGACAGGTGAGATTCGCATCCGAAGCAAACTATCATGAATTTCAGGTGACTTATGTCATGCAATCGAAGCAGCCGCTAACCTGCGCTGGTCTGATGGGGCCTCCTACTTGGGATGCGCTGGCGCGGCTGAACAAGCTCCAGCAACCAGCGAACGGCTGCTCGCAAGGTCAAATGCCGCGTGAGCTCTTACCAATCTCCGGACAGACAGACGATGTTGCCGCCATCACTCACCAGTCTTTTGCATTCTACGCGAATCTGTTATGCTTGATATGGTGTTAGAGTGGTTATACCAATTTACCAATTCTGGATATTGGAGGACACCACAGGGTCTTGATGAACGTCCATTCAGACTCACCAAAGAACGTCATTGTACTCATGGCTGATCAACTACGTGCGGACTGCCTGGGGTGCTATGGCGATGCCATTGTCCGGTCTCGGGCTATTGATGACCTGGCGGCACGCGGCACAGTGTTTCAGATGGCTTTCGCCCAGCATCCGCAGTGTGTGCCAAGCCGGTCCTCGGTGATGACTGGCCGTTACCCGCACGTCAATGGGTCAACCTCTAACCATGCTCCCATGGCAGATAATGAGCAGACGCTACCCGAGTATCTTCAAGGCCACGGCTATTTCACCGCTGCTTTCGGCAAGACTCATCTGTTCTCGGTCAAAGAGACATCATCCTATCAATTCAGCATGTTGAGCGGTGGGCAGACCTCCAATCGAACATCACCTGAGTTGCTACGCCCGGACTATACCAACTGGTTGAAAGCAAACGGCTATTGGGACGCAGTCCTCCAGCAGTACAGCAGCCGGGCGCTGCCTGAGTATCACGAGACATTCCAGGCGGTCGTGAGTCCAGTACCATCCGAAGCCTACATTGATTGCTGGGTCGGCGATCAGAGCACAGCCTTTCTACTCAATCAGGCGCAAGCCAAGCAGCCTTTCTTCATGTTTGTCGGATTTCCAAATCCCCACAATCCTTTTGAACCACCGGAGCCCTATGCATCACTGTACAGGCCAGCAGATATGCCTATTCCGCTGAGCTTCCACAGCGACCTGTCCGCCAAGCCACCCCAGCACCTGGCCTACAAGCGACGCGGCCGCGCCAACCTGGGTCACAACTATGAGCACCTGACGGCGGAGAAGCTTCGGCGCGTCATTGCCCACTACTATGCCTCCGTTACACTCGTCGATGATCAGGTTGCGAAGATCGTCAATGCCCTAGAGGCGTCAGGATTGATAGACAACACGATTATCATCTTCCTGTCCGATCATGGAGAGCTATTGGGACATCACGGTATGCTGCTGAAGAGCACCGACGCCTTTCCTATGCTCTACGACAAATCGCTGCATGTGCCCCTGATCATCGCTGGCCCAGAGGTTATCCCAGGCCAGAGTATCGACACCTCAGTCGAACTGGTTGATCTGTTCCCAACCCTGGTGGACTTGATCGGGCTGCCGATTCCGCCTGAAGTGCAAGGGCTCAGCTTGCTGCCATTGATGCAAGGCGACGCGCCACCGTCTCGCCAACACATCTTCGCCGAGAGCGGGGCCGTGAAGATGCTACGCGGGGAACGATACAAGCTTATCTATTACCCTGGGCAACCCTACGGCGAACTCTATGATCTGGAAGCAGATCCACTTGAGATGACTAACCTCCATGCGGATCAGGACTATGTCGAGCTACGGACAGAACTCACGCAAGCCTTGCTGGATCGCCTCATCCTGATGGAAGGGCCCCGACACGGCGCCGCCAACTCTGGACCGGCCTATTGGCGCATACATTACCGCCTAC
>JAADYW010000283.1 GCA_010092845.1 Chloroflexota bacterium
CCATTTGCCTACACCATTGACGAGGCAACGCTGGACACCCAGGTCGCGAGCGCTAGCCAGGTCGCGGCTATCCAGCCATCAGACGTAACCACCAACACCATGACCTTCGTCGCGTCAACCAGGGATAATGACCGCTATCTGGTGGCGAATGTTGTGGCTTTTCCTGGTTGGCAGATCACCGTGGACGGCAAGCCTGCTGATCTGGTGACGGTCGGCGGCTACGTCGGGGTCAAGCTCCGTCCGGGGGTGCATACGTATAGGTTCAGCTATGCGACCCTCGGGTTGAGGACGGGTTTGATCCTGAGTGGGGGCGCTATCCTGGTGTGTCTATTGTGGGGTATCGGTGTAACTGTGGGACCGTTGGTGCGATCCTTAACCTGGCTTGAGAATAGGGTGCGGCGCTATCGCCAGCAGAAAAAGGGCGCTGACAACAAAAACGAGCAACCAGGACATCTGTTGCTCGGCCACGATTCATAGTCATTGCGTCGGCTACCAGCGACGATATAAAAGCAGGATCTATACGGTCTCTTCGCTGGTGTTGTTCTCCTCAGAGGTCTCGGGTTCGGCTTCAGGTGTTGCCTCGGCCTCAGTCTCTTCGGTAGTTTCCGCGCTTGTTGGTGGGACAGGCTCGGCCTCAGTCTCTTCGGTAGTTTCCGCATTTGTTGGCGGGACAGGCTCGGCCTCGGCCTCTGCGGAAGCCTCAGCCGCAGTGGCCGCTACTGCTTCGGTCGGAGCCACTTCTGCCTCAGGCTGCTGGGTTTCCTCAGTTTTCTCAGTCTCGGCCGGCTGGGCTTCGGCGCCGGCTTCATCGGATTCGGCAACCTCGGTTCCCCACCGTTGCGTGAAGCCAACGCGGCGTCGCTCTGGCTCTAGACGGCTAATGCGGAGTTGGAGCCGATCGCCTTTCTTGACATAGCTGTAGGGTTCCTTCAAAGAACCGTCCCCCATCTCGCTGAGGTGAAGCAGTCCTTCGAGGCCATCATCTAGTGCGATGAAAGCACCAAAGTCTACCACATTGGTCACCGTACCTTCGACCAATTGACCCTCATAGTAGCGCTCGTTAGCGTGTTCCCACGGATCTTCAAGGAGACGCTTGCGGCTAAGCGCGATACGGTTGGTCTCGCGGTCGAGATTGAGGATGAAGACGTCAATCTGGTCACCAACTGCCAGAACGTCGCTCGGATGATCAACGCGGTGCCAGGCCAATTCGGACACATGGATCAACCCATCGGCATCGCCAATGTTGACGAAAGCGCCAAAGTCGCGCAGCCCGGTTACGGTACCGCGCACGACCTTGCCCTCGCTAAGCGCTTCCAAGAGCTCGGCTTTCTTCTGGGCACGGATTTCGCGCTGCGCTTCGCGCTCCGAGAAGATCAAGCGTCGCCGCTCAGGGTTGACCTCGATCACTTTGACATCGAGGGCCTCAGCATCTGAGCGCCGCAGATCTTCGAGCGCGTCCCGACGGTCTTGGCCTTGCTGGGTTGGGCTTACGGTGACCATGTGCGAAGCCGGTATGAACCCTTCCAGACTGCGCCAGCGTACCAGAACACCACCCTTGTTATAGCCAGTAACACGCACAGGAATGACTTCTTCATCTTCCTTCAGACGCGCCGCTTCTTCCCAGTCGTTCTGTTGCAAGCCCATATTGATGCTGACGATGAGGTGGCCCTCTTTGTCACGCGGTTGCAGAACGAAGACGGGGACAACTTGGCCGACTTCCAGAGAGGCCAGAAACTTGGGGTCGAGGTGCTCAATATCCTTGCTGGTGACAATACCATCCTGCTTAGCACCCATATCAACGATGATTTCATTGCGGTCAATCTGCAGGATTGTGGCCTTGCGGATTTCGCCACGCCGTGGGGGATTGTAGTCGAATGAGTCCTCAACCAGTTGCAGAAAATCGGCTTCAGTTAGCTCCTCAGTATCTGCAATGGGATCGATATCTGGCTCTTGTCCTTGCGTTTGCTGGTCCTTGTTCTCTAAATCCATCTGCTTTACTATATCACCTCGGTAGAAGAGTATCGGTGCCCTGGAGGTATTGGGTGGTCCTTCACCATAAACACCAAATCTGTAACACCGCAATTAGGATTGCGGGTCTGATAGAAGTAGTGGTTTATATCTCGAGAAAGGTACTGCGACCTTGGTAGACCACCAGACCAGGACGTTTACGAGTTTACTATGATTATAATCTTTAGTCAAAGGACAATTGGCAGAATTGGCAGCATAGCGCGATTCTGTAATAAAATTCTAAACTTATTCTGCAATAGAACACTCTTAGAAATCGCAGCGCGACTTCGCTGGGTGTTGCGTATCGGTAAAACGCAGCGCAACCGTGGGTTGCGCCACAGCAAATAGGCGTTAATAAAGAGAGATGTCGCAATCTATCCAGTCCAGGTATGACCGATGAATATCCTGAATATCCAACGGACCGTACGGGCCCTTATCGTGGGCTTCATGTGCTTCAATTCCATAAGCTTTGCTTTTAGCCCATTACCCGCTGCCGCCCAACAAGACGAGAAAAGCTGGCTCCTGAGCCAGATAAATAACCTGCGCGCCCAGGTGGGAGTTCCCGGCTATGCATTGAACGCTCAGCTTGGCGCAGCCGCCCAGCAACATAGCGAGTATATGGCCACTACCGGGCACATCAGCCACCAACAAAGCAATGGCTCCAGGCCGGTTGACAGGGCCCGGGCAAATGGCTACGCTGGGGGCTGGATTAGCGAGAATATCTATGGTGGTACCCTCGCCACAGCCGCGGATGCCTGGAATTTTTGGCTCAATTCCCCAGTTCATTATGCCGGATTGACCAATGCCAATACCAATGAAATCGGTATCGGGGTCGCCACTACCGAACGCGGCAGTTTCTATACGCTCGTTTTTGGTAAAGGAAGTGGCGTTACAGCGCCACAGGTTGACGTTCCGCCCGAAGATGCCGCATCGCCGCCGGAGGGCAATGCGGCCGCCGCTCCGCCACCCACGCGCCGGCCGCCCCCGCCGACGCGCACATTGACCCCTTCGCCGACGATCCCGACCTTGACACCGACGCCGTCCTGGACATTTACAGCCACCTGGACAGCGACCGCCTCGATGACGTCGCCGCCCAATACTGCGACTCCTATCATATTGCCAACAGCTGCAGTGGTGACTAATGCTCCGACCGTGGTTGCCGCCGACGCGCAACCCGATAACACCGCCCCGGCGGCTGATCCCTCCGAACAGCGAGAACAGCGCGCTGACGATAGCAAGGCTGATGGACTGAAACCAGAGGATTTGCTGCCGTATTTTTTGGCAGGACAGGTTATACTGATTAGTATAGGTATTGTTTCATTATTCCGGCGCAGAAAATCCTGAAATCAGCCCGTATGAACGATAAAACTATCAATGTATTGATTACGACCCGCTTCAGCGATGAGATACTCGAGCGCTTCAAGGCGGTTTCACCCAATATCAAGATCCGGGTCCAACCGGCGGAGAAAGAAAAGGATATCCCAAACCGGGCCTGGCAACAGGCTGATGTCCTATACACGACCTTCTTTCTGCCGCCGGCCACCATTAAGTCCAATATCACCTGGGTCCACAGCCACTTTGCGGGAATTGACCACTTGCTTGAGGATCCATTTGTCAAAGCGCATCCGGATATTGTACTGACCAATAGCAGCGGCATTCATGTTGCCAAGATTGGCGAATATGCAGTTGGGATGATTCTGGCCCTGGGCCACCGTATCCCGGCGATGCTTCATCACCAGGCGAATAACGAATGGCCCCGGAATCGCTTTTCGATCTTTATGGCCCAGGAGCTGAATAAGTCAACGGTAGGCATTCTGGGTTACGGTCGTTTGGGCCGCGAGGTCGCACGACTCTGCAAAGCTTTTGGCGCCACAGTTCTCGCGACAAAGCGGGATATTCGCCAGCCCGACAGCACGAAATATACCCTCCCTGGAAAGGGAGACCCCGAAGGCGAGATCGCGGACCGCCTTTACCCCACAGAAGCGACTGCCTTCATGTTGAAAGAATGTGATTTCGTCGTTATCACGCTGCCTCTTACGGAAAAGACACGCTATAGTTTTGGCGCTGAGATGCTTGAGGCGATGAAACCAACTGCCTTTCTTGTCAACGTTGGACGTGGCGAAATCGTTCAAGAAGATGCGTTGCTGGCGGCTTTGCAGAACGAGAGAATTGCCGGCGCGGCTTTTGACGTTTTCGCTGCAGAGCCGCTACCGCCAGACCATCCATTGTGGCAAGCACCGAACCTGATTATTAGCCCGCATATCTCTGGTAACATGCGGGATTACAAGGAAAAAGCGGCAGCCGTCTTCGAGGAGAATCTACGCCGCTTTATCGAAAAGCGGTCGTTGATGAACGTTGTCAATCGGGAACTAGGCTATTAAATTGATGGCTTGCAACTCGTGGCCTTCAATTGCGTATTAACTATAACTATATAGTGGCCCCAGGTCTGTAGTTCATATAGCGAGGAAAGGCAAAAATGACTGACGAGGACATCAAGAACCAGGCAGAAGAGACCGCTGAAGAGGTCAAAGACGAGGCAGAAGAGACGATCGAAGCTGGTGAAAGCGCCTTCAAAGATTTTGTGCATCACCAGCGTATCGCTATCGAGGAGCTAGGTAAAGCTATCGAGTCCCTGTTCCCTAAAGATTTCCGTGACCATACCCGCAAAGCCGGTGAGGCCTTCATCGAGTCGTTTCGCAAGCTGTTTGAGTCGGCGCGCGATGACCTGGAGGGGATGATGAATCGCCAGAAGGATGGCGAAGAAGAAGGCAAGTCTGCGGAGGGATCTAAGGTAAAAGTCGACATCGAATAAGCCCGGAGCTTGTTCGCGAGTTGCTGAATTTCTAGCCAGGCCTCTCCGCATCATCTGGAGAGGCTTCTGTATTCTCGGTGGCTGCGGCGGACGGCGCTTCGTCCGGTGGTGTTTTGCCCTCACTGTTTGATGTTGCTGGCTGGGTGCTCACTCGCCGTGACGTAAAGGGATTCCAATCGCGCGAGACAGGCGGGCTATAGCGCGGCATTGGCATCATGTCCAGGCTTGGCTCATCCCCCATTATCTTCTCCGCAAGCGATGCTGCAGATTCCCCTGCCTCAATCTGCTCACCAACAAACAGTGGATAGCGATTAGGCGCCCACCAGCGGCGGTTGATGGTCATTAAGGTTACTGTGCGCCCATTCTGCTGGCGTGCCGTAGCCAGTAATTCTACGAGCAGCTCATGGGGAGGCTGTTCGAAGGTGGTTTTCTGCGTCGAACGCCCTTCAGGGCTTTCACGGATGATTTGCTGGGTGATCTGGCCAGTGGACTTGCAGTAGTGATAGTGAATAAGCAAAGATTGCCCTTCAGCCCACTCATCAAAAATCGAGGCGACATGATGCATGGGTTGGTCGGTTGTCTCACAGCGGACATACGGGTCAGGCTTCCGGTTATGGTAAATCGCAACCTGAAAACCGTTCTCCTGATAACGTGCTTCATCTGAAACCATAATAGCCACTTATCCGGGTGCCATGTCGGGGTGCCTGGGCGACGAGAGCTTCAATACACTTATTATACC
>JAADYW010000284.1 GCA_010092845.1 Chloroflexota bacterium
AGATGTGTATAAGAGACAGGCACCCCGCTTGCAGCCAACAGGATTACATTCGCCAGAAGGAGAGATCGCCAGCGCACCGGAAACTACTCAGCGGCTCCTGCGGACAGGGGCATGAATCCCCACTTGCTGACAAGCATGTCAGATTGGCGGACAAACTCGACGAAGGATTGCGCGAGTTCAGGGGCTTCACCGGCCTGCAGAGGGACTATCAGGTAGGTAGCCATGACGTTGAATTCTGCTGGCACAGTGATAACGCTGAGATCAGCGGCGACATCGGCTGTCACATCCGAGGCATAAACCACGCCCGCGTCAGCCTCCCCGAGTGCAACCTTGACCACAACCTGCCGGACATTGCTCTCCTCGGACACAATGTTGTCCAGAACAGCGCGCCGATATTCTGGCCCATAGGCCGCACTGGCAGCCATTGCAGCGAGCATCTGATCCGTATAGACGCGCACTGGCACAGCGGGCGCAGCAGTTACCAGTGCTACATCCTCCCTGGCGAGATCAGCCAAAGTGGTGATCTGAGCCGGATTCTCATCAGGAACAATTACCACCAGGCGATTGTAGGCAAAAATCTGTGGATTATCGACTACAAGGCCGGCATCGACCACCCTGGACATCTGTTGGGGATTCGCGCTGGCAAATACATCTGCTGGTGCGCCCGCAATCAACTGCGCCGACAATTGTGAAGACCCGGCAAAACTGAAAATGACTTCAGTTCCCTCGTGTTGGGCCTCAAAGCGTGCGCCCAAATCCTCAAAGAGATCGGTGAGTGACGCAGCGGCGAAGACTGTCAGCGTCCGCGTTTCATCGCCCCTGTTTCCACATGATGGCATGAACGCGACGATCAGTAGGGCAAGGACAGTCACTGGCAAGAAACGCCTCATGATAAAGTCCTTTCGGCACACCGGCAGATGCACGAGAATAATAGCGCAACGCCGTCGGTTGACGAAAGGTGTAATAACCACGCGCGGCGCAACCTCCCGCAACAGAGGTTTATTCCGCTGCCGGCGTATTGAACTGGAAGGGCGTCGAGGTCGCAGGAAAAGCGGGCAGTGTCCACGTCGGCACAAGTGTCGGCGCGGGGCCACTTGCCCCCAGCCATGTCGCCCACTGACGCTCGATTTCATCCTGGCTGAGCCCGGTCACCTGTTGAAAAACAACATTTCGCGGTGTTCCGGCTGCCAGCCTCTCAATGACGGCACGATGCGCATCCAGTCCAAAATTGACCACCAGCCATTTCCAGAAGGTATAGCCGACATCATAACCGTAGCGCCCAATACCGTCCGGGCCTGGGCTTGCCGCAAATGGGCCACTGCCCTGCAACAAGACGGGTAACCGTCCCGCTTCCGCAATATTGCGAATACGGGCTTCGTAGTCATACTGCTGGTGCAGTTCGAAGAGAGTCGCATTCCCCTCAGTGAGCCACGAACCCGCATCAAAGGCATCCGGAGCAAACTCGAACTGGTAGAGATGACCGATCTCGTGCAAGACTGTACCATAGGCTAGATCAACCACGTCACCATCGTTGAGCACCTGAACAGTCGCTCCCCACTCTTGTGAGGTTTGGCCGATGACACTGCTGCCGCCAAACCCGAGTCGCCATTCCTGAAAATCACGTTGGTTCTCGAACAAGACGACCCGCGGCTTGTAAGATAGCGCCCCACCCCAGGCCTGCTCGAACGTCGCCCGCTGGGTGGCCATCGCATCAACAGTAAGGTCAATAGCCTCTTCGGGAACGCCCTCTTGCAAGAATATCACCACATCCTGAGACTCCACACGGGTCCAGCCAGCCTGAACATCGGCGTATTCGTTATTGAGGATCCAATTCGTTGCATAGCGGTTGCCGGCGCTATCCACCAGGCTCCAGTAGAAGTTCACGGCCACCCACGGCGGCAACGATTCGTCAGGCCGCCAGGTGATCTCAATGGTCCCGGTATCAGGATCAATATCGCGGGTCTCAAGGCGCTGCAATCTGTTGGGTGTATGAGACCAGATGACTGAAGCCAGCTCAACATCTGCCGCACTACTGGCAACCTCAACCGAGAACGTGAATCCGCGGGGGTAGTGGCTCTCAAAACGGGGTGCCTTGACGGACCAGGTCGCATCACCGCTCTGGCTCCCCGGAATTGTGTATGGCAGATCCCATTCCTCGACCTCGGTAAGGTACCAATCATCAGCGGAGGGGGTAGGCGTCGGTGCGACCTGCGCAACAGCCTGATAGCCAATTGCAGTCAATAGTAGGGCAACCGTCATCACCAGGCTGAGAATTACTGGTATAATGCTAAACTTGCGCGTATACATAATTGGGAGCATCCTTTGCTGGCTAATCTGGCCAGGATGAGCACGGTATCCTGGCGCGTCACCAGTCTAGTCTTGCAGCGCCTACCGCCAGATGAGCCTGTTATTAGAATTGGCTATGAATCGTCACCTGTTTCTCACACTAGCCGTGTTGGTCCTGTTGTTGGCAGCCCTACTAAGGATCTACAATCTAAACGCACAGGGCCTATGGGGAGATGAAGGCTGGTCGGTTGAATTCTCAGACCCCGAGAACCCTGCGGAAGTAAGCCGCCGGCTGGTGGACGATCTCCACCCACCCTTCTATTTCATCCTGCTCAGCGGTTGGCGCCAGGTCGCAGGCGATTCCGTAATAGTAATGCGCTTGATCGCCGTTTACGCCGCGCTCATTTCAATCGCATTGATGGTACACCTGGGGCGGCAGTTGTTCTCACTATCTGCCGGTCTTCTCGGCGCCCTGATCCTGGCTCTGGCCGACAAACATATCGTTCTCTCTCAGGAGGTCCGTCACTATACTCTGGCCTTTATGCTCATGGCGCTGTCAAGCGCGGTATTTCTCCGCTGGTTGAAGCAGCCATCAAGAACCAATACGCTCCTCTATGCCGTGACAATCTTGCTGGCTCTCTACACGCATTACTACACCATGATCATTCTACTGGTTCAGATCACTTATGCGGCCGTGAACTTACGTCCCTGGCAACGATTCGGCCACCTGGTGAGCATCGTTTGCCTGTCGACACTGGGATTCGCGCCATGGTCACTGGTGGCAATACACCAGCTCGATATCCGGCCCGAGGGGATCTTGCATTCGATGGATCTCAGCTACGAAACTGCTGAATTTCTGGCCATTGACTATCTGGGCCGGCCTGTCAGCCTGATAGGTGGCTTGCTGCTACTGGGTATTCTGCGGGTTGCTGCGCAAAAGCGGGATACGGCTGGCCAGAAGATAGTCCTCCCACGTGGCACGTATGGCGTTTTGTGGGTTGTGTTGCCGGTGGCCCTCACGATTGCGGTCTATCCGTGGGTAACGGTCTTGACCGACCGCAATTTGGCCCTACTGCTCCTGCCGATAGCGTTAATGGCCGGCTACGGAGCCGCCTTGTTTGCGCCACCAGCCCGTATCATCCTGGCCCTTATCCTCCTCGCTAACGGCGTCACCAGTTTGGACTCGTACTTCGACCATCCCCCGTGGCGTGAAATGGCGCAGTACGTTGCCGCCAACCACCCCCACGGTGAACCAGTCATCATGGATGTCCTCGGCGGAGATAAGGCCCTCCGGTACCACCTAGAGCACAGCTTGCCAGAGGGCACCACAATCTATAATCTCAACCAGCTGCGGCTGGATCATGGTGCCTATTTCCTTGGCGTGTTAGATGCGACTCTACAGGAGCACGACGGTTTCTGGATGGCCCATTGGGTCAACCCCAATCAAGAGTGGGACGCCGCAGATCCGTTGAGCCGACATGGTTATACGCGGACCGCGACGCACTTCGAATACCATCAGGGAAACCCGATTGCCTGGTACCACTACGATCGCGTGCCTCCCGACAGCCAGAGTCTCGGTCGATACGACGACACAATCGTGTTGTATCGCGCCAAGTTCCCGGGAGAGCTGACTGCGTCCATATTAGATGTGAGCCTCCTCTGGGGCACCAGCCGCTCGCTGGAGACCAGTTATAGTGTTTCGGTCTTTCTTCTGGATCAGCAAGGGCGACTACAGGCCCAACATGATGGACCACCCCAGGGCGGTCTGGCGCCGACCAACACCTGGCGCGCTGACGCGGTGTACTTCGACCACCATCACATCCCCATAAGTGGCATCAACAACGGCGAATACCAGCTTGCTGTCAAGATCTATAACTCCGCAAACGGGCAGGTACTAGCGGTGACATCTGGCAATGGACAGACCCCCGAGGAGTACCTTATAGTTGGAACAGTGCTCATTCAATCGAACCGGCGGTGAGATGCCTTATGTTGAAAAAACGCTTCGTTCTTGTATGCTTACTGCTGCTGGGGTTGGCCCTGGCTGCCTGCGAGACTAACGATAACGAGTCAGATGACGCCAGCACAGTCGATCCGCTTTCCCAGAGGGGCCCCGAAACAGCGGCGGCCGCAACCCAACAGGTGCCTCTCATGACAGCGGCGGCTGAGCAAACGCGCCAGGCGGAACTGTCGCTATCGCTGACGGTGCCCGTTACCCCAACTGTCACCCCCCCACCAGAGGAGCTGATCGTCACGCGCACGCCGGAGGCAACCGTGGACGTGAACGTCAGTGATGACTACCTGGGTAATGCCTATGCCCAGGATGACTGGCTGCAAGAAAGCTTCACCGATGTCGACGGCAATACCTACCGCCTGGCCGATTTTCGAGGTCAGGTGATGCTCATCCAAACGCTGAATACGGAATGCGCCTCTTGCCGCATCCAGGCCGCCGATATCCGGGAAATCGCCGAGCAATTTGCCGTCGAGTCACGGCCCTATAGCATCGTATACATCATGTTGAACATTGATACCGACCTGACACCACGGGCGCTCCAAAACTGGGCCAATCAGAACGATGTTCCCCAGACCGAAGCGCTGAACTGGATTGTCGGGACAGCTTCCCCGGGGTTAGTCTCCGCCCTGGTAGAGACGTTCGGCGATTCAATGGTCGAGATGCCAAATACCAATCTCATCTTCGTTGATGTGGATGGCGTGAGTCATATTAATAACAGTGAGCCACTGGGAACCAGCCGTGTCCGCAGTGCGCTGGTATTCTACGCCGATCCCGTGAGTCGTGAGGAAGAAGCACCCTTGACGGAAGAAGATGCAGAGGGCCCTACTACTACCGAGGAATAGACCTGGATCGCGGTGTGAGGCAAGAAGATAACAACAGACTCGCTAGCACTAGCGAGTCTGGTAATTTATGCGACTTCGTTGTGGGTCCACAGGGGTTATAGCCCGAAGATGCCTTGCAGTTTCATCGCCAACCCCATATTGCCTTTGACCTTAACCTTGCCCTGCATGAAGGCCGACATAGGGGCAATCTCACCATTTACCATCGCGAGATAATCATCCGCACTCGCCAGCACAGTAAGAGTCGGATCCTCATGCTCACCCTCATTAACATCAACTTGCTGGTCGGCAACTTTGACCCAATACTTGCCGCCGTTATCGCCGCTCAAGTCAAACTGAAACACAGCGTCAACACCGGCCGCAGCGTCCGGGTTAAAGCGCTCTGGGATCTCGTCAAAAACCTCTTTTATAGATGTCGCCTTATCAGCCATAAAGGATAGTCTCCTCTCTGAAATAACGACTGCGTGTCGCAGCCATGCTTTATTGCTTGCAATGTCAGGCTCTCAGTATAGTCGAAGTAAAGCCCGTTTGCTAGCCATTTCACAAATCAGATTCAGGCATGGCGCGCCGCAACCCGGATCAGTGTCTCTAGATACTCAGGGTTGTCGCGAAACTGGGACCAGCGTGCACGGCCTTCGGCAACATCAGTTACGCTCAGCGCCAGAACATGATTCACCGGCGCTCCTAGGCCCTTTTCAAAGGCTGCGGCGGCCACAATCCCGTTGAGATAGGCAGCATCACTGCGCCCAGCCTGATGGACAAGTGCCTGGCGCAAACTCGGCAGGCGCGCGTTCGGCGCCAGGATACTCGCCAGACGGCGTTGTGGCAGGAGGCGAATCTGCCAGGCCAAACGCGGCACCGCCACGCCAGGCAATCGGAGCAGTGGAATGCGCCGCGTATCCAGAATAGCGACGGCCTCACGTAACTGTCGGTGTTCGATCGCAAACAAGCGCGGATCACGATACACGTCCTCAGGCGCGATATCAAGCAGTGCCGGCAGCGCATTCGCCTGCAGTTCCCACAACAGGCCACTCCATAGCAGCGGTTCTTGCGGCCGGATTACAGTGGATGCCAGGAAAGCCGTTTCCAAGAGACGAGCCGCCTCAGGACCATAGGGGTGTACCATCACGCCCGCACCACCCAGAGCATCGCTGACGATTGTCTCATAGGCTGGGACTGCCTCATCCACCATCGGCCAGGTGAAACGGGGTGTATACACAGCCTGTAATACGCGCCCAGCATCATAGAAGGTCGTGATCTTGTCCAGACTACCGATTCCATTGACCAGCAGGAGGATAGGAGGGCACTTACGCGGCGGGATGCGCCATGATAGCGCCATGACAGCGTCACCAACAGCCCAATTCGGCATCGCGAAGATGATCCAATCGGGTAACGGTTCGAGCGCCGCCTCAATGTCTGCCGATACACGCAGGCCATACACAAACATCCGATGGATCGGGCTCACCAGCTCCAGGCGCTCAAAGCGGTACATTGTCGCCGTGATGGCATCATCCGCGAGCCATGTTACCGGGTGTCCAGCCTGGTGCAGGCGTCCAGCCAGCCAGCCCGCGACCGGACTGGCGCCCCATACTAGCACACGCTTCATGACTACCGCTTCTTCGGACGCCGACCTTTGGGCGATGCTTCGTCGTCTCCCGGGGCAAATGTATCAGAATGCACGAAGCCCGCCAGCGTACCGCCCAGAAGGATGCCGATGAAATAATTGCCCACTTCGATCAGGCCCTGGGCATCTTCGGCAAATAACGCCGGACCCAGTGTACGCGCCGGATTCAGCGAGGCTCCGGTCAGTGGACCTCCGAAGGTAATACATCCGGCGAGGGTAAGACCAATGATCAACGGCGTGACAGCACCGCCCCGCCCATAGACGGCAGCCTGAAAAACCGCGCTCACCAGGAAGAATGTCAACGCGCCTTCGATCAGGATAATATCCAGCGCGTTAATCTCGTCATTAAGCGGTACTGTTTGGCCCAATGCTTCTGCGCCCTCTAGGCCGGTAAGCACCAGTCGTAAAAACACACCCGCCAGTAGCCCGCCAATCAGCTGCGCTACCCAGTAGATAACTGCTCGACTCAGTTCGATTTTACCGCCTGCCAGCAGGCCCAACGTTACCGCTGGATTGACATGCGCCCCAGAGACGTGGCCGTACGTGCTGATGATGGCGATCAAGATCAGGCCATGCGACAGGGCA
This sequence comes from Chloroflexota bacterium, assembly GCA_010092845.1. GTDB lineage: Bacteria > Chloroflexota > Anaerolineae > Aggregatilineales > J027 > J027. The sequence continues at coordinate 7,346 of JAADYW010000284.1, forward strand.
GCCACAACCACATTTCCCCCACTGATTGCCACTGCGCCAGCCCCGACAGCCACCAGCATAAACGTCCCAATGCCTTCTGCGATTGCCTCACGTGTTTGCTCGATATTCATGTTCTAAGAAAGCTCCTCAAGATAAACGCATAAGTAAACTCGGGCGAGATTATACCGCTCTCAGCTGAAAGCCAACAGCGCGCACCGTTCTCAGTCAAATGAACGGTGCGCGCCCTGTAAGCTATAATCTACGCGATCAGCGGCCTAGTTATCTTCGATGAGATCGCCGAGCAACTCATCAACGTCAGGTTCCTCAGGGATACGCTCACGCCAATCATCCCGACGCTGGATATTTGCGCTGTCCCGCAGGTCGTTCTCCCACTCCTGATACGCTTGGGAGCGGGCTTGGAACAACTCGCTCTCGGGGATGTCTTGCCACTCTTTGTCGAACACCTGGATGATATGGAAGCCAAACTGTGAGCAAACGGGGCCTAGATACTCACCGATCTCGCCCTCACGAATCGCCTCGGCAAAGGGCGGTACATATGTAGCATCAACATCTTGTGCTGGCTGCAAACGACCGCCCTGGACTGCCGAGCCTTCGTCGTCTGAGACCGCCCGCGCCAGGGTAGCAAAGGGCGCCCCAGCATTCAATTCGGCGAGGACCTCGTCGGCTTCTTCACGATATGGTGCCCACTCCTCTGAGTCGCACACGGCCGGGTCAAAAGCCGGGCCCTGCAATTCCTCGGGAACGGCAATCAGAATATGGCGCGCCTCAGCAGACAGACGCTCATCGGCCAGCTCGCCATTGGCAATCATCTCATCCGTGATATGGGTACGAAGGGCATCCTGAAGTGCCTGGAAGTAGAAGATGTCGCGAATAATCTCACGATCAACATCGGCCACGTCTTCCGCATCCTCATAGAGATCCGACTCGAAGTCTTCGACGGTGCTGCGTACATCATCGGGTGCCAGGGGTGTCTCGCTGGGCTCAGGCGTATCCGTTACTTCGGGGGTCGCCGTCGGCGTTAGGGAGGCCGTGGGGCTGGGTAGCGGTGTTACAGTGGCGCAATCTTCGCCTTCGCAACCTTCAATGGTTGGCAGCGCCGTGCTTGGTATTGTCGACGTTGGCGCTGGCGTGTGCGATGGCGTCGCCGTGATAAACGGTGTCGACAAGATCACCTCAACTGGAGTCGGGGAAGACGTTGGCGTTGGGGTAAGGCTCTGCCCGGTATAACGGGCAATGTAGTCATCGACCTGGCTCTGGACCGCTTCCTCATCAACCTCCACGCCGAGTTCTTCGGCTTGCTCCTTCAGGAGGATCTCCAGCTCCATCTGATCAAGGACCTGAGTGCCGACGGTCTCTGCATCGTCCAGGTAATTGACGGTCCCGGAGTCAAGCTGGCCGGTCTGACTGTGAAATTCTCGCACCTGATCCGCTAAAAACCAACGCTGGGCACGAACGCGGCGGCGGAAATCATCAGTCTTGATCTCCTGGCCATTGACCTCCGAAACCGCTTGCTCCGGCACGATCACAAGATCATAGATCAACGCCCCCAGCAGAGCGATAAGCATCAAGCCGCCAAGAACACCGGCGCCTATCAGAACGCGTTGCTGCCAGAGGGCATCCCGTTCCGCCTTAGAGAGATGTTGCTTCCTGGTTAGTGGGTCGCGCTCCTTACGAGCGCGACCGGTTGTACTCCGCTTTGCCATCGCTAAACGTTAATCCTTCAAGTACAGTAGCCATTTCAAAAAGAAGCCGTGCTGCACCGCAACACGGACTATTGAACTCGACGCGAACCCAACCCCAGCTTCAGCAGGAACTAACGGTGCTGACGGATATGATCGGGAGCATGGGGCAACAACGCCAGAAAACGGGCGCGCTTGATCGCGATTGACAGAGCCCGCTGGCACTTGGAACATGCGCCTGTCTGGCGCCGCGGGCGTATCTTGCCCGTGTCCGTCAGATACAGACGGAGTGTATCAACATCCTTGTAGTCAATCTTGCATTTTCCGTTGACTTTGAAGGGACACCCACGCCGACGCCCGCGCCCGGGTCGTCCTCCCGGACGTCGCCCGCGGTGTTCGGAGCGGCGTTCCCCCCCGCCACTTGAACCGCCTTGCTGTGAGTCAGTATTCCGTGTTTGTTCATCAGCCATTCTGTCTAGATAACCTCCCGCATGCCCTCAAATGTGCCGAGCACGCTGCTAATGGCATTTCATCCAAAGTTCTCGGAACTAGAAAATCAAACCGTCGCGATCGTCATCAGCATAGTCGTCTTCCGACTGCGCATAATGGTGGTTCACCCGATCGCCCAGAATAATCATCTCCTGGGCCACGACTTCAGTTCGGTAGTGGCGACGACCTTCGTCATCCTGCCAGCCGCGCGTCTGCAGCCGGCCTTCGATATAGACCTGTTGGCCCTTATTGAGGTGCTGGTTGCAGATCTCCGCCAATGGCCCCCAGGCGACGACATTGAACCATTCGGTCTCTTCTTTACGATCCCCGTCATAAGAGAGCCAGGTCCGTGATGTGACAACATTGAAGCTCGTTACAGGCCGGCCACTGGGCGTATACCTAATTTCTGGGTCGCGTCCCAGATTGCCAATCACCATAACCTTGTTCAATCCACGGCCCATACAACACCACCCCGAACGCTGTTTCGCACAAAGAACTGCTTTTCGCTCCGCCTACTCATGTAGGGCCTGCTGACGTTTATTCTTCGGCCCGTACTAGTAGGTGACGGATGATGTTCACATCAATCGCCATGCGGCGTTCAAACTCTCCAACCTGATCTGGTTCGAGATCAGCCTCTAGGAAAATATAGTAACCTTCACGATTTTGTGCAATGGGATAGGCAAGGCGACGGCGTCCCCAGTGGCTGGAGTTCTTGATCTCACCACCGGCTGAATCAATCCACCCAACAACACGGTCTTCAACCGCCTTTTGATCTTCTTCGCCCAGATTAGGGGTCACGATATACGTAATCTCATACGAACGTTTCACTGGCGTTGTTCCTTCCCACGGGTTTGCCCGGGTTTTCCAGCCCGGACGGAAAGTGTATGTATATGCATTTAGCGGCCAACATGTTACCTTAAAGGCAGGGCCGGCGCAAGGTGGAACATAGCCAGCACCGGGCAAACGGCGGTTATCCGTGCCTTGCAGGCGCACGCCTCAAACGCTAGAATGACCAGCGTTGCTAAGCCCCCTAGTGAGCGTGTTTATGGCCGATAGTCGTATTGAGTACCTGACCCTGGAAAGCGCATTACTGCAACACAATCGCCTCGGTGACCCCGCAGTCCGCGAGCTGGCGGTGTATTTGCCGCCTGGTTATGACGAGACAACTGCCCAGCGTTATCCCACGCTGTATATGCTGAGTAGTCATGGCCGCACCAGTCACTACTATCTTGGCTGGCAACAATGGGACGAAAACATGCCCCAACGCCTTGATCGGCTGATACACAACAGCAAAATGCCACCGGTTATCGTTGTCATGCCGGACTTCTGGACCCGACTGGGCGGCTCTCAGTTCCTGGATTCTGCGATTGGCAACTATGCCTCGCATCTTACCCAGGAAGTTGTACCGGCGGTTGACGCCAGGTTCCGTACACTGGCTAATCGGGA